>JADILW010000055.1 GCA_017695095.1 Candidatus Cryptobacteroides avistercoris | reverse complement strand
CACCTGGGCTTCGGACAGGGCGGCCGTCCCTATCAGCGCGGCGCCGGTGGCGAGGAAGTTCCTCCTGCCGGCGTCGGCGGGCGCACCGTCGCCAGAGCCCGAATCCGCGCCAGAACTGCCTTTCCCGGTTTTCGGCAGCGCGGGCTTCAGCCCGACGAAACGGTAGCTTATCGCCCCCTCGGCGCAGTTGTCGATGCAGTCGAAGCAGAGCACGCAGCGGCTGCCGTCCACGAAATGGTTCTCCATGTCGATGCAGGAGGCCTTGCAGCGGCTTCCGCAGCGTTTGCATGCCACGCACTTGCTTTCGTCGATGGTGAGGCGGAAGAGCGAGAAGCGGCTGAAGACGCTGAGCAGGGTGCCCACGGGGCAGATGGTGTTGCAGTAGGCCCTGCCGCGGTTCCATGCGAGGAAGCAGATCAGCGCGAAGGTGACGCCTGCCGTGATCAGCAGGGCGGGTGCGAGGCTTTCACCTCCGGCAAGCCCTGCGACGCTCCTGACCATGCGTCCGTAGGCGCTGTAGGGGGCCAGCAGAGCGAGCAGGAACTGCAGGCTCAGGAAGGCGCCAGCCACGGTGACCAGCAGCACGGCGGCCCGCACGATGCGGTGCTCCTTCTTGTAGGCGAAGCGCTTCGAATAGTTCTTCGGGGCGGGCAGGGGCTTTCCGGCGGCCTTGAGCCTCTTGAAACGGCGCGCCTGCCTGCGGTTCATGGCTTCTCCCCAGATGCGCCTCAGGCGGATGACCACGTCCTGGAACACGCCCAGAGGGCAGATGACCGAACAGTAGAGCCGTCCGAGCAGCAGGGTGAGCAGCAGCACTCCCAGGATTACAGGGAGGTTCAGCGCGAGGATGGAAGGCAGGAGCTGCAGGTTCGCCATCCATCCCCACCATTGCCGGCCGATTCCGACCAGCAGCAGGGTGATCCCTGTCAGGAGCACCAGGGCCAGGATTATTCTGATTTTGCGCAGCATAGGGCGGTGATTGTGTCCTTGGAGCTTCCGGGGGTGCAGCTGTAGCTTTCGGGCTCACGGAAACCGGCGAGGAAGGCGCTCACCTCCATACGCTTCTTGCCGGCGAGCTGCATGTCCCTGATTGCGACCGCGCCGTCGGCGGTGGCGATCGCAAAGTAAGTCTTTCCGTCGGAGAGCACCTGCCCGGGGACGCCCTTGAGGTCGGTCTTCTCGGCCTTGTAGATCTTCAGGGTCTGGGGTTCGGGGTGCTTGTCCGACACGAGTTCGGTGAATGCGGCGGGGTGGGGGCTCAGGCCGCGGATGAGGTTGCAGATTGCGGCGGAGCTGTCGTTCCAGTCGATGTGGCAGAGCTCGCGGGTGAGCTTGGGCGCGGGTTTGAGCACCTCGGCCCCCTGGATGAACGAGCGCTGCACACGCACCTCCACGTTGTTCTGGATTATGGCTTCGGCGGTCTGAACCACGAGGCCGGCGCCTATGTCGGCGAGCTTGTCGTGGATGCTGCCCGCGTCGTCACCGGGCTCTATGCGGCATTCCTCGCGGAAGAGTATGCCTCCGGTGTCGATGTTTCTGTCGATCATGAAGGTGGTCACGCCGGTCATCTTCTCGCCGTTGATCAGCGCCCAGTTGATCGGAGCGGCGCCCCGGTACTGGGGCAGCAGGGCGGCGTGGAGGTTGAAGGTGCCGAGGCGGGGCATGCTCCACACCTCCTCGGGCAGCATCCTGAACGCCACCACCACGAACATGTCGGGCTTCCAGGCGCGCAGAGCTGAAAGGAATCCGGGATCCTTGAGCTTCACTGGCTGGAGCACCGGGATGCCGTGCTCAACCGCGTAGCGCTTCACCGCGCTTTCGTTTGTCTTGAGTCCGCGGCCGCTCTGCTTGTCGGCCACGGTGACCACTCCCACCACCTTGTAGCCGCTCCTGACGAGGGCGTCGAGGGGTTTCACGGCGAATTCGGGAGTGCCCATGTAGACTATGCGCACGGGGCGGAAGAAGCCGGAGATCCTGCTCTTCATCTTTCTGAACCATGTCTTGAACTGATCCATGTTGAAAAGGTCTGAGTCGTTTATGGCCTTCCAGGTCAGGAAGGCGCCTATGGGAACCAGCACGTAGGACGAGATGAAGGCGCCGGTGAAGGCGCTGATGGCTCCGTCTCTCGCGAGCTTGGTCCCGGAGATGTCGATCACCCAGTAGAGCACGAAGAACAGCACCGAGATGATGGCGCTGGTGCCGAGCCCGCCCTTGCGTATCAGCGAACCCAGCGGGGCTCCGATGAAGAACAGGATGAAGCAGGCGAGGGCCTGGGCGAATTTCTTGAGATATTCGATGTCGGTGTGGCGCAGGTAGAAGTCCTGTTCGTAGACCTCGAACTTCATCCCCGTGATCTCGTTGCCGAACTGCGACGCGCTCTCTG
Source organism: Candidatus Cryptobacteroides avistercoris (assembly GCA_017695095.1). Classification (GTDB taxonomy): domain Bacteria; phylum Bacteroidota; class Bacteroidia; order Bacteroidales; family UBA932; genus Cryptobacteroides; species Cryptobacteroides avistercoris. The sequence goes on along the minus strand of JADILW010000055.1, from coordinate 1,036 downwards.
CGGCGCGCTGCACGGCTCTCAGCCTGTCGTCGGGGTCGTCCCATTTCATGAAGTCCGGGCTGCTGAACAACGCGCGGTCCGGGTCGCGGGTCGCGGTGTCGATCTGGCCGCCCTCGAGGAAGTATCTGGTCTCGCGCAGCTTGTTGTAGTGGACCGGAGCCATGGAGTCAAGGTAGTGCCTGAGGGAGTCGCGCTGGTACTTGAGCTCGGCCACGCTCATCGACTTGGCCTGGTCGCTGAAGCGGCTGGAGTCGGACTTCTCGAAGCTGTAGTTGTCCAGCGGGATCACCAGCTCCTGGCGGGCGAAGTTGATGTGCTGGAGCACCATGCTGGTGTCGGAGTAGCGCATGGTGTTGTCTTCCAGGTAGTTCGAGCCGTTGTACAAGGTGAAGATCAGGTAGTCCTTGGTCTTGGACATGCTGATTTTCGAGGAGTCGGCGATGGTCAGCGAGGTGTTGCCCTTGTTGTCGGTGTGGTCGTAGACCATGACCCCGTAGAGCATGTCGGTCTCCTTGTCCTGGTCCTCCGCCCTGAGGATGTAGCCCTCGATGCCGTCGTAGAAGGTGCCCGACGGAATCTTGATCTCGTTCTTGGTGCGGAGTATGTCGTCGCGCAGGGTGTAGATCTGGTTGTAGGCCTCGGGCACCAGCCTGTCGCCGACGAAGTAGGCCCCCACGGCGATCACGAAGGATGCCGCGATGAGCGGGGAGATGATGCGCGAGAACGAGACTCCTGCGGCCTTGATGGCCAGAAGCTCGTTGTTCTCGGCCATCTGTCCCACGACCATCATCGAGGCCAGCAGAGTGGCCAGAGGCAGCGCGAGGGGCAGGATGGAGAACACTCCCCACATCAGGAACTCGAGTATCACGCCGAGGCCGAGGCCCTTGCCCACGAGTTCGTCGATGTAGAGCCAGAGGAACTGCATCATCAGGATGAAGATTACGACCAGCAGAATCGCGACGAAAGGTCCGATGAACGCCTTGAGTATGAAACGGTCGAGTTTCTTCATCCCTGTGCCGGTTTATGCCGCAGAAAC
>JADILW010000006.1 GCA_017695095.1 Candidatus Cryptobacteroides avistercoris | reverse complement strand
GATGAGACGGACATGGTCCGGAATGGCCAATAGACTGCTGACTATACGACAATTCCGCGGCTCGACACCGCGGAATTGTCGTGTAGTGGGGCAGCTGAGGTCTCAGTCTGCGTCGCAGACCTGCGAAACGGTCTTGGGTGCGGGAACTATATGCCCGGTCATCTCTCCGCTGCAGGCGGCTGCGTTCGCCTCATCGGTGTCGATGTGCATCGCGAGCGCGGCCTTGTCGGACACGCGGATCACAGTGTCGCCGAATATCAGCTTCCTTCCGGTCTCCTGCTCGACTTCGACGGAAACCACCTGGCCGTTGTGGACACCGAACCTCTCGGCGTCGGCGGGGGTCATGTGGACATGCCTGAGTGCGATGATGGCGCCTTCCTTGAGATCAAGTTCGCCGCAGGGGCCGACAATCTTGCAGGGTGCGGAACCGGCCACGTCGCCGCTCTCCCTGATCGGAGCGACTATGCCGAGCGTGCGGGCGTCGGTGAAAGAAAGCTCCACCTGATTCTGGGGACGCACGGGCCCGAGAATCGAACACTTGAGGCTGGACTTGGGGCCGACAACCTCAACCTTCTGGTTGGAGGCGTACTGGCCGGGCTGGGAGAGAGGTTTCTTCACCTCCAGTTCGAATCCTTTACCGAAGAGGATGTCGAGAGCTTCGCGTGTCACATGCACGTGACGGGCAGATGTCTCAATGATGAAATTGTCCATATTTGTTGTATGCTGAGTTTACTGGTCTGACACGATGTGCATTGTGTCGCGCGCAATCACGAGCTCCTCGTTCGTGGGAATCATCGCGACCTTGACTGTGGAATCCGCCGCGGAGATGATGGCGTCGGACGAGCGGGCGGCCTCATTGGCCCCGTTGTCGAGCTTCAGACCCATGTAGGCGAAGCTGTCGCAGATCTGGCGGCGCAGCCAGGGGTTGTTCTCGCCTATGCCTGCGGTGAATATGAGCAGGTCGACTCCGCCGAGTTCGGCTATGTAGGCGCCGATGTTCTTGACCGTGTCGAGCACAAGCTTCCTGAGCACCATCTTGGCCCTCTTGTCGCCCTCGTCGGCGAAATCCTTGAGGTCGCGGAGGTCGGAGGTCTTGCCTGAAAGACCGAGGAAGCCGCTCTTCTTGTTCATGATGTCGGTCATCTCGTCGGGAGTCAGGTTCTCCTTCTTCATGATGTAGGGGATGATGTTGGCGTCGATGTTGCCGCAGCGTGTTCCCATTATCATGCCTTCGAGAGGGGTGAAACCCATGGAGGTGTCGACGCACTTTCCGTTCTCTATGGCGGTGATGGAGCTGCCGTTGCCCATGTGGCAGGTTATAATCTTGGAATTGGCAAGGTCGAGGCCTGCGAAACGGGCGCCGTGACGGGAGACATAGAGATGCGAAGTCCCGTGGGCGCCGTAGCGGCGGACGCGGTACTTCTCATAATATTCGTAGGGCAGCGCGTACATGTAGGCCGCCGGCTGCATGGTCTGATGGAACGCGGTGTCGAAAGTGACCACCTGGGGCACGTCGGGGAGGACATGCGAGATGGCATGGATGCCCAGAAGGTGGGCGGGGTTGTGCAAAGGGGCGAAATCGCAGCAGATTTCGATCTTGCGGAGCACGTCGTCGTCGACGAGGGTGCTGCCGGAGAAGAAGTCGGCGCCCTGCACGATGCGGTGGCCCACGGCCTCGATGTCATCAAAGCTGCGGAGCACTCCGTGGGCGGGATCCACGAGAAGGTCGAGAACGAGCCTCATTCCGACCTTGTGGTCCGCTATCGGAAGTTCCTTGGAATAGGGTTCCTTGCCGGTGGGCTTATGGGTCACCTTTCCTTCGGGAAGACCGATTTTCTCGACTATGCCTTTTGCCAGAAGATCGTAGACATCGTCGCTTTTCATATCAAGGAGCTGGTACTTGATGGAAGAGCTGCCGCAGTTGATTACTAAAATTATCATATCAGAAATTGGTATAGCATACAAAATTAATAATAAATTGCTTATTTTCGTAAAAATCTGATTGAAATGCTCGAGGGGAAGGATATCGTGGCGATTTCAATCCCATTTTCAGCAGGAGTGGCGTTGGCGGCATATCTGCCGCCCGGGGAGTTTTCGCCCTATCTGGCGGCGGCGCTGAGCTGCCTGGCCGCCGCAGCGTTCGCCATCCTGTATTGCGGGAGGGGCGACAGGAGCCTCATGTGCCATGCCATGTTCTTCTGCGCCGGCATGCTGTGCGGGTTCACCGCGCTCATCGCCATAGCTCCGCCCGCACCGCATGGAGGGCCGGCGGAGAGGGCTCTTGAAGCCCTGACCGCGGTCATAGACCGCTGCGGATTCCGCTTCGACCAGACCGCGCCGCTCGTCAAGGCCCTGGTCACCGGCCAGCGCGAGGGGCTGAGCCCGGAGACCAACGCGGCGTTCCAGGACTCCGGCGCCGTACACATACTCTCGCTCTCCGGACTCCACATGGGCGTGATCTACGGCATTCTGCACAAGAGCCTGGCCTGGGCTGGAAGAAGCCGGCCGGCCGCAGTCATGAAGGCAGCGCTGACCATAGCCGCGGCGGGATTCTTCACCGCAATGACCGGCGCCAGCCCCTCCGTGGTCAGGGCCTTCCTGTTCATTCTGATAAACGAAATCTCAAGACTGCTGCCGGGAAGGCGGCGTCGGCCCTTGGCCGTGCTCTGCGCCGCACTGATGATCCAACTGGCGGCCGACCCGATGATAATCAGGTCGCTGAGCTTCCAGCTCTCCTACCTTGCGATGCTGGCCATCTTCACGCTGTTCCCTGTGATGGAGTCGTGGTATCCGGAGAGCGGCCGGCGAGACCCGTTCAGGAAACTCTGGAGCGCAGCGGCGCTGTCAATCTCCTGCCAGCTCTATACGGCCCCGCTGGCATGGTGGCACTTCCACACTTTCCCGGCATATTTCCTGATTTCGAATCTCGTGGCGCTGCCGATTTCCGAAGTCCTGATAATCAGCTCGGTCATCACTGTCGCGGCGGAGGCGGCGGGAATCTGCCCGGATATGCTGAAGGGCCTGACCGATATTCTCGCCCAGGCCCTCGTAAAATCTCTCGAAACAGTATCCTCCCTATGATGCGTCACGCACGCACCTCACCGAGAAGGCCACGTCGTTCTTGGTGATGCTTCCCCAGTAGACCAGGGTCTCATCTTCATAGAGATATCTGAACACGCCGCTGTCGTCAGCGGTTTCGTCGGAAGTCCAGAACGCGGCATATTTGTAGAGGTCGGCGAAACTGTACTCGCCCTTCTCTATCCTTGCGAAACCGACGGGCATCACCGACAGCCTCGCGGCGTTGGTCACCTTGACCTCGCGGTTGAACTCCCATAGCCGGATCTCGTTGAAATAGATGTTCTCCATGAGGTCGCCGGCCAGGTCGGTGAAGTCGGCTCCCGGAACGCTGTTGCCTCCGTAGAACGAAGCCATCGCCGCCCAGTCCTCGTCGGACGGCAGCCTCCAGCCCTCGGGGCATGCGGTCTGCGCCTCGTGCCAGGTGTAGTATCTTCCGAATATCGGGGACATGGCCTCGCAGTCGTAGTAGGGTCTCCCCGCCCCCTCCCATGCGAGATTCTGGCGCATCCAGTCGGTGTCGCCTATGGTGGTGTAGTAATAGGTCTGGCCGTCACGCGGGTCGGTGAAGGTCCTGTCGCTGTCCTTGATGTCGAAGTTGGTGAGGGAGCTCTTGCCGTTGAGGCCGTGTCTCACCACGGTGAAGTTGGCGTAGACGGGGTCGTTCACGTAGCCTTCGGCGAATGCGGTGAAGGTAAGCGAGAAGTTCCCGAGGCTGTCGGGCGCCACTGAGATGTACTCCCGGTGGAGCACCTCGCCCTGTCCGTTGCACACGGTGTCGCGGTTGGAGGTGATAGGGGCCGTGAAGAAATAGCCTATGGGGCCGCCATCGTCCCTGGTGAAGGTCATCAGGGAGTCAAGACCGAATTTCTTGGTGAAACCGGGTTCGACGAACTCGGGATATTCCAGTTTCGCGGAGCCGCCTAACGTCTTGCTGGTCGTCTCCTCGTCCTTCTTGCAGGAAAAGGCGGCGACGGCCGCAAGGGCCAGCAGCAGTATCTTACTACTAAACTTCATCATTCTTGGTTTAAGCGTGCAAATATACTCAGAAGCCGAGAGCAATGCAAGTTTACTTGTAATTGCCGAGGCGCAACCGTATATATGGCCGTCAGGCCAAATTACTCAGAAGCCGAGAGCAGAACAAATTTATTTGCTCTGCCGAGGCGCAGCCGTATATATGCCGCAGGCAAATATGCGCATAATTGCGAAAATCCGTTAACTTTGTACAAATACTTTGCCGACAGATGAACCTCCGCAAAATTTTTTCCATCCTTTCGCTGACCCTCCTCCTGTCCGCCTGCTCGGGCGACAGATACGTGACGTTCAGCGGCTACGCCCAGGGCGGGACCTACAACGTCAAGATCAACATGGCCGGGGTGCGCACGCCCCAGGACGAGATAGCCGCGACCATCGACTCGCTGCTCACCGACATCGACTTCAGCATCTCCGGCTACAACCACAACTCGCTCCTCAGCCGCCGCAACGCCGGTGAGGACATAGTTCCGGACGAGCATTTCGCCGCCCTGCTGGATATCTCGGAGAAATACAAGGAGATGACGGACGGCGCGTTCGACGTTTACAGCGGCCCTCTCTTCGACATCTGGGGGTTCGGCTTCACCGCCGACAGCCTGCCCTCCCCCGAGAAGATAGAGCAGGCGCTGCGCGACAGCAGAGAAGGGAAGACCCTGAATTTCAACGCCATAGCCCAGGGGTACAGCTGCGACGTCGTGGCCCGCTACCTCTACTCCATAGGCGTGCAGGACATGCTCGTGGACATAGGGGAGATATACTGCGACGGCCTCAACCCTTCAGGCGAGGGCTGGAGGATAGGCATCGACAACCCCGTGGACGGCAACAACTCCCCCGGGAAGGACATCCGCGCCATCTGGTCCTCGGAAGGGAGGGCCTGCGGCATTGTCACTTCCGGCAACTACCGCAAGTTCTACATAAAGGACGGCAGGAAATACGCCCACACCATTGACCCCCGCACAGGCTACCCCGTGCAGCACGACCTGCTCAGCGCGACCATAGTGGCCCCGACTGCGGCCGAAGCCGACGCCCTCGCGACAGCCTGCATGGTCATGGGACCCGAAAAGGCCAGGGAGTTCATCGAGTCCAGGCCCGACATCGAAGGCTACCTGATCACCTCCGAGGGGGTATGGGCCTCTTCCGGTTTCCGACTGGAAGAATAGGCCGGCTTTTTTCGTATATTTGCAGTTTACAAGCACAACCCGGACATGAACGACAACTACAACATAGGACTCGACTACAACACCCAGAGAGAAAAGCTTACGATGCCCGAATACGGCAGGAACGTGCTCAAGATGATAGAGAAGCTCAGGGAGATCCCCGACAGGGACAAGCGGAGCGAGCAGGCGCGCGCGGTGGTGAAGGTCATGGAGACGCTCAACCCCCAGGTACACGCGCAGGACAACTTCGAGCACAAACTCTGGGACCATCTCTACATGATGGCAGGCTACGACCTCGACATCGACTCCCCCTACCCCTGCCCCGTGGCCGAGGAGTTCAACACCGCCCCCGTGCCCGTCCCCATGAAGGACACCAGGATCAAGGCCACCCACTACGGCAGGAACATCGAGAAAATCATAAACCTGCTCTGCGAGGTGCCCGACGGCGAGGCCAAGGAGGAGATGCTCCGCTGCCTGGCGATCTACATGCGCCAGCAGTACCTGATATGGAACAAGGACAGCGTCGCCGACGAAACCATCTTCAGCGACATCGAGAAGCTCTCCGACTACAGGATCAAGGTGCCCGACACGATAACCCTCTCCAAGATTTCGGGTGACGCCAACTTCTCCCGCCCTGGCATGGGCATCAACGTGGGCCAGCCCGGAGGCCAGAAGAACGGCGGCAGGATGTACCGCAACAACAGAAGACAAAACAAGAAGAAATGAGGCTCTTCAAGAATTGGGACAAGGAGGAGAAGGCTTCCGCAGTCCGGATTCTGGGGCTCGTCATGGCGGCGCTGACCGTCTTCATGCTGATCGCCAGCGTCTCCTATCTCTTCCACTGGAAGCAGGACATGAGCCTCCTCGCAGGCGCGGACGCCTCCGACGCCGGGCAGCCTGTCGGAAACGCGGCCGGCAGACTCGGATTCAGGACCGGCTATCTGCTGGTATGCGAGCTGTTCGGCATGGGCAGCTTCTGCCTTCTGCTGATACTCGGGGCCGTGACCGTAAGGCTGCTGCTCCACAGGTGGCGCCGCTCGCTCGTGAAGACCGCACTGATCGCCCTGTTCGGAGCCTTCATATCTTCACTGCTCTTCGCATACTGCGGACGGCTCGCCGGCCTTGACGACATCTTCGGGGGCGGACTCGGCGGCCGCTGCGGGGCCCTGACCGTCCAGTGGGCGGAAGGCCTGTTCGGCACCATAGTGACAGGATTCTTCATCATCATACTCATCGCGGCCTTCCTCTTCTTCTCGTCCAGACGCTTCAACTGCTGGTTCGCCTCTCTCGGAGAGGGCGGCGGAAAGAAGGAACGCGGACGCAGGCGCGCCGCGAAGGGAACGGACAGCGAAAACAAGGAGCCCGAGGAAAGCGCACCCGAGGAGCCGGAAGAACCCGAAGACCCCACGGAAGAGGATGAACCCGAAGCCGAAGACACCGGAAACGAAGCTCACGGAGGCGAAGCTACCGGCATCGGAAAGGCCGGGGAAGCCGGCGGCGCCACCGCAGAGACGGAGGGCGAGGACTTCAGGATAATCACCGACAACACCCTGAACGCCGAGGTGACCCAGCAGCTGCAGCCCATAGACAACCGTCTGGACCCGCCCGACGGCCTGCCGAAATACGAGTTCCCCTCGATCGACCTGCTCAAGGACTACAAGAGCGCCCGACGGGAGGTCTCGACCGAAGAACTCACCCGCAACAACAACAAGATACGCGCGGCGCTTGCCAACTACAAGATACAGGTGACCGACGTGAAGGCCGTGGTGGGTCCCACGGTGACCCTCTACAAGGTGAACCCGGCTCCCGGGGTCAAGATCGCCGAGATCAAGAAGCTACAGGAGGACATAGCGCTCTCGCTCAACGCGAAGGGCGTGCGCGTGACCACACTGTCCGACGCAGTGGGCATCGAAGTGGCCAACGACTATTCGTCGATAGTGCCGCTGAAGTCGCTGCTCAACGACGACGCCTTCCGCAAGAGCAAGGCCGAACTGCCCGTGGCCATAGGCTACACCATCACCCAGAAGGTAAAGGTTTTCGACCTGGCCGACGCGCCCCACCTGCTCATCGCCGGCGCCACCAAGCAGGGAAAATCGGTAGGAATCAACGTGATAGTGTCCTCGCTGCTGTTCAGCAAGCACCCCTCGGAGCTCAAGTTCGTGTTCATCGACCCGAAGATGGTGGAATTCTCGGCCTACAAGGAGCTGTACAGGCACTATCTGGCCCTGCTGCCGGACGCCGGCTCCGACGAAGACGAGAAGAACGCCGCCATAGTCAAGACCCCGAAGAACGCCGAGAGGATACTCCGCGCGCTCTGCATCGAGATGGACGCGCGCTACGAACTGCTGAGCAAGGCCGGGGTCAACAAAATCAGCCTCTACAACGAGAAGTACAAGGAGCGCAGGCTGCGTCCCGACCACGGACACAGGTTCCTCCCCTACATAGTGACAGTGGTCGACGAGTACGCCGACCTCACGATGACCTCGAGCGCCACGCCCGAAGCCAAGGCCGCCAGCCGCAGCATCACGAACTCCATCATCAGGCTCGCCCAGAAGGGCCGCGCCGCCGGCCTCCATGTGGTGCTGGCCACGCAGAGGCCGTCGGTCGACGTGATTTCCGGAATAATCAAGAGCAACTTCCCCATGCGCATCGCGTTCAGGGTGGCCTCCCGCAACGACTCGATGACCATACTCGACGCTCCGGGAGCGGAGAAGCTGATCGGACGCGGAGACATGCTCTTCTCAGCCGGCATCGAGACCGAGCGAATCCAGTGCGCCCTTATCGAGGGCGAGGAGATCGACTCCGTAACTGAATTCATCGGCGGACAGACTGGCTACGGGAAGTGCTACAACACTCCCTACTACCTGCCTTCGCCCGACGATTCCTCCTCAGAGGATGGCGGTCCCGGCTCGCTGAACGTGAACAGCCTCGACGAACGCTTCGAAGAGGCGGCGCGGATGGTGGTCATGACCCAGAAGGGTTCCACCTCCGACATACAGCGCAGGCTCGGAATGGGCTACGCCAAGGCCGGCAGGGTCATGGACCAGCTCGAATCAGCAGGAGTGGTGGGCCCCCAGGAGGGCTCGAAGCCCCGCCAGGTGCTGATTCCCGACCTCGACACGCTCGAAGAACTGCTCGACTCCCTGAAGAAATGAGAAGCGTAAGGACAACGACCCTCGCAGCCGCACTGCTCCTGGCAGTCTGCGGCGCCTCCGCCCAGACTCCGGAGGAGATCATAGCGGAAGCCCGGGAGAAGCGCGTCACCCTCGACTACGCCTGTTCCATCTCGGAACTCTCCCCCGTGCGCATACGCGGAGAACTGGTGCTGCAGGGCGACTGCTACTACGTGGAAGGCAACGGAATGGAAGTCTACTGCGACGGGCTCACCCGATGGACAGTGGACATAAGGTCGAAGGAAGTCTATGTCGAAGACGCAGGAGGCGTCGAGGAGGTGCTTTCATACCGCGATTCGGTGAGCGGGCTGAAACTCTCCCACATCAGATACTCCGAACTGTCGGACGACCTCTCCGCCTTCACATTCGACACCTCGGCGCTCGACTCCTCATGGATAGTCACCGACCTCCGGGGACTGTAGTAAGAGCTAAGGTATGGCTATGCTGTAGGTGCGGCCCGACTTGTTCGTGAGCTTGTCGCTGCGCAGCCAGAGATTGGCCTCCTTGAGCAGCTTGTAGGTCGTGCCATGCTCCTCCGCGAAATCCACCAGGCTCGGAATCGGCCCGCTGACCGTCACGATCTTGCGCGGCGGGATGTAGGGGTACATATCCTCCCTGCCTATATCGAAACCGAAAGCTGAAGGGTCCTCGAAGAGCATCTTGGCCGCAAGGAGCCTGAAAATGTAGCGCATGGTCTCCTCCGGCATCCAGAGTTCGAGCGCCGTATCCTGCCGCTGGCTTTCAAGGCGCCGCGCGATTCCGTTCTGACCGGCATTGTAGCTCGCCGCTGCGGTGATCCAGTCGCCGAACTTCCCGTAGGCCTCCTTGAAATATTCGCAGGCGGCGACGGTCTCCTTCTCCACATTGTAGCGCTCGTCGACCTCGGAGTTGGCCTCGAGCCCGTGCGACTGGCCGGTGGACTTCATGATCTGCCACAGGCCGGCGGCCCCGGCGCTTGAGAGGGCCTTCGGGTCGAGATTGCTCTCGATCGTCATCAGATATTTGAAGTCTTCCGGCACTCCCTGCTCGCGCAGGATAGGCTCCACGATCGTGAAATATCTCTGCGAACGCTTCAGCATCAGCGTGGTGTTGGTGTGCATGTAGGTGAAGGAGATCAGCTCCCTGTCCATGCGCTCATAGAAATCCGGACGGTCGAAGCGCACGGTGTCGCCGGCGAAGACCACGTAGGCAGGCACGGAAGGGGCCGCGGGATGCGCCTCCGCTTCTTCATAGAGAGCCTGTGCGTATGACAGGGAAAACGCCGCAAGGGTGACAATGAAGGTCAGAAATAATTTTTTCATATTGCAACACATTTATCTTCAAGTACATACCAGACGACTCCAGCCTTGACCGGGAAACCGAGCCCCGAGTAGAGCGAAGCATAGCGGCGCAACTGCGCCAGATGCGACTTCAGTTCGCGGCCGAACTTGAAGTCTATTATGATCACGCCCTCCGGGGTGAACACGACCCTATCGGGACGGTGCTCGCTGCCGTCGGCGGCGATTATGCTCCGTTCACTGCACACCTTCGCCCCGCGTCCGGGGAACCAGTCGGCATGGGCGGCCACCCTTTCGCGCAGCATGGCGC
>JADILW010000054.1 GCA_017695095.1 Candidatus Cryptobacteroides avistercoris | reverse complement strand
GCCGCCTGCAGGCCTGCCGCCGCCGGGGCGTCCGCCGAACATGCCTCTGCCGCCTCCCATGGTGCCGAAGCGCCAGGTAAGGGACACTATCACATAGCGGCCCAGGGTGTTGTTCACTGACTCGCTGTGGTAGTTGGCGCTGTCGCTGACCATGAGGTTCTTGGACTGGCCGAGGATGTCATAGCCTCTGAGCGCCAGGGTCATGGAGTCGTTGAAGAGCGTCTTGGATATCTCGGCGTTGAGAATGCTCTCGGAGGGCTGCTGGGTCGAGTATCCGTTGTACCACCTGTAGTTGTAGTCGCCTTCGAAGCTGATGCCGGTGGCGTTCCAATTCCAGGTCAGGCTGGCGTTGACTGCGTTGTTCCAGGTCGTGGTGTTCTCGTTGGCGTTGGAGATGGAGTACCATGAGCGGTTCATCCTGGTGGAGGCTCCCACCATGGCCTCGAGGGCCGTGCCCCTGTAGCGTATGCGCAGGTTCTCATTGGCGCTGAGGGTTCTGGTGGAGTTTTCGGTTATATGGGCCGCATACCAGTCGGGGTCATTGACGAACAGGTTGATGAACTCGTCCATGAAGGCATAGTAGCCATCCTCGTTGTAGGTACCCATGTCCACGTCGGTGCCCACGTAGGATGCGCTCTGGCGGTAGCTTGCACCTATCGTGTTGCTCAGCGTGAACGCGCTGTCGCCCAAGGGCAGGTTGGCGAAGCCGTTCAGGCTGCCGTTGAAGGAGGCGGGGCCGTTGAATGGCATCGTGTACTGTCCTCCGTTGCTGCCGTACCACACCACGTTTACTATGGGGCTCTGGACGTATCCGCCGTTGAAACGGATGTTGAACGACGAGAACTTCTCCCTGTTGGAATAGCGGAAGTCGCCGCGCAGGCTGTGGGAGAAATAGGGAGTCAGCGAGGGATTACCGAAGCTGATGTTCATCGGGTCGGTGTTGTCCGGCACGGGCATAAGCTGCGAGGTGGAAGGCTGGCTGGAGGTTCCGCGGTAGAACAGTCTCATGCTGGTGAGTTCGCTGAAGTCGGCGTCGAGAGAGACCTGGGGAGAGAAGTTCCAGCGGAAGTCGTCGTAGGTGACGGGGCTGTACGTTCCTTCTGTCTCACCTTCGGGAATAATGTAGCGCGTGGTGCTGTTGAAGGTCCTGGTGGGCATAGCCGAGAAGCCGACCTGCGCGCGGAAGCCTTCGTTCTGGAACATCACGTTCACGCCCATCTCCTGGCGGTTGGTCTCGTTGATGATGCTGTTGGAGTACTGGGGGTCGAATTCTCCGTTGTTGTTGAGGTCGAAGGTCTGCTTGTCGGAGTTGGACTTGTTCCAGTTGTAGGAGTAGTTGGCCTCGGCGTAGAAATGGTTGCCGAGAGGCTCGGTGTAGGTGACGCGGCCGCTGAGCGAGTAGGAACGCTGGTCGTTGGTGAAGTTCTGGTTCACCGCCTCTACGGTGGAGACAGCCCCGAGGTCGTCGTAGGAGGTGGTTCCGTTGCGGTTGATTCCGTTCATCACATTGTCGGAGAGGCTGAAGTTGACTCTGGCGGTGAGGGTGCGGCCGGGAAGTCCGAGCCTCTGCCTGAAGAGGAAGGAGCCGCTGGCTGACACGCTCTCGTTGTTTCCGCTGTTGTCGGCGTAGGAGTCGCTGAGCTTAGTTATGTTGCCGGCGAGGTCGTCTTCATTAGTCACGTCAGTACTAGTTTCGCTGTACCATCCGCGTCCGAAGTTCACCTGGGGTTCGAAGAGTATGGAGGTGTTCTCGGAGAATTCATGCTCGAGGCGCATGCCGACACGGTGGCCGTCTGAATGGTTGCTGCTGGAGCCGCTGCTGTTGTAGATCAAGTTGTGATCGGTCAGGTAGTTGGTTCGCATGCTGCTCTCCATCACGTCGTTGTCGCTGGAGTTCCAGAGGTAGTTGCCTCCAATCTCCATCCTGTCGTCGAAGAGGTCGCCCGCGGCGTTGATTCCGGCCATGTAGGAGGTGGTGATTCCGCCGCCGCTGCCGCCCATGCCGCCGCTGCGCATACCGCGCATCATGTTGCCGGCGAAGTTGGTGCCGCCCTGGTTGTTGACGTTGTTGCCGTTGAGGATAAGGCTGAGCTGCGACTTGTCGGTAAAGCGGCCTATGAAGGCGTTGCCCTGATACCTGAGTTCGCTCTGCGTGCCGTCGCTCGCGGGAAGGTCGGCTCCGACTCCGCCGAGCACGTTGCCGAACAGGCCGCGCATCATTCCTGGCTGCACGGAGAGGTCGATCACCGTCTCCTCCTCACCGTCGTCGATTCCTGTGAACTCGGCCTGCTCCGACTTCTTCTGGATGATCTTGAGCTTGTTGATCATCTTTGCGGGGATGTTCTTGGACGCGAGCTGGGGGTCGTCGAGGAAGAAGGTCTTGCCGTCGATGGTGATCTTGGAGATGGTCTCGCCGTTGGCGGTTATGGAGCCGTCTTCGGATACTTCCACTCCGGGGAGCTTCTTGAGCAGGTCCTCGAGCACGTCGTTGTCGGTGGTGCTGAACGAGGTCGCGTTATATTCTATGGTGTCTTTCTTGATTATCACCGGATTGCCGAGCGCCGAGACGGTGGCTGCGTCGATCTGTTCGGTGTCGGGGCTGAGCTTTATCTGCCCCAGGTCGATGTCGGAATTCTCGACCTTTATCTGAGCGGTGTGGGTCTTGTAGCCCAGGAGTTCGGCCTTGAGGGTGTAGGTGCCGCGCCTGACGGAGCTGATGGTGACGTTGCCCTTGTCGTCGCTGAGCGTGTACTTCGTCGGGGTGTCCTGACCGTCTCTGGTGATTGACACCGTGGCGAAGCCTACGGGTTCACCGCTTTCCGAATCGAGCAGCACGGCCTTGATGTCCACATTGTTCTGCGCCGACACCGACACGCTGGTGATTACGGCACAGAGGAATAACAAGCATCTGAAAATTTTCATCGGCTTTATTTTTTCAATATTCTTTCCGGGTTAGCTGCCACGAATTTCTCCCATGAGGAAGAACCTTCCCTGCCCGACAAGGGGCTGCTCATCTGGTAGAAATGACACAAGGCCAGCGCCAGGGCGTCCGTCGCATCCAGGAATTTGTTGGCAATTTTGATGCCAAGTATCTTCTGGGACATCAGACAAACCTGCTCCTTGGAGGCGCCGCCGTTGCCGCAAACCGCGATCTTCGCCTTTCTGGGGGCGTATTCATGGACCTCCGCACCCCTCTCGAGAGCCGCGACGACAGCCGCGCCCTGAGCCCTTCCGAGCTTGAAGATGACCTGGGCGTTGCGTCCGTAGAACGGCGACTCTATCGCAAGGAAGGCGGGGTGATGGAGGTCGCAGAGGGCTCCGGTCTTGTCATGGATTATGCGGAGCTTCTCGTAGGGGGACTCTACCTTGCGCAGGTCCAACACCCCCATGTCCACGTACTGCGGGCGGAGGTCCGGACCGACACGGACAATCCCGAAACCAAGGATGTTGGTTCCGGGATCTATTCCTAATATTACGGTTCCTTCCTTAATCAATTCTGTCGAATCCGGTGTAGGGACGGAGAATCTCGGGAATCACGATTCCGTCGGGCGTCTGGTTGTCTTCGAGCAGGGCGGCCACCACGCGGGGAAGCGCGAGCGAGCTGCCGTTGAGGGTATGCGCGAGCTGGGTCTTGCCGCTGTCGTCGCGGTACCTCAGATGCAGGCGGTTGGCCTGATAGGTCTCGAAGTTGGACACCGACGAGATCTCGAGCCAGCGCTGCTGGGCGGCTGACCAGAGTTCGAAGTCGTAGGTGATGGCGGAGGTGAAGCTCAGGTCTCCGCCGCAGAGACGGAGGATGCGGTAGCGCAGTCCGAGCTTGTTGACTATGCCCTCGACGTGGGCCACCATGTCGTCAAGCGCGGCATAGGAGTCCTCGGGCTTCTCCACCCTGACGATCTCCACCTTGTCGAACTGGTGCAGGCGGTTGAGTCCGCGCACGTCCTTGCCGTAGGAGCCGGCCTCGCGGCGGAAGCAGGGGGTGTAGGCGGTGAGCCTCTGGGGGATTTCGCCGGCGGCGAGTATCTCGTCGCGGAATATGTTGGTCACGGGGACTTCAGCGGTGGGCACCATGTAGAAGTCATCCAGGTTGGCATGGTACATCTGGCCCTCCTTGTCGGGGAGCTGGCCGGTGCCGAAGCCAGAAGCTGCGTTCACCATGACGGGAGGCTCCACCTCCTTGTAGCCGGCGGCGGTGTTGCAATCGAGGAAGAAGTTGATCAGCGCTCTCTGCAGCTTGGCGCCCTTGCCCTTGTAGACGGGGAATCCGGCTCCGGTGATCTTGACGCCGAGGTCGAAGTCTATGATGTCATATTTCTTCGCGAGCTCCCAATGGGGAAGGGCGTTCTCTGGAAGATGCACCTCGGGGCCGCCCATCTTCACGACCTCGTTGTCCTCGGCGCCCTTTCCGGGCTTCACGAGGGCGCAGGGCGTGTTGGGCAGCAGCACGAGCTGGGATTCGAGTTCCTTTGCGGCCTCGTCCATCTTCGAGAGCAGCTCGCCGGACCTGGCCTTGAGCTCCGCAGTCTCGGCCTTGGCCTCCTCGGCCTCCTCCTTCCTGCCCTCCTTCATCAATCCGCCGATTTTTGCGGCTATCTGCTTCTGGCGCGAGAGGAGCTCGTCGCTCTCGGTCTGCAGGTTGCGACGCAGGGTGTCCAGCTCCAGTATCCTGTCGACTATGGGCTTTGCGTCGAAATTCTTGATCTTCAATTTCTCGACAACTCCCTGAGGGTCGTCGCGAAGCGTCTTGAGTGTCAACATAATCT
This sequence comes from Candidatus Cryptobacteroides avistercoris, assembly GCA_017695095.1. Lineage (GTDB taxonomy): Bacteria > Bacteroidota > Bacteroidia > Bacteroidales > UBA932 > Cryptobacteroides > Cryptobacteroides avistercoris. Next base: position 29,994 of record JADILW010000054.1, on the reverse strand, counting down.
TTTATGAAAAATATGAGGGACCCACACTCTGCTCGAAGTGCAAGTCCCTCCTGTCCGACATTATATCCCCCGAGCTAGTTCTCAAACGGGATTACCGACACGTAAGATTTGTCGTTTCTCTTGCGAGTGAACTTTACGGTGCCGTCTACGAGAGCGTAGAGAGTGTGGTCCTTGCCCATTCCGACGTTCTTGTCGGGGTTGTGGACGGTTCCCCTCTGACGTACAATGATATTTCCGGCCTTAACTACTTCGCCGCCGAATTTCTTGAGTCCGAGTCGTTTACTTTGTGATTCACGACCGTTCTTTGAACTTGATTGACCTTTCTTGTGTGCCATAACTCTTAAGCGATTTCGTTAATTCTGATCTTTGAAAGCTTCTGACGATGTCCGTTGAGCTTCTGGAAGCCCTTGCGGCGGATCTTCTTGAACACGAGGACCTTGTCGGCCTTCACCTCATCATCGAGCACGGTGGCCTTGACCACTGCTCCGTCGACATAGGGAGCTCCGACCTTCACGTCTGCGCCGTCGGCCACGAGAAGCACCTTGCCGAACTCCACATCAGCACCTTTGGCATCGGCGAGCCTATGCACAAAGATTTCGTTTCCAGCTTCAACCTTGAACTGCTGGCCTGCAATTTCAACTATTGCGTACATCTAAAACTTTGTTTTAAAGTTTCGGCCGCAAGCGTCCGCCTCACACGGCGGCTCTTGACAGGCTTGGCGACCATCAAAAATTTTGGACTGCGAATTTAGGCATTATTTCTTTCAACTACAAATATTTTCGATTTTTCGTCTACGCCCTTACGCCCCGCCGGAGGTGCCGCCTCCCGGGAGGTTCCGCTGCGCTCCATCAATGCTCTTGCGCTTTACTGCAGAGCATTGCCCGCTCACAGCCGCGGGCGGCTAGCCTCCCGGGAGGCGGCACCTCCGCCCCCGGCTATTGCGAAAACAGAATTATTGAGGTAAATTTGAAGATGCGTTAAGGACGATGGACGAGACCTTTATCTACAGCAAATACGTGACCGGCAAGAACTTCATCGGCCGGCACAACGAGGCGCGGGCGCTTGCGAACCTTCTCGCCCAAGGCGAGAACGCAACCGTCTACGAACCGCCTAAGAGCGGGAAGATGTCGCTGCTGCGCCAGGCGTTTTTCAACATGCAGTCCGCAGGACTCAACTTCCGCGTGTGCATGGTCAGCCTGCTCGACATCCGGAGCCTGCGCGACCTCGTGCTGAGGCTCGGCTCCGAGATTCTGCGCAGCTTCTGCAGCAGCCCCGACCAACTGGCGGAAGCCGCCGGGGAACTGCTCGACGGCTGCGCCATCGGCTTCAGCCCGGAGCGCTACGCCACCGACGGCAGCATACTCGGCGCTGACAGGGAGATCGGAGAAGCCGACATCGTGAGAGTGCTGCGGCTCCCCTACCGTGCGGCGGCGCGGACCGGAGGAAGAATCTTCGTGGCGTTCACCGAATTCCAGAACGTCATGCTCACCGAAGACGGCGACCTGTTCTGCAAGCTGCTCCAGGAGGTCTTCTGCAACCGCAGCGTCGACGACCGCAACCTTGCCGCCTACATCTTCAGCGGCTCCGCCGTGAACGCGATGCACGACATATTCGGCATGCGCAAGCTGTTCTTCCGCCAGGTGGAGCGCATACAGCTCGGGGAGATAGAGACCCGCGAGATCATAGACCACATCAACCGTTCGCTGCTCACGAGCGGCAAGGTCATCGACAGGGACCTGCTGCTCGGCACCTGCAAGCTCTTCCGGAACAACATCTGGTATATCAACCATTTCGCGGCGATCTGCGACTCGCTGTCAAAAGGCTATATAATGGAGAACACGCTGACCACGGCCCTGGAATCCCTGATCTCCGTCCACGAGCCGCGCTTCATCGCCACGATGAACGACCTCACGACCTTCCAGGTCAGCATGCTGAAGGCCATACTCTGCGGCCACACCAAGTTCACCAGCACCGAGGTCATCGACGAATTCACCCTCAGTTCCTCGGCGAACGTGCGCAGGCTCAAGGACGCGCTGGCGAAAAAGGAGATAGTCAACTTCGAGACCGGCGGCGCTCCGGAAGTCATGGACCCCCTGTTCGAATACTGGGTGCGCACCCGCTATTTCGGAATGAAAATATGATCGGACCATGCAGACGAAGAAAAAGATCGCGGTGCTGACCGGCGCGGGGGTCAGCGCGGAAAGCGGACTCGGAACATACCGCGACAACGGCGGGCTCTGGGAGAACTACGACCCGATGGTGGTGGCCTCCGCCGAAGGCTGGAGGAGCAATCCCGGGCTGCTGCTCGACTTCTACAACGCAAGACGCGCCCAGCTCAGGGACGTCCGGCCCAACGAGGCGCACAGGATGATAGCGGCGCTCGAAGACCGCTACAAGGTCAGCGTCATCACCCAGAACGTGGACAATCTCCATGAAAGGGCCGGTTCGACCCATGTGCTGCACCTCCACGGGGAACTGACCAAGATAAGGCCGGAAGACAGCTGCAACGAAGCCGACGGCTACTCCGAGAAATACGTGATAGACATAGGCTACGAACCTGTAAGGCTGGGCGACCTGGCGCCCGACGGCGCCCAGTACCGGCCGCACATAGTGTTCTTCGGGGAAGCCGTACCCAAGATAGAGAAGGCCATCGAGACCGTGCAGAAGGCCGACATCCTGCTGATAGTCGGAACCTCGCTCCAGGTATGGCCGGCCGCGGGGCTCTACCGCTATGCCTCTTCCGACACCCCCATATACATCATCGACCCCGCCGGAGTACCGGTCCGCGACAAACGCATCACCCACATCAGGAAGACCGCGACGGAAGGCATGAAAGATTTTGTTGCACTATTGAAATAAATTGCTAACTTTGCGACCTCGATAAGAAAAGGAGGTGATTAAGCATGATTATCGTACCAGTAAAGGAAGGTGAGAACATCGAACGCGCATTGAAGAAATTCAAGAGGAAGTTCGAGAAGACCGGCGCAATCCGCGAGCTCCGCGCACGCAAGAATTTCGAGAAGCCCTCGATGAAGCGCCGCATAGCCAAGATGAAGGCTGTATACGTACAGCATCTCCGCCTTCAGGACGAGCAGTAAGAATCACCGCTGCGATACACGATGAAGCCCAGCCATAATTGGCTGGGCTTCATTAGTCTATGACAGCAACTGTCAGCTGCCTGATTGCAAATCCGGCTGGACACAACGGCAATCTGGCTGAACGTAAATGCAAATCTGGCCGAACTCTGATGCAAATCTGCGAGGACAGAAATTCACCTGCTCCCAGGAATAGCTTTGCAAGCCGTTCCAAGGCATATTCTCCGCGCAGGTGTGACCATTTTCCTTACACCTCGCCGTCCGACCATCGTTCCGGACACCTGCAGGGCACATCAGGGGCGCAGGTGAATTGCACGAAGGTTGGTACCCGCTGCAGCGGCCGTCAGCTGACGAAAAACACCTGACTCAAAGGGCTGCCTCTTGCGAGAACGGATGGAGCGTCCGTGAGTCAGGTCTACCGGATTTCAGGTGACCGGACTCATGCTGAGCCCTTGGACGCACACCGTGCAGGTGTGGTCCGGAGCCAGGTGTTTTGCAAGAAGGTAAAGTTTGAAATTCAGCAGTCCCGGCGGGACGGCGCAGAGGCCGCTCCTGGGCATGTGGCTGGTCCCAATGGACCCAATTTGGTTCCAGCAGTCCCGGCGGGCGGCCACCCACCGCAGCAGAACGGCGGCATCTGGTACCAATGAATTTCAAATCCGACCGGACAGTCAGTTACAGCACAAGTATCACTACCATCCCCTCACCAGAATTAATCGGGCACCGGAAAAGATTGTTGAGGGACACACTGGCTGATTTGCAAGTTGACGCTGATTTGCAATCCACAGCAAGATGACGCAGAATCTTTAAAGCACAGCCTGCCGCGGTGGGGCCAGGGCTGCGGATTGCAAATATGGCACAACTAAGTAATGGCAACTTAGGAAGGAGCATCGCTTTTACAGAAATGCTTGATTATGAATTCCTTACAAAAATACAAGGCTCACTCGTCCCTGTAATTTAGCCGACGTGGGAGCAATAGGTTCGGCGAAAACCGCCTTACAGGCCACTGCAGGGCCGTTTTCTCAAAACAGGCTGCTCCTAGGTCACACGCCTTCCTCAGCTGTCATGAACCACTGCCGCCTGACACGCGCTGCGGGGAGCTCTGCGGAGGGCTCTCCTCGCGCCCGCCCGGAGCAGAATCTTTGAAACACAGAAGGCTGCCGCGGCGAAGTCGGCCTGCCTGATCCGAAGACAGCACGCAGTACGGAATTTCCGCTGAGGAAGCTAGCCGTCCGCGGCTGTGAGCGGACGATGCGCAGCATCGATGAAGCGTAGCGGAACCTCCGAAGCGGATTTCCGTACCGCGGCCATCAAGAAAGCCTGCCGGCAGTATAGGGCTGCGCGGTGGTTCTTACTGCCGGAGGCTGAGCTCGCCGCGGCAGGGTCAGGACAGCAGACAATGCGCCGGAGGGCCATATCATCCACGAGCAGGCTCTTCTCGCCTGCGAGGGATGCTTATGGCCGCAGGCGGCAAGAAACTATTTGACGGCAACCATCTCCACAGGCTGCTGCCTGCTGGCGTCGAGCGGAGCCTGCTGGAACTTGACCTTGCCGAAATCGATGGCCTTGAGGTCGATGCAGCGTATGTCGGAGTTCCATGCCGTCCTGTAGTAGAAACGCAGGGCCGCCAGGTCCGACGCCGAGGTGAACTGGGTCGCACTCTGGAGGTTCGCCGGATTGTAATCCTGCTGGCCGTCGGCAGACACGTTGTTCCTGCCCCTCTGCACGCCCACGGGAACGTCGAAATTGTTCAGGATATGGAAGGCCTGGCACACGGTCTCGAAGCCGGTGGGCCACACGGGGGCCGAGGTCTGGAAGAAGGCGGCGCGCACGAACCTGGAGGGAGGGGTGAAGTCGCCGGGCAGACCGAGCATTGCGCTGTTGCCGCCGAACTGGTTGAGAACCACGCCGTCGGCGAGCCTGTTGGCGCCCACCGAACCGGGAACGAGGTTCACGTAGTTGTTCAGATTCAGCATCTGCCATTCGAAGCCGGGCGAATTGGTGAGGACGCCGAGGGGATTCTCATAGAAATGCGGCTCCCCGTCGGTGAATTCGAGCACCACCACCCTGCCTCCGGGCTCCGAAATTCTCCAGTGCACCGTGCCGATACGGCTGTCCAGTCCGGCCACGCGGACCTCCGTGATGGCAGCCTTGACCTCGTCTATGGTGGAGAACTGCGACAGCACCCACGAAACCAGCTGCATGTCGCTCAGTGTCGACGACTTCTTGAGAGAGTCGAAGTCGGGATACTTGCCGTAATTGGGGAAGAAGAACAGTCCGGCCGAGAGGCCCTTCTCGTTCATACCCTCGACCACTATCGCCTCATATTCAGTCCAGATGCCCACGTAGCCGTACTTGGAAGTGAAGCTCAGTCCGTCCTGGCCCTCCGGGGTCAGGGACTGCTGCTGATAGCCGCGGGGCACGACGACATAGCCGCACTGCATGGGAGAAGCCGCCCACTCCACGGTGCGCGCCACCACGCGGCTGCCGTCCGTAGCCGTGAGGGCTATTCCGGTGCATGCAAAACACTTGGCTGACCCGAGCAGCAGAAGCACGGCGCCCAGGACAAAAGCAGGAACAAATCTTTTCATAATGGTGAGTTTTCTCAAATGTAACAAAATAATCGCTACGATGCACCCCCGTACACAACAAAGACGGAGGCCGGCCGGTCATTACACCGGTCGGCCTCCGTATTCTCACGTCGGGCGTGATCAGTTGCCGTAGTCAGGCTGAGGGCCGCCCTGTCCGCCCTGAGGTCCCTGCGGGCCCTGAGGGTTCTGAGGCCCCTCGGGATTCTGAGGGCCCTGCTGCTGCGCGGCTTTGGACATGTCCTCGGAAGCAGCATGCCAGGCAGCCTCGAGTTCGGGCATGAACCTGTCGATGTCGGCGAGATTCTTCTCCTCGACCGCCTTCTTCAGGTTGCCGCAGGCAGTCTCGATGGCGCTCTTCTTCTCGGCAGGAATCTTGTCGCCGTAGTCCTTGAGGTTCTTCTCGGTCTGGAAGACCATGGAGTCGGCGTTGTTGAGCTTGTCGGCCTTCTCCTTCTCGGCCTTGTCGGCAGCCTCGTTGGCCTTGGCCTCGTCGCGCATCCTCTGAATCTCCTCCTCGCTGAGTCCGCTGGAGGCCTCGATTCTGATGTGCTGCTCCTTGCCGGTGGCCTTGTCCTTGGCGGACACGTTCAGGATTCCGTTGGTGTCGATGTCGAATGACACCTCGATCTGAGGGATTCCGCGCGGCGCGGGGGCGATGCCGTCGAGGTGGAACACGCCTATCTGCTTGTTGTCCTTGGCCATGGGGCGCTCGCCCTGAAGCACGCGGACCTCAACTGAAGGCTGGTTGTCGGCGGCGGTGGAGAACACCTGGTCCTTGTGGACGGGGATGGTGGTGTTGGCTTCGATGAGCTTGGTCATCACTCCGCCGAGGGTCTCGATTCCGAGCGAAAGCGGGGTTACGTCGAGCAGAAGCACGTCCTTCACGTCTCCGGCCAGCACACCTCCCTGGATAGCGGCGCCGATGGCGACCACCTCGTCGGGGTTCACGCTCTTGTTGGGTTCCTTGCCGAAGAAGCTCTTCACGAGTTCCTGCACCTTGGGAATACGGGTCGATCCGCCGACGAGCAGAACCTCGTCGATGTCGGACGCTGACAGGTGAGCGTCGGCCAGGGCCTTGCGGCAGGGCTCGATGGAACGGTTGAACAGGTCGTCGCAGAGAGCCTCGAACTTGGCGCGGGTGAGGGTCTTCACGAGATGCTTGGGCACGCCGTCGAGAGCCGTGATGTAAGGCAGGTTGATTTCGGCGCTGGCCGCGTTGGAGAGCTCGATCTTCGCCTTCTCGGCAGCCTCCTTGAGTCTCTGGAGGGCCATGGGGTCCTTCTTGAGGTCGATTCCCGCATTCTCGGAAGCGAACTCCTGAGCCAGCCAGTCGATGATGGCCTGGTCGAAGTCGTCACCTCCAAGGTGGGTGTCGCCGTTGGTGGACTTGACCTCGAACACTCCGTCGCCGAGTTCGAGGATGGAGATATCGAAGGTACCGCCGCCGAGGTCATAGACCGCGACCTTCATGTTCTTGTTCTTCTTGTCGAGACCATAGGCGAGCGCTGCCGCGGTAGGCTCGTTGATGATGCGCTTCACCTCGAGTCCGGCTATCTTTCCGGCCTCCTTGGTGGCCTGGCGCTGAGAATCGGAGAAGTACGCGGGGACGGTGATCACCGCCTCGGTAACCTCCTGGCGCAGGTAGTCCTCCGCGGTCTTCTTCATCTTCTGGAGAATTATCGCGGAAATCTCCTGGGGAGAGTACATCCTTCCGTTGATGTCCACGCGGGGAGTGTTGTTCTCTCCGCGGACCACGCTGTACGGGACGCGGGCGATCTCCCTGTCCACCTGGTCGTAGGTCTCACCCATGAATCTCTTTATGGAGAATATGGTGTTCTTCGGGTTCGTGATGGCCTGGCGCTTGGCGGGGTTGCCCACCTTGCGCTCGCCGTTGTCGGTGAATGCCACGACTGAAGGCGTGGTGCGGGAGCCTTCGTCGTTGATGATTACGGTCGGCTGGTTGCCTTCCATTACGGCCACGCATGAATTAGTCGTGCCGAGGTCGATTCCAATGATTTTTCCCATAGTATTCTGTCTTTCTTTTTCTGATTTCACTTAATCCGCCGCCGCTCCGTGCGACGGCATCCCTCTACAATCAAAAGTTTTGCCACTCGCATTTTCTGACAAAATGTCATATCTTTGTCCTCATGGAATACAGGGAACTGACAGCAGCGGAATACCGGGACCTCCGGGACAGGATACTCTACGAGGACAACCACCTCCTGATAGTCAACAAGAAAGTCGGGGAGATAGTCCAGGGCGACCGCACCGGGGACGAGTGCCTCACGGACGCCTACAAGGCCTTCATCGCCATGCGCGACGCCAAGCCCGGAAAGGTCTTCCTGGGAGCCGCGCACCGGATAGACAGGCCCGTGTGCGGAATATGCATCCTCGCCAAGACCACCAAGTCGCTGGGCAGGCTTTCCGAAATGTTCCGCAACGGCGACATCCACAAGAAATACTGGGCCCTGTGCTGCGCCGTACCCCGGCCCGCCGAGGGGCACCTGGAGCAGTGGCTCTACCGCAACACCCGGCAGAACAAGACCTACCCCGTGGGAGACGGAACTCTCCCGCGCCCCGACGGCTTCCCCGACGCCAGGCTCGCCAAACTCAACTACCGCTACCTGCGCAGCACCGACCGCTACCACCTCGTGGAGGTCGAGCTGCTCACCGGAAGGCACCACCAGATACGCTGCCAGCTCGCCGCGATAGGCTGCGTGATCAAGGGCGACCTCAAATACGGCGCGCCGAGGTCCAACCCCGACGGCGGCATCTGCCTCCAGTCGCACGAAATCAGCTTCATCCACCCGGTGCGCAAGACCCCGATGGACATCACCGTCCCCGCACCCTCCGACTGGAAGGGGGTCAGACAAGATTAGACCGCAGTTTCTGGAGATACTCGCCCGGAGTCACGTGCATGTTGGCCTTGAACGCCATGGTGTAGGTGACGGTGGAATGGAATCCCGACATCTCCGTGAGTTCCTCGACCCTCATCCTCGGATTCTTCTTCATCAGTTCCACGGAATACCGCACGCGGTAGCCGTTGATGAACTGCCGGAAGTTCATGCCCGACACGAGGTTTATCGCGCGCGACAGCGTGGTCTTGTTGGTATACAGGTTCATGGCCAGCTCCTGCAGGCTGTAGTCCTCGTTGAGGAAGGGCTGCGACGACTCCATCATCGCGACCACCTTCGCAAAGAGTTCGCGCATCTGCTCCGTATCATCGCCGTCGGACGGAGACGGGGCGTACGCCAGCGAGCCGCCGACCATCTGCCGTATGGCCTCCTCCTTCTCTCTGCCCAGCAGGTAGACCCTCCCTTTGCGTGCGAACAGCAGATGCAGGCAGAAGGCAGTCATGGCCAGTACGGCGGGCATCCTCAGCCAGCCCGAGGAGAAAGCCAGGACGCCGAGCATCGCCAGCAGGTACAGGACGAGGCAGCTGATGAGGGCGAACTGGTTCTGCATGGCGAGCCACACCGCCTGCTGGCGGAATAGCGGACGCAGCCTGGAATATCTGCGCCGGAACACGCGCATCAGATAAAGCAGCAGGAGAGTCATCGCGGCGAAGACGGCGAACCCGGGCCCCGCGCCGACAAAATGGCAGCAAGCCATGGATGCGAACATCAGCACGGCGCAGCACAGGGCGTCCCTCCCCTCGGAGAAGCGGGTCGCCAGAAGCATGGCCGCGCCTCCGGACTCCGACATGAGCAAAGCGCACACGGCCACGGAGACGTCACCGCAGATCAGCAGTTCTACGACGGGAAAAAGCAGGATGCACAGTACGGACAGAGTCCTGGTCCAGAAAAGATAGGATCCGAACAGCTTCTTCATCGAAAACAAGTTTTTCGGCAAAGATAGAATGAAAAGCCGCCTGCACGGAAGCGCAGGCGGCTGCATTGGCCACATTTTGCTGTTTTTAACTATTAATTTTCTTCTTTTTTCCGTTTTTTATCATGTCGAAACCCTTGCCGTACACGCCAGTCACGGAAGCCACGGAAATGAAGGCCGACGAATCCACGGAATTGATGTATTTCAGCAGCACGCCGAGATCGGTCTTGCGGGTGATGATCATCAGGACCTGCATGCTGTGCTTGGTGTACCAGCCCTTTCCGTCGAGCACGGTCACTCCGCGGTGGAAGTCGTTGGTGATGGCGTCGGCTATCTCCGCATACTTCTGGGAGAACACGAAGACCTGGACAGACTGGCGCGAACCGGAGAGATAGAGGTCGACCACGGTGCTGCTCACCGTCACGAGGATGAAGCCGTAGACCACGGTCGTGATCTTGTCGGCCCAGGGCATCAGAGTGCCGTCGGCCATGTAGGAAGGCACGAGGAGCGACGACAGCATGATCACCACGTCGATCAGGAGTATCATGCGTCCGGGCGACACGTTGCGGTACTTGTTGACTATCAGCGCGACTATGTCGGTGCCGCCGGTGCTGCCTCCCTGAGATATCGACACGCCTATCCCGACTCCGGAGAGTATGCCTCCCATGATCGTGCAGAGCAGCTTGCCGTTCTTGAGGGCGAGGCTCTCGATTATGTCGTAGGGGACTATGCCCTGGCCGAGGTTAAGGCCGAGGGCGGTCAGGACTATCGCATAGATCGTCTTGCCTCCGAAGCCCTTGCCGAGCACGAAGAACGCGGTCACGAGCAGGGCGATGTTGATTATGAAATAGGGATATCCCAGAGGGATTCCGGTGGCGTACTGGATGATTGAGGATATACCAGCCACGCCGCCTCCGATCAGGTTGTTCGGCAGCAGGAACAGTATCCATCCCGTCACATAACCCAGAAGACCGAGGGTTATCAGAAGGTACTCCTTGAAATGGACCAGAAATTCTTTAGTGCTCATCTTTATCGTCGTGTTTTTTCTTTGTCAGTTTGACTCCTGTCTTCATCTCCTCGAAACCCTCGCCGTAGACGTTGTTCGTGGTGGAGATGGACATGAAGGCACGGGGGTCGATCTCCCTGATGACCTTGTTGAGAGAAGGCAGCTCCTTCTGGCTGATGAGTATCATCAGCACCTCCTTGGCCTTCTTGGTGTACCAGCCCTGCGCCTGGAGCACGGTCACTCCCCTCTCCATATTATAGATGATATGGTCGGCGATCTCCTTGTACTTGTCGGAGAAGACGAACAGCTGGTAGGATGACTTCTTTCCTCCGACCACCGTGTCCACCATGAAGGAGAAGACCACCACCATCTCCAGACCGTAGCACATGTCGGAGAAGGTCTTGCCGGGCAGCAGCAGGAGCGCGGAGCAGATGAACAGGTCCATGATCAGAAAGGTGGTGCTGAGCGACACGGGCCAGTACTTGTTGACCATCAGCGCGACTATGTCGCTGCCTCCCGTGCTGCCTCCGTAGCGGAGTATCAGACCTATGCCCAGAGCCTCGAGCACTCCCGCGAATATGGGCACCAGCACCCTCTCCTCGATGTAGAAGAACTCTCCGGGCACCGAGTGCAGGACTTCTATCCCGCTGATCAGCCCCATCGCGAGCGTCGACACCACTATGCAGTATATGGTCTTGAAGCCGAAGCCTATGCCCATCGCCAGCACGGCCACCACCATCAGCACTGCGTTGATGGCGATGTACGACACCTGGGCGGGGATCAGGTCGGCAGTGGCATACTGGATGATGGTGCAGAGACCCATCATTCCGCCGGCCGACATCCCGTTGGGAATCATGAAGCACTCCCAGGCCGCGGCGAAAATGAACGACGCTATGGTCAGAATCAGATACTCCTTGACTATCGTCAGTACTTTTCCTTTCATCATTTGACAACTATGTTGATAATTCTGCCGGGCACCACTATGATCTTGACTATGGACTTGCCCTCGGTCCAGCGGGCGGTCTGCTCCATCCCGCGCACCGCGGCCTCGACCTCGGCGGGGGCGGCGCTCCTGGGAAGCTCGACCGTGAAACGCATCTTGCCGTTGAACTGAACGGGATAGGTCACGCTGTCGTCGGCGGCGAGAGCCGGCCGGTATTCGGGGAAGCTGGCATAGGTCACGCTGTCGTCATGGCCGAGCTGATGCCAAAGCTCCTCCGCGATATGCGGGGCGAAGGGCGAAAGCAGCACCACCATGGGCTCCAGTATCTCCCGCTTGCTGCATTTCAGAGCTCCGAGCTCGTTGACGGCTATCATGAACGCGCTCACTGTCGTGTTGAACGAGAAGTTCTCGATATCCTCCTGCTCCTTGCCTATCAATTTGTGCAGGATCTTGAGTTCGGCCGCCGTCGCCTTCTCGTCGGTCACCAGCCAGTTGTCCCTGTCGTGGAACAGCCTCCAGAACTTCTTCAGGAAGCGGTTCACTCCGTCGATGCCCTTGGTGTCCCAGGGCTTGCTCTGCTCCACGGGGCCGAGGAACATCTCATATAGCCTGAGGGTGTCGGCGCCGTAGGTCTCGCAGATGTCGTCGGGGTTGACCACGTTGTACATCGACTTGCTCATCTTCTCCACAGCCCATCCGCAGACATATTCTCCATTCTCGAGCACGAACTCGGCGTCGGCATACTCCGGGCGCCATTTCCTGAACGCCTCGATGTCGAGCCTGTCGTTGCGCACGAGGCTGATGTCCACGTGGATTTCGGTGGTCTCGTAGCCGTCCCTCAGGCCGGCGGACACGAAGGTGTTGGTGCCCACTATCCTGTAGACGAAGCTGGAGCGGCCCTGTATCATGCCCTGGTTCACGAGCTTGCGGAAAGGCTCGTCCTCGCAGACATAGCCGAGGTCATAGAGGAACTTGTTCCAGAACCTCGAATATATCAGGTGCCCGGTCGCGTGCTCGGTCCCTCCCACATAGAGATCCACGCAGCGCCAGTACCTGTCGGCCTCCTCGCCCACGAGGGCTTCGTCGTTGTGGGGGTCCATATAGCGGAGATAATAGGCGCTTGAGCCTGCGAAGCCCGGCATGGTGTTCTTCTCGAGCGGATAGCCCTTGTATGTCCAGTCCTTTGCGCGCGCAAGAGGGGGTTCGCCGTCGGGAGAAGGCTTGTAGGAATCGATTTCCGGCAGCCTCAGGGGCAGTTCAGACTCCGGAAGCGGAGTCGGGATGCCGTCCTTGTAGTATATCGGGAAAGGCTCTCCCCAGTAGCGCTGGCGGGAGAAGATGGCGTCGCGGAGGCGGTAGTTCACCTTGCGGCGGCCCAGTCCGTGGGCCTCGACATAATCCTTGGCGGCCTCTATAGCCTCTTTTACGGTCATGCCGTCGAGGAAGCCGGAATTGCACATTATGCCGTCCTTGGCGTCGAAGCTCTGCTCCGACACGTCGCAGCCTTCTATAAGCGGGATTATGGGCAGACCGAACTTCTTTGCAAAGGCGTAGTCCCTGCTGTCATGGGCGGGAACCGCCATGATGGCGCCGGTGCCGTAGCCTGCGAGCACGTATTCGGAAACCCAGACGGGCACCTTCTTCCCGTTCAGGGGGTTGATGCCGTAGGCGCCGGTGAAGACTCCGGTCACGCTCTTCGTCTCGGAAATCCTCTCGCGCTCGGTCTTCTTAGCCGCGGCCCTGACATACTGCTCCACCTCTTCGCGCCTGTCCTCGGAGGTCAGCTGGGAAACCAGCTCGCTCTCGGGGGCGAGCACCATGAAGGTGACGCCGAAGACCGTGTCGGCCCTGGTGGTGAATATAGTGACGGGCAGGTGCCTGCCGTCGCAGACCGTGTCGAAAATCATCTCCGTTCCCTCGGAGCGGCCTATCCAGTTGCGCTGCATCTCCTTGAGAGAGTCGCTCCAGTCGAGGGAGTCGAGGGAGTCGAGCAGCCTCTCGGCGTAGGCGGAGACCCTGAGCTGCCACTGGGTCATCTTCTTCTGCTCCACGGGGTAGCCGCCGCGCACGCTCAGGCCGTCCTTGACCTCGTCGTTGGCGAGCACGGTGCCCAGGCCCTCGCACCAGTTCACGCTGGTCTCACCCTGATATGCTATGCGGTAGCCCATCAGGATGTCCGACTTCTCCTTTTCGGATGCGGCGGCCCACTGCTCCGGGGTCACGTCGCCGTAGCCCTCGGAAGCGATCTTCTCAACCAGTTCCGAAATGGGTCTGGCCTTGTTCAGGTCGGGGTCATACCAGCTGTCGAACATCTTGAGGAAGGCCCACTGCGTCCATTTGTAGAAAGACGGATCGCAGGTGCGCACCTCCCTGTCCCAGTCGTAGGAGAAGCCTATGCGGTCGAGCTGGCCGCGGTAGCGCTCGATATTGCGGGTGGTGGTGACTTCGGGGTGCTGGCCGGTCTGGATGGCATACTGCTCGGCAGGAAGGCCGAAGGCGTCGTATCCCATGGGGTGCAGCACGTTGAAGCCCTTGAGCCTCTTGTATCGGGCGAAGATGTCGCTGGCGATGTAGCCGAGAGGATGACCGACGTGCAGCCCCGCGCCTGAAGGGTACGGGAACATGTCGAGGACATAGTATTTCGGGCGGGAGGGGTCGACCTCCGCCTTGAACTCCCTGTCGGCCGCCCAGCGGGCCTGCCACTTGCTTTCGATTGCCTTGAAATCGTAATCCATCTTATCTCTTTTCCAGTTTGAATTCTATGTACATGGATATCTCGCACTTGACCTTCTCGCCGCGCACCCTGGCGGGCCTCCAGTTCGGAGAGGCGCTCACCACCCTCACCGCTTCGGCGTCGAGCAGCTCGTTCACTCCCCTCACCACCCTCACATCATGCACCTTGCCCTTCTCGTCGAGCACGAAATTCACGAGCACACGGCCCTGTATGCCGTTCTCCACTGCCTCTTCGGGGTACCTCAGATACACGTAGACCCACTTGGTGAGGAATGCGGAAGGGTCGCTCGAGCCCAGGAAGGCCGGCTTCACGTCGCACTCGCTGTAGGGCACTATGTCGGCGCTGTCGCGGAACCTGCGCCCGCTCTCGTCGGCCTCCCTGAAATCGGGGGCGGCTCCGTTCACGAGCTCCAGCGTGAAATTGTAGATATATTCGAGCACCCGCTCCATCCCCTCATACTCGAGGGTCCAGGCGGTGTCCTTGTCGGTATTGTAGCCGGGATACATCCCGGTGGTGAAGAACACTGAAGGTATCTCCTTGTCGTAGAACATCCTGTGGTCGGAGTTCACGGGCTCCACGGCCACAATCCGCGGCTGCACGGGCTGGAGAGAGCCCGACAGGCCGGTGATGAGACTGTTGAGGTCGACATTGGAGGCGGTGTAGGCGTAGAAGCCGTTCGAAGGCGTGCCGAGCATGTCGAGATTGACCATGGCGTCGATGTTCTCCACGTCGGGGAAGGAGCGGTTGAGGAAATACCACGACCCGGCGCACAGGTCCACGGAGGAGCCGAAGGCCACCAGCAGCACCGAACGCTTTAGCAGCACGCTGTTGGTGCTCAGCTTCCTGGCGAGCTGCATCAGCAGGGTCAGCCCGGACGCGTTGCCGTTGGCTCCGTAGAATATCTTCTGCCGGCTCTCCCCGTCGACGGTCACGGTCGAGGTGCCGAGATTGTCGAGCCTCGCCCCTATGACTATGTATTTGTCGCGCATCTCGGGGTCGTAGCCGGGGATGAAGCCTATGACGTTGCGGGACTCCAGAGTGTCGCCGTTCTCCTGCCGGATTCCGAAGACCTCCCCGCCGTCGCCGCTGATCACGTCCACGCCGTAGGACAACAGGACTTCGGAGACATATTCCGCTGCGGCCCTCTCCCCTTCCGAGCCGGCCTTGCGGCCCTCGAGCGCGGCGGAGGACAGATAGCCCACCTGCTCCTTCATCGCTTTCACGACCTCGCTGTCGTTGAGGTCCTGCCAGCCGCCGTCACGGAACTGTGCGGAAGCTGTCACCCCTACGAGCAACGACAGGAAAAAGACTGCTGACTTTATCATACACTACTGATTGTCTAGTATCCAGGCATCGGGGCAGATTCCGCCGTCCCTGACCTCACGCAGCGAGGCATAGACCTCCGCAAGCCTGTCGGAGGGGCAGATGCCCACGGCCGTGAAACCGTTGACATAGGAGATGAGTTCTGCGGAATAGCCTTTCTCTCCGATCTCACCCGCGAACCTGACCGCGTTCTCCCTGTTGCCGAACGCACCCACGATCACATAGTAGCGGTACTCCAGGGTGTTCCTGGACTGCTCGGCTATCTGACGGACCTCCACGAGCGCGTCGTCGGAAAGGCGTATGGAATCAAGCAGGGCGAGAGAGTCGGAAAGCTGCTGCTGGACAGCGTCGAGGGAATCCAGCCGGCCCTGATGCGCCTGCAGCTCCCTTTCTATCATGGCGCGCTTCTGCTCGATCTGTTCGGAAGTAGGCCTTCCGGCGAGTTTGCGAAAGAGGTCGCAGCCGCTGAGAAGAGGCAGCGTCAGGCAAAGCAGGAATATGATGCGGATTTTCCTCATTCGGTGCAAAATTAATAAAAGTTTGCAAACATTTTGAGGCAAATTCAAATAGCTTCCTATATTTGCAGACATGCGAAAAGCCGTACTGCCAGCCATCCTGATGCTCCTGACGGCGTGGACCTCCGCCGCACAGCTACGGCTCACCGTGCCCGAAGCCTCACCCCTGGGGAAGACGGACACCGTGAGCGTGCTCATAGGCGGCGACGTGATGCTTCACGCCCGGCAGCTGGACTACGGCTTCAGCGGATTCTTCAGGGATGTCGGGGAGCTCATGAGGTCGGCGGACTTCACGGCGGTCAACATGGAATTCAGCCTCGGCGGACCTCCCTACAGCGGCTATCCCGCATTCTCGGCACCCGACAGCATAGCCAGCATCCTCGCCTCCGGCTGCGGGGCCGACGTGTTCCTGACCGCGAACAACCATATCCTCGACCGCGGGGCCGCGGGGCTCGGCCGCACCCTGGAAGTCTATTCCGCGCTGCGCGACAGCCTCGGCACGGAGTACACGGGCTGCGCGGCCGACAGCCTGGACGCCGCCCGGACCAACCCGCTGATGCTCTTCAGCAAGGGAGTGCGCATAGCCCTGATCAACTTCACCTACGGCACCAACCTCGGCAAGGGGCCGGGATGGCCGGCGGTGAACTACATGCGCAGGGACGAAATCGCCGAAGCCATCGCGCGCGCGGACTCCCTCGGCGCGGACTTCATCGTGGCGCTGCCCCACTGGGGCACGGAATACAGCCTGCTCCACGACGACAGCCAGCAGGAGTGGGCCGAATGGCTGGTGGCCGGCGGGGTCGACGCGGTGGTGGGCTCCCATCCCCACGTGGTGCAGGACACCACCAGCATCGACGGACGGCCTGTCATCTACTCCACCGGAAACCTGGTCTCAAACATGAGCGCCAGGAACACCAGGCTCGGCCTGATGGTCAGGCTGAACTTCATCCACGACTTCGCCACCGGCGAAAAGAGGCTTGCCGAACCCGAACTGGTCTTCACCTGGTGCTGCCTGCCCGGCACCCTCGACGAGGGCTACCGCGTCATAACGGTGAAGGAGCGGGCCGGCCGACGAGGCGACTGGCTCACTCCTTCTGACTTCGACAATATGGTCGCGACCCTGAAAAGGGTCACGGCCGAAACCGGAATCCGCTATTCAGCGGCGGGGTTGTAGTTTGCGTACTTGTCGTACATCTCCTGATACTCAGGACCCTCGGTGCGGAAGCGGAAGCATGCGTTCTTGAGATACTCGGCGATGCTGGCCTTGAGCTCGGGGTCGGTGCTGAGCTCGAACGCCTTCTCGAAAGGAGGAAGGCAGGCCTTCAGAGTGGTCTCGAACTCACCCATGAGAGCTGCATACTTGGCGTCGTCGAGTTCCTCGGCGGCCTTGTTCTGGATGTCGACAGCGAGCTCATAGTAGTGGATGCCCTCTCCGATGTAGCCGTAGGCGTAGTTGGGGTCGATCTCGGCGCACTTGCGGTATGAAGCGAGAGCCGCCTCGCCGTCGCCGAGCTGCTCATGGATGTTGCCCTCGACATAGTAGAGGGAGGCGTTGTTGGGCTCGTTCTTCTTGGCCTCGTCGAGAAGACCGAACAGACGGTCGGTGTTCTCTCCGCTGGTGATATAGTAGTTGATGAGGCCCACGAGGATGGTCTGGCTCTGGGGGAACTTGGTGAATCCCTCCTCGAGGTACTCCTTGCCGGCCGCGGTGTCACCTGCCTGCTGGGCGATGTCGGCGAGCCTTGAGTAGACCTCACCCTCGGCTCCATAGTAGCCGTATCCGAGGCACTGCTCGAAGAAGAGCTTGGCGCGCTCGTTCTCGCCTGCGCTCATCGCGGTGAAGCCGGCGTTGTACACGGCGTTGGTGTCAAGCTGGGCGTAAGGTGCCTGGGCTGAGGAGACAGCGGCGTTCTCGAAGAGAACTGAAGACTCGCTGTAGTCTCCGAGAGTGTAGGCGTTGTAGGCCTCGTCGGTGAATGCAGTGGAGACTTTTGCAAGACCCTCGCTGATGTCCTTGGTCTTCTGGCCCTTGGTGTCAAGCTCGGCGGCCTTCTTGTAGGCGTCGAAAGCCTTGGTGAGCACGTCGTCAACCAGAGGGGCGGAAACCTCGATCACCTCAAGCTGTCCGTTCTCGTTGAGATAGAGGTTCTTGTTGGAGTAGACGAGCTTGGTCATCTGACGGCCTGCCACATCCACGGCCTGCTCGGCTGAAGGCTTCTCACCGCCTCCGAGCATGTCGATCTCCTGACGTGACATTCCCAGCCAGAAGTTGCCCTTGGGTGCTTCGTAGGCGTCCATGAGGGCGTCAGCGTACTTGACCCAGGTAGCGGCTTTGGCTGCCTGCTTTGCATTTTGGGTTGTGGCCTCAGCCTTCTGGACGGCTGACAAGGCGGCTGCAGGACTCTTGACCTGAGCCTGGGCATCGAATGCCTGCAATGAAGCAGCGATGGCCAACACTAAAAATAACTTTTTCATGATCTAGGTATACAAATTAATGATTCATTCCTGTTCCTGTACGGCATCGGCGGACCCCTCCTCTCCGGCCTCCTCCTTAGCCACGGATGATACCGCCGCTATGGAGTCGCCTTCGCGGATGTTGATCAGACGGACGCCCTGCGTGGCGCGGCCGGCGACCCTGATCTCCGAAACCGGCATCCTGATGGTGAGTCCGGACTTGGTTATGATCATGAGGTCGTTCTCCTCGGTCACGTTCTTCATCGCGAGCAGCTTTCCGGTCTTCGCGGTGATGTCGATGGTCTTCACGCCCTTCGCTCCTCGCGAGGTCTTGCGGTAGTCGCCGGGGACGGAACGCTTGCCGTAGCCGTTCTCGCTGACCACCAGCACGGTGTCGGCGGCGCTTTCGGACTCGGGGCCGCAGCATATCGCTCCCACGACCTCGTCGTCCTCCCCTATGGAGATGCCTCTGACGCCGGAAGAGTTGCGTCCCATTGCGCGGATCTCGCTCTCGGCGAAGCGGCAGCAGCGGCCGTTTCTCGCGGCTATCATGATGTCGCTGCTTCCGTCGGTCAGCAGCGCGTCAAGCAGCTCGTCGCCCTCGCGCACGTTGATCGCGATGATTCCCTTGTTGCGGCTGCGCCTGTTGGCATACTCGGTGAGCGTGGTCTTCTTGACGGTTCCCCTGCGGGTGACGAGGGTCACGAAATGGCTCTCGGTGTATTCGGGATTCTCGATCGAACGCACGTTCAGATAGGTCTTTATGCTGTCGTCGGGGTCGATGCTCAGCAGATTCTGCACAGCCCGTCCCTTGGAGGTGCGGGAGCCCTCAGGCAGTTCGTAGACCTTCAGGCGGTAGCACATGCCCCTGTCGGTGAAGAACAGCATGGTCGAATGCATGTTGGCCACGTAGATGTGCTCGATGAAGTCCTCGTCGCGAGTGGCGCTGGCCTTCTTGCCCACGCCGCCGCGGGACTGGGTGTGGAACTCCGCGAGCGGGGTGCGCTTGATGTAGCCTAAATGGGATATCGTGATCACCACGTCCTCGTCGGCATAGAAGTCCTCGGGGTTGAACTCCTCCTCGGAGAGGGTGATCTCAGTGCGGCGGAGGTCGCCGAACCTGGCCTTGAGCTCCATGCACTCCTGCTTGATGATGGCGAGCTGCTCGGCGTCGCTCGCGAGAATCTGCTCGCAGCGGGCGATGAACTTCTCGAGCTCGTCGTATTCGTTCTGCAGCTTCTCCTTCTCGAGTCCGGTGAGCTGGCCGAGGCGCATGGCCACGATGGCGGCCGCCTGCTCGGCGTCGAAGCCGTATTTCTCGATGAGGGCGGACTTGGCCGTGTCGGGAGTGCGCGACGCGCGTATCGTCGCTATGATCTCGTCGATTATGTCGATGGCCTTGAGCAGTCCTTCGAGGATGTGGGCCCTGGCCTGGGCCTTCTTGAGCTCGAACCTGGTGCGGCGGACGACGACCTCGTGGCGGAAATCCACGAAGACGGCTATCATCTCCTTGAGGGTCAGCGTCCTGGGCCGCCCGTTCACGAGCGCCACGTTATTGATTGAGAAACTGCTCTGCAGGGCCGTGTACTTGAAGAGGGTGTTGAGCACCACGTTGGCGTTGGCGTCCTTCTTGAGCAGGAACTCTATGCGTATTCCGTTGCGGTTGGAGAGGTCCCTGATGTCGGAGATGCCCTCGATCTTCTTGTCGCGGACCATCTCGCCTATGCGGGACTGCATCTCGGACTTGTTGACCATGTAGGGGATCTCGGTCACGACTATGGCCTCCCTGCCGCCCGCGAGCTCCTCGATTTCGGTCTTGGCCCGCAGGACGACCCTGCCGCGGCCGGTGTTGTAGGCGTCCACGATGCCCTGACGGCCCATGATGATGCCTCCGGTCGGGAAATCGGGGCCCTTGATGTGCTGCATCAGACCCTCAGTGTCGATGTCGGGATTGTCAATGAAAGCGCATATCGCGTCGCAGCATTCGCCGAGATTGTGCGGGGCCATGTTGGTGGCCATTCCGACGGCGATGCCGGACGAACCGTTGAGCAGCAGAAGCGGCACCTTGGTGGGGAGCACGGTGGGCTCCTCGAGGGTGTCGTCGAAATTCAGGGTCATGTCGACCGTGTCCTTGTCGATGTCGGCGAGAACCTCAGCCGTGATCTTCTCGAACTTGGCTTCGGTGTATCGCATCGCGGCTACCGGGTCACCGTCCATGGAGCCGAAATTACCCTGACCGTATATGAGGGGATACCTCTGATTCCAGTTCTGCGCCAGACGCGCCATGGCGTCGTAGACGCTTAAATCGCCGTGGGGGTGAAACTTACCGAGCACCTCGCCGACGATACGGGCGGATTTCTTGGTCTGTCCGCCGTAGCCCAGATTGAGTCCGTCCATACCGAACAGAACCCTGCGCTGCACGGGCTTGAGGCCGTCACGCGCATCGGGGAGGGCACGCGAGACAATCACCGACATCGAATAGTCGATGTAGGCCGTGCGCATCTCCTGGTCGATCTCGACAGGCTCGATTATTCCCACCGCTTCTTCCTGAATCTCTTCAGGATTCTTTACCTCACTATCCATAAAATCTTGATTCCACATTAATCCTATCTCGCAAATTTAAGACAAAAATCCGAATATTTTGCTACTTTTGCCTTGATTTTAGGCCATGAAAATCAGGTTCTCCGACAAGATGCACCACATTCTCGACCTGGCGGTCGAAGAGACTCTGCGCACCGGCCACGGACGGGCCGATGTCGACCACCTGATGCTCGGCCTGCTGCGCGACAGGGACAACAACGCCTGCCGGGCGCTGTGCCTGATGAAGCTCGACCTTGACGACATGAAGCGGAACCTCGACGAGGCCGTATTCCTCAGCGAGCCGGTGAAGTTCGACGAACTGGAATCGATACACCCCACGAGAGATGCCGTCGAAGTCATCAGGATGTCGGTCCTGGAGGCTCTCAGAAACGACTGCAGCACCGTGCGCGACGAGCACCTCCTGCTCGCCATAGCCATCTTCCCCCGCAGCGCGAGCCGGAACTACCTCATGGAGCACGGAATCAGCGCCGAATCGCTGGAAACCTTCCTTATGGAAAAAGGAATGCTCCGCGAAGACGCGGAGCATGAATCAGTTACAATCGCGCCCGAGGTTCTCAGGGCGCTCGGAGAGCAGCTGGGGAATCTGCTTTCCTCCTCCGACCTCTCCAGCTGACGGAATGTCAGTCCGACAGCCTCTCGAGGGCGAGCCTGACGAGTTCATTGACCCGGGGCTTGTAGTCGGTGTTCGCATCCTTGAGATAGCGGTGGGCGATCGCGCAGCACACTGTGCCGGCGTTGTGCCCCAGCCTGGCCGCCATGCCAGCGAGCGCCGAACCCTCCATCTCGAAGTTGGTGATCTTGTAGCCGCCGTACTCGAAGCTCTCGAAGTCCGACAGCATGTCAGGCATGGCCAGCTTCTGGCGCACCACCCTGCCCTGCGGGCCGTAGAATCCCGAGGCGGATATGGTCATGCCCTTGACGGTGCAGTCCTCGAACTTGCGTATGAGCTTGTCGCTCGCCCTGACGAAATAGGGGTCGGGCAGATGCCTGTTCCAATGGACATGCTTCTTGAAGGCCTCCTCGAAGTCGAGCAGGGCTATCTCGTCCCTGCCTTCGTACCAGTTCATCAGGCCGTCGCAGCCTATGGAGATATGCGAGAAAATGAAGGCCCCGAGAGGGATTTCAGGCTGGATGGCGCCGCAGGTGCCTATCCTCAGGATGTTGAGAGTACGGTGCTCGGGCTTGACCTCGCGGGTCTGGAAATCGATGTTGGCGAGGGCGTCGAGCTCGGTCATCACGATGTCGATGTTGTCGGTGCCGATGCCCGTCGAGAGCACCGTGAACCTCTTTCCGCCGCAGCGGCCGGTCACCCACACGAACTCCCTCGAGGCGCCTCTGGCCTCGACCTGGTCGAGCAGGGGGACGAACATCTCCACGCGGCCGGGATCGCCTACGAGTATCACGTTGTCGGCAAGCTGGTCGGGACGGATGTGGATGTGGAATACGGAACCGTCGCCGTTGATGATGAGTTCAGATTCAGGGATTTTCATGATTTTGCGCTTTTACTGTTCTTGTCGGTCTTTCCCCGGCGCTTTGCCGAACGCAGCCTGGATGCGCTCTGCACCATCAGCTCGTCGGCGAAGATGCTTCTCGCGGCGAGGAAGTCAAGTATCACCGCGGCTATGGGGAAGACGGCGGTGATGTGGAAATTGTCGGTCTTTCCGAAAGTGAAGAAGTCCACTGCAAGCCACACCTGCAGGGCTATGGTCACCAGTGCGGAAAGCACGGCCGTCCTCATCTGGAACACCCTGAACCTGTAGGTCGTCAGGGCGAGGATGTTGAGCAGAGTGATGACGATGATGAACACAAGGTAGGGGAAGTATCCCGTGAAGGAGACCCCTTCGGCCTTGTCACAGAAAAACAGCAGTGCGATCAGCACCGTGGAGATGAAAAGATAGAGTGTCTGGATTCTTTGCCACATTGTTTCAAGAAGTTTTTGAATTGAATCGTGCGAGCACGTTTTTCTCGTATGTCTTGGATATGGGGATGGCGCCGACGCCGTCGATGCCGAAACTTATCTTGTAGCCCTCTTTCTCGGCCTTGAGTATCCTGACCTTGGCGATGTTGACTATGTACTTGCGGTGGCAGCGCACCAGGTCGCTGTCCGAGAAGCTGTCCTCCACGGTCTTCAGCCGGCAGCGCAGCATATACTGCTTCATCTGTCCCGAGCTGTCGGAATACCAGACCCTTATGTAGTTGTCGTCGGACTCGATGAAGTAGAGGTTTTCCGAACTCACCGAGAACTTCAGGGCGCCGTTATTGTCGAACAGGGTGATCTTCTTGTCCTCGTAAGGCTTGGCCGGAGCGTCGCTCACCACGTCGCCGTAGTCGGTCAGCCTCATGGTGTTGCTCTTGTCGGCGAGGCTGAGGTAGAGGCAGGAGATCAGATAGGGAATGCCCATGCACCAGAAGGTGAACGTCAGGGCTTCGAAGAACAGCGTCAGCAGCCTGCTGCCTCCGATGTCGATCAGGCCCACCTTCACGCCCTCGGAGGTGAAGAAGGTGTAGAGCAGGCTCACGAGCACCATCTCGCCGAGGCTCCAGAGCACGTAGCCGAGCACGCTGACGCCATTGCGATAGCCCAGGCGGAACAGCAGCATGCGGCTCACGACCACGATGACCACGCAGGCGAGGAAGAAGCACACGAGCAGGATGACGGCGCCGCCGCTGATGACCTCCAGCCAGGGATTCTGCGAGAACGGGAGGTTGAGCAGCAGGAACACGAAGGCGAACAAGGCCGTGAAAATCAAGGTCCAGGTCAGCTCCTTCCGGCCGAGCAGATAGCGCGGCACCTTGTCCAGCAAAGATATCATCCTTGACAAATATAAACAAAATTTAGTACCTTTGTTTGAATTATAACAACACATTATGGAAAGAAGAGTCGCCGTCACCGGCCTTGGAGTCCTCTCCTGCATAGGCAATGACATACCCACATTCTGGAACAATCTCACAAACGGAGTCTGCGGAATAGACTACATCACCGAATATCCCACCGACAACCTCGCAGTCAAGATAGGAGGCATGGTGAGGAACTTCAACCCCGAAGACTACGGGATGGACAAGCCCTTCATCCGCAAGCAGGACCCCTTCACGATCTTCGCGATGGCCTCGGCATGGCAGGCCATGAACGACTCGGGACTCGTGGCGGGCGAGAACATCGCCCCCGAGAGGCTCGCGACCTACGTCGGTTCGGGAATCGGCGGATTCCAGACCATACAGCGCGAAGTCGAGAAATTCATGGAGGACCCCTCCGGAAAATGGATATCGCCCAATTTCGTGCCGACCATGATAAGTGACATGGCCGGCGGCCAGATAGCCATCAAGTTCAACGCCCGCGGCTCGTGCATCGACATCGTGACCGCCTGCGCCACTTCCACGCATTCCATCGGAGAAGCCTACAGGGCCGTCAGGTACGGCTTCGCCGACGCAATAATCGCGGGAGGCAGCGACCACTGCACCATCCCTCTCGGCATCGCCGGCTTCGCCAACGCGAAGGCGCTGACCAGGGAGGAGAACCCCAAGCACGCGTCCCTCCCCTTCAACCGCAGCCGCGGCGGATTCGTGATGGCCGACGGTTCGGCGATCATGATTCTCGAGGACTACGAGCACGCCGTCGCCCGCGGAGCCCACATCTACGCCGAAGTGGTCGGCTACGGCAGCACCTGCGACGCCTACCACGCCACAGCCCCGCGTCCCGACGGAAGCACCCAGGCGGAATGCATAAGGATAGCCCTCGAGCAGGCCGGATTCGACCCCTCTTCCGACAATGTCTACATCAACGCGCACGGAACTGGCACGATGCTGAACGACGTGACCGAGACCAAGGCCTACAAGCTCGCATTCGGCGACTTCGCCTACAAGTGCCACATCAGCAGCACCAAGTCGATGCACGGCCACATGTTCGGAGCCGCAGGCGCCGTCGAAGCGGCGGCCACCGTGCTCGCGCTTCAGGAGGGCGTGATCCCGCCCACCATCAACCTCGACGACCCCGACCCCGAATGTGACCTGGACTACACGCCGAACAAGGCGGTCAGGGCCGACGTCAATCTCGGCCTCAGCGACTCTTTCGGCTTCGGCGGGCACAACGCCTGCGTGGCTTTCAGAAAGGTCTGACGACCTTTCTGAAAGCAGAATGGCGAGGCAAAAGCCTCGCCATTCTGTATTTAACCCCCAGTCGCTGCGCGACAGCCCCCAGGGGCATACTCGGCCGTCGCTATCGCTCCGGCCGCCGGCTTCGCTGCTTCGATTTGCAAGGCAAATCTCGCTGACGCTCCGCCGGGCCGCTGATGCGGCCGCAACCGACTGCAACCGCAGGCAATCCCACTTAATTCTCGCCAGCTTCAGTTCGTGGGTGATATGGTCGGCTGGCGTCAAATCTGGTAAGTTCGCTCTGCCGGGCCGATGATGCGGCTGATTGCTGAAATGGCCGGCTATTGAACGGCTGGCCGCTGAAACGACGGAAACGCCAGCGGCTTCTACTCGCCGGCTTCCTTGAGGCGCTCGGCGTTCTCTGCAATCTGCAGCTGGTCTATGCACTCCTGGATGTTGCCGTCCATGAACGACGGGAGATTGTACATCGACCAGTTGATCCGGTGGTCGGTGACGCGGCCCTGAGGATAGTTGTAGGTGCGTATCTTCGCCGAGCGGTCGCCGGTCGACACCATGGTCTTGCGCTTGGCGGCGATGCCGTCGAGATATTTCTGATGCTCAAGGTTGTACAGACGGGTGCGCAGCTCCTCGAACGCCCGCTCCTTGTTCTTGATCTGCGAACGCTCCTCCTGGCACTGGACCACCAGGCCGGTGGGGATATGCGTGAGGCGCACCGCAGAGTAGGTGGTGTTCACTCCCTGTCCTCCGGGGCCCGAAGAGCAGAAGAGGTCGAGCCTGATGTCGTCCCAGCTCAGGTCCACGTCGAATTCGCCGGCCTCGGGGAACACGGCGACCGATGCCGCCGAAGTCTGGATACGTCCCTGGGTCTCGGTCTGGGGCACTCTCTGGACGCGGTGCACGCCGGATTCATATTTCATCACCCCGTAGACTCCGTCGCCGCCGGACAGCTTGAAGACTATCTGCTTGAAGCCGCCGGAAGTGCCGGGCGTCTGGTCGGTCACCTCGACCTTCCAGCCGCGGGATTCGGCGTAATGCTGGTACATGCGGAAGAGGTCGCCCGCGAAGATCGCCGCCTCGTCGCCGCCGGTGCCGCCGCGAATCTCGACTATGGCGTTCTTGCCGTCGTCGGGGTCGGCGGGAATCAGCAGCAGCTTGATCTCCTGCTCCTTGGCAGGCATACCGGCCTCGATCTCGGAGATCTCGGCCCTTGCCATCTCCCGGAGTTCATCGTCCTTCTCGTTGACGAGTATGTCCTTGGCCGAAGCGAGGTCGCTGACCATCTTCTCATATTCCCTGCCGGCCTTGATGATAGGCTCCAGCTCCTTGTAGTCCTTGTTCAGCTGCACGTAGCGCTTCATGTCCGACATCACCTCGGGGCTCGACAGCTCGTTCTGAAGCTGCTGGAACTTGTCCTGCAGCGAAAGCACCTTGTCAAGTAGATTATTGTTCTCTGCCATATTCTCTATTCGATGGTTTTGATGTAGCAGCGGCGGCGCATGTAGAGCTCATGGTCGTAGCTGCTCCAGATGTTGACCGCGCTGTTGGATTCGATCTGCGGGTTGGTGATCGCCCATTTGCCGCCGATCTTCTTGGATTTCTCGCCCATTTCGAGATAATATATCGCCGACACGCCCTTGTGCTGCCACTGGGGCACTGCGCCGTTGAGCATGAGGTCGGTGGTCTCGTAGTTGTTCAGGGCGCGCAGCAGGTGTATCCAGCCGAAGGGGAAAAGGTGCCCCTTCGCTTTCTGGAGAGCCTTGGAGATGCTGGGGAACGAGATGCCGAAGGCCACGAGCTCGTCGTTCTCGTCCATCAGCAGGCAGCTCGCCTTGTCGGAGATGAAGGGCATCACCGACTTCGCCTCCTCGTCTATCTCCTCCTTCGTGAAGGGTATGAAGTTGTAGACCGCCTCCGCGAAGCTGTCGTTGTACATCTTGAAGAACTTCCTGACCTGCTCGGGGTCCTTCTTGAGCTTGTCGATGCTGCCGAAATGCAGGTTGTAGCGCTCACGGACTATCTTGGCCACCCTTCGGGTCTTTTCGGGCACCCCGTGGTCGGCGACCATCTTGTACTGGACCCAGTCGCACTCCTTCTCGAAGCCGAGGCGGGTCACGAAATCGTTGTAATAGGGATAATTGTATATGCAGTTGAAGGGAGGTATGTTCTCGTAGCCCTCGACCAGCATGCCCTGCTTTCCGAGCGTGTTGTAGTAGAGCGGGCCGTGGATTTCGGTCATGCCCTGAGCCTTCGCCCATTTCTCGGCCGTGCCGATCAGCAGCCTGGCCACCTCGAAGTCCTCTATGCAGTCGAACCATCCGAAGCGCGCGCGTTTCTTGGAGAAGCGCTCGTTGTAGCGCGGATTGATCATCCCGCAGATGCGGCCGACCACCTTGCCGGAGGCGTCCAGGGCCAGCCAGAGCTTGTGGCTGCAGTAGGACAGGGACGACACGCTGGTCAGCGACTTCTTCTGGTCCGAATGCAGGGCGGGAACGTACTGCGGACAATTCCTGTACAGTTCGTCGGGGAATTTGATGAACTTGCGCAGCCCGCGCCTGTCAAGTACCTCTACTATTCTATATTCTGCCATGGTTTCAGTTTTGCACAACCTGCAAATTTAGGTGCAGTTCGCCTCTTTTCAAAAAAAATCTCACTACAGCCCCTTCGATTTGGCTTCGTCCCAGAATGCGTCCATCTCGGCGAGACTCATGTCGGCGAGGCTCAGGCCCCTGGCCGCGGCCTCGGCCTCGACATAGCCGAAGCGCCGGCGGAACTTGCCGCATGTCCGTCCCAGCGCCTTCTCGGGATCGACCCCGTAGAGCCGCGCCGCGTTGATCACCGCGAACATCAGGTCGCCGAACTCCTCCTCCACATGGTCGCCGTCCTTCTCGGAGCAGGCTTCCCTGACCTCTCCGAGCTCCTCTTCAACCTTGGCCCACACGTCCTCGCGCCTCTCCCAGTCGAAGCCGCAGCCGCGGGCCTTCTCCTGCATCGACATGGCCTTGAGAATGGCCGGCATCGCGTCGGGGATTCCCGACATCACGGTCTTGTTACCGTCCTTCTCCCGGGCCTTGACGAGCTCCCAGGTGTCGGCGATCTCCTTGGCGGTCATCTTCCTGTCCTTCTCGTCGCCGAACACGTGGGGATGGCGGAAGATCATCTTCTCGCACTCGGCGTCCAGGGAGTCGGCGATGTCGAACGCGTCGCGCTCCTGCGCGATTCTCGCGTAGAACACCAGATGGTACAGCAGGTCGCCGATCTCCTTGCAGATGTCGTGGTCGTCGCGGCGGACTATCGCGTCGCTGAGCTCGTAGACCTCCTCCTCCGTCATCGGCCTTATCGACTCCATGGTCTGCGCGGCATTCCAGGGGCAGTGCTCGCGCAATTCGTCCATCACGTCGAGAAGCCGGCCGAATGCCGACAGTTTTTCTTCTTTCGTATGCATAATTTATTATCTTTGCCGGGTGCAAAATTAAAGAAATTTTACGCCCGATGAAAACTCCGAAATATGTCTCAGCCGACGAGGCCGTGAGCCACATTCCGTCGCATTGCCATGTCCACCTCAGCAGCGTGGCCAGCGTCCCCCACTGCCTGATCCGGGCCCTCTGCCGCCGGGCGGACGCCGGAGACGTGGCCGACCTGCACTTCCACCACTTCCACACCGAAGGTCCCGCGCCCTACAGCGACCCGGCCTACGAGGGGATCTTCTTCGAGCAGGGTTTCTTCATCGGCCCGAACGTCAGGAAGAACGTCAACGGAGGCTACGCCGACTATCTGCCGGTGCATCTCGGAGAGAGCCAGAAGCTCTACCGCGACGGCCACATCAGGCTCGGCGCCGCATTGGTCAACGTGTCGCTCCCCGACGAGAACGGCAAGGTCAGCCTCGGCACCTCGGTAGACTGCTCTGTCGCCGCCGTGGAATCGGCCGAACTCGTGATAGGCGTCGTGAACCCCAACGTGCCGTTCGCCTACGGTGACCTGCTGGACCTTGGCCTGTTCGACTATCTGGTCAGGGACGACACCCCGCTCGTGACCGCGGCCTTCGCGGAGCCTACTCCGACCGAAGTCCTCATCGGAAAGAACTGCGCCGCGCTCGTGGAGGACGGCGACTGCATACAGATGGGCATAGGCGCGCTCCCCAACGCGCTCGCCGCCCAGCTCTCGGGCCACAGGCACCTCGGACTGCACACCGAGATGTTCGCCGACGGGCTGCTGAAACTGATAAAGAGCGGGGTCATCGACGGAAGCCGCAAGAAAATCGACACCGGCAAGGTCGTTGCCTCCTTCCTCCTCGGCTCGCAGGACGTCTACTCCTTCATCGACCACAACCCTTCCGTGAATATGAGGGACATAAAATACACCAACAACCCCTTCGTGATAGCGCAGAACCCCCACATGAAGGCCATCAATTCGGCCACCGAGGTGGACCTCACCGGTCAGATCTGCGCCGACTCGATAGGCACGCGCATCTTCAGCGGCACCGGCGGACAGCTGGAGTTCGTGCGGGGCGCATCCATGTCGGAGGGCGGCAAGAGCATCACCGCCTTCGCCTCCCGCACCAAGAACGGCAAGAACAAGATCGTGGCCGAGCTCAACGCCGGCGCGGGAGTCGTGACCCCTCGCGCGGACGCCCACTGGGTCGTGACCGAATACGGAGCCGTGGACCTCTACGGCAGGAGCCTGCAGGAAAGGGCCAAGCTGCTGATCAGCATCGCCCACCCCGACGACCGCGAGGCGCTCGACCGCGAAGCCTTCGCCCGCTTCGGCCCGCACTACCACAACTTCTCGGTGTAGCGC
>JADILW010000053.1 GCA_017695095.1 Candidatus Cryptobacteroides avistercoris | reverse complement strand
ATGTCGAGCAGGACGAGCTTGTCGAGCAGGCTCAGCGCCTCGGCGAATTCCGGGGCGAAATCCCTGGTGCGCGTGTAGAGGTGCGGCTGGAACACTCCGGTGATCTTGCGTCCGGGGAACACCTGCCGCACCGAACTGATCGCGCTGCGCAGCTCTGCGGGATGATGGGCGTAGTCGTCGACATAGCAGAGCCCGGGGCGGTTCACGTGGACGTCGAGCCTCCTGCGCACCCCCTCGAAGCTCGCGACGGCGTGGCGCACCTTCTGGGCGTCCATCCCGTAGCAGAGGCAGGCCGCGGCCGCGGCGATGCTGTTCTCCACGTTCACCCAGCCGATAGCGCCCACGCGGATGTCGCTGAGGGTGCCTCCCGGGTACACGAGGTCGTAGATGTAGTGCCCGCTGTCGTCAAGCCTGAGGTTGGCGGAGTGGAAGTCGGCCGCAGGGTCGTCGAAGTGGTAGCTGAATATCCTGGCCTGCACGTCGGCCGGGGCTATGGGGAGCCCGAGCTTGAGAATCAGGGTCTCGCTGACCTGAGAGGCGAACTCCCTGAAGGCCTGGTGCACGTGCTCCAGGTCTCCGTAGATGTCGAGGTGGTCGGCGTCCATCGCGGTGATCACCGCGATCGCAGGATGAAGCTGGAGGAAGGAGCGGTCGAATTCGTCGGCCTCCGCCACGACCACCGGGGTGCTGCTCACGAGCATGTTGGTGCCGTAGTTCTTGGAGATTCCGCCGAGGAAGGCCGAGCAGCCCTGGCCGCCTTCGGTCAGTATGTGCGCTATCAGCGTGGAAGTGGTGGTCTTGCCGTGGGTTCCCGCCACGGCGAGGCAGGTCTCCCCGCGGGTGAGTTCTCCGAGCATGCGCGAGCGCTTGATGACCTTGTAGCCGTGCTCGCGGGCGTATGCCAGTTCGCCGAAGTCGTCGGGAACTGCCGGGGTGTAGACCACCAGGGTGCTCTCAGTGTCGGCCGGGATGCGGCTGCTGTCGTCATTGTAGTGCACATCTATCCCCTCAGCCTCCAGCTGGTGCGTGAGTTCGGAGGGGGTGCGGTCGTAGCCGGAGACGCTGCATCCCTTGAACTTGCAGAAACGGGCGAGGGCGCTCATCCCTATGCCGCCTATGCCTATGAAGTATATGTTGTCGTAGTTCATCTTGCTATCCTGTAGATTTCGTCAGCTATGGTCTGCGCGGCGTCGGGCAGGGCCATGGCCGCGGCGTTCTTTCCTATCTTCCCGATTTCGGCGGGGTCGTGCACGAGCTCCATGGCGGCGGCCATGAGCTTCTGAGCGGCTTCGTCGTCCCTGACCATCCGGGCGGCCCCGCGGTTCACCAGCGCCATCGCGTTGTGGGTCTGGTGGTTTTCGGCCACGTTGGGTGAGGGCACGAATATCGCCGTCTTTCCGGCAGCGCAGATCTCGGAGATCGAAGATGCCCCGGAGCGGCTCACCAGCACGTCGGCCATGGCGTAGGCGAGGTCCATGCGGGCGATGAAGTCGGTGTATCTGATGTTCGGGAGGCTGCGGCCCTGCATGAACTCGTCGACTCCCTTCTTGTAGTAGCGTCCGCACTGCCAGAGCACCTCCACGTCGTCGCCTCCGGGGCATCCGGCCTCTATCCAGCCTTTCATCGCCTGGTTGAGCGTGCCGCTGCCCAGGCTGCCGCCTATCACGCAGAGATGCCTGCGCCCGGGGGTGAAGCCGTAGAACTCCAGGCCCTCGGCGCGCTCGGCCTCCGAATACGGGTGGATGCCGGTGCGTATGGGGTTGCCGCTCAGCACTATCTTCTCCTTCGGGAAGAATCTTTCCATGCCTTCGTAGGCCACGCAGATGCTGTCGACCCTCTTTGCGAGCATTTTGTTGGTGAGGCCTGCGAAGCTGTTCTGCTCCTGTATCAGAGTGGGTACGCGGAGCTTCTCGGCCTCGCGCAGCAGCGGGGCGCTGGCGTAGCCTCCCACTCCTATGGCCACGTCGGGCTCGAATTCCTCGATTATGGTGCTGGCGCGCCGCATGCTGTCGGCGAGCTTGAAGGGCAGGCTGAGGTTGTGGATGAGGTTGGAGAGGCTGAGCTTGCGCTGCAGGCCTGCTATGGGCAGACCGACTATCCTGTAGCCGGCCGCGGGGACCTTCTCCATCTCCATGCGGCCCTCCGCTCCCACGAAGAGTATCTCGGTCTCCGGATTCAGTTTGCGGAGCTTGTCGGCTATCGACACCGCGGGGAAGATGTGTCCCCCGGTGCCGCCGCCGCTAATTATCACTCTGAGTTTCCTGTATTCCATCGTCTTCAGTATTTTCTTTGATATTGCCGGAGCCGTCTGAGGCGGAACCGTCCCCGCCCATCATGGACGCGGCCAGCCTGGCTTCCTCCGCTATGCGCCTTGCCGCTATGCGGCTGAGGGAGAGTATGACCCCGAACGCGGCGCAGAAGCATAGGAAGGCGCTCGTGCCGTGGCTTATCATCGGCAGGGTCTGGCCGGTCATGGGGCCTATGTCCGCGTTGACGAACATGTGCAGGAAGGCCTGCCCCGAAATCAGCAGGCAGAGCCCCGCCACGCAGAGCTTGGCATAGAGGTCCCTGCAGTTTCTGACTATTATCGAGCCCCTGGCCATCAGGGACACGTAGAGGCAGATGACCAGTATGCCGCCGAACAGGCCGTATTCCTCGATGATGAAGCTGAACATGTAGTCTTCCGAGATGTCCGGCACCACGTAGCGCTGGGTGCTCTGGCCGGGTCCCTTGCCGAACAGGCCGCCCTCGTGGATGGCTATCTTGGCGCTGTAGGGCTGGCGTATCGCGTCGAGCGCTTCCTGGTATTCGTCGCTGCCCCTGGGCGACCCGAGGAACTGCGCTTCCCAGTCGTGGGTTTCGGTCAGGCGGGATATCGCGGTGCCTATGCGCTCCATGGACTTTCCCTCCGAGATGTTGTAGATGCCCACGCAGACGCCTATGATCAGCAGGCCGGCGGCCGCCAGTATGAGCAGGTCCTTGAAGTTGCCTCCGCCGAGCAGGATCACGAGGAACATGATGGCCCCGATGAACAGTGCGCTGGAGTTGCTTCCCGGAATCACCATCACGAAGGTGATGATGAAGGGGGCGTAGATGTAGATGATCTTCTTCCAGATCGGTTTGAGCCCGGCTCCCTTGAGCGTGCCTTTCTTGAAGGCGTCCAGCGCCCAGGCGAGATAGAGCACCATCGCGACCTTCACCACCTCGAACACATGGACCTGTATGCCTCCGACCGACAGTATGCGGTAGGCCCCGTTGATGTAGAGCGCGCGCACCACTGGGGTGTCGATATGCAGGTCGAGCATCAGCAGCAGCAGGAAGCTCGCCGGGAAGCACAGCATGCTGGCCCTCCTGAACCATTTGATGTCCCTGATGTTGTAGAGCCCGATTATCACCGCGAGGCCTATCGCCACGTAGAGCGCCTGCTCCTTCACGAGGTCGAGGCGCGTGGCGTCGCCGTCGAGCAGACGCGAAGTGGAGGAGAACATGCAGACTATGGAGATCATGCAGAGCATGAGCAGGATGATCCAGACCACCTTGTCTCCTTCAAAGCGGTCCGCGAAAGTCCAGAGTGAGAATTTCCGAGTTTTTCCAGCCATGTCCGCGAGATCTTAGAGTCGTCGTACGGCTTCCTTGAATCTGGCGCCGCGGTCTTCGTAGTTCTTGAAGAGGTCGAAGCTCGCGCAGCAGGGGCTGAGCAGCACCACGTCGCCGGAGCTTGCGAATCCTGCCGCCGCCTTCACCGCCTCCTCGGCGCTTCCGCAGTCGCAGATGTGGGCGGCGCCGACTATGCCCTCGAAGGCGGCGTGGATCTTGGAGTTGTCAACGCCGAGGCAGACTATCGCCTTCACCTTGTCGCGCACGAGCTGCTCCAGCACGCTGTAGTCGTTGCCCTTGTCGGTGCCTCCGACTATCCACACGACGGGCTTTGTCTGGCATTCGAGCGCGTACCAGGCGGAGTCCACGTTGGTGGCCTTGGAGTCGTTGATGTAGAGCACCCCGCCCACGCTGAGCACGGGTTCGAGCCTGTGCTCTATGGGCTTGAAGGTCTTGAGGCTGCGGCGTATGACCTCGTTGCTGATGCCCGTGGCCTTTGCCGCCAGGGCCGCCGCCATGGAATTGTAGATGTTATGCTTTCCGCCCAGGGCAAGCTCCCTGAGGTAGATTTCCGTCTCGTCGCCGCCGTAGCGCAGCACCATGCTCTCTCCGCGCACGAAGGCTCCCTGTTCCACCTCCTTCTGCTGGCTGAAGGGCAGCATCTTTGCCTTCAGCACTATGTTGCTGAGGTTCTCTATGGTGATGGCGTCGTCGGAGTCGAAGATGAAGCAGTCCTCCGGCCGCAGATTGCGCACGAGGCGGAACTTCGCCGCTGCGTAGTTCTTTATGTCGTGGTCGTAGCGGTCGAGATGGTCGGGGGTTATGTTGGTGATGACCGCTATGTCGGGGCGGAACTCGTAGCAGTCGTCGAGCTGGAAACTGCTGATTTCCAGCACATAGTAGTCGTGCTTCTCGGTTGCTACCTGGAGGGCGTAGCTCTTGCCTATGTTGCCTCCGAGGCCGGCGTCGAGCCCCGCCTCGCAGAGCAGATAGTGGATCAGCGAGGTGGTCGTGGTCTTGCCGTTGGAGCCGGTGACGCAGATCTTCCTGGCGCTGTCGTAGCGGGCGGCGAACTCGATTTCGGAGATGATGTGTATGCCGTGCTCCCTGAGGGCCCTGACCATGGGCGCGGTGGAAGGTATGCCGGGGCTCTTCACCACCTCGTCGGCGTCGAGAACCTTTTCCGCGCTGTGGCCGCCCTCCTCGAAGGGGATGTCCCACTTCCTGAGCGTCTCGGCGTATTCGGCCTTGAGCTTCCCGCTGTCGGAGAGGAAGACCTCGAAGCCCTTGACCTTGGCGAGCACCGCGGAACCCACTCCGCTTTCGCCGCCTCCCAGAATTACCATTCTTGCCATTTCAGTTTTCTCCTATCTGATTTTCAGCAGCGCCAGCGTGCTGATTGCCAATATTATCCCTATTATCCAGAAACGCGTGACTATGCGCGGCTCGGGTATGCCCTTCTTCTGGTAGTGGTGGTGCAGGGGCGCCATGAGGAACACCCTGCGGCCCTCGCCGTACTTGCGTTTCGTATATTTGAACCACGACCTCTGGATGATCACCGACAGGCTCTCGACCAGGAAGATGCCGCAGAGTATGGGCAGGAGCAGCTCCTTGCGGATCAGCACCGCGCTCACGCCTATGATTCCGCCTATGGTGAGGCTTCCGGTATCGCCCATGAACACCATCGCCGGGAAGGTGTTGTACCACAGGAAACCTATCAGCGCGCCCACGAAGGCCGCCATGAACACTGCCACCTCGCCCGACCCGGGGATGTACATGATGTTGAGGTAGCGGGCGTCAAGCACGTCGCCGCCGAGCCAGGCCATCACTCCTATCACGACGCCCACTATGGCCGAGGTCCCTGCCGACAGGCCGTCCATGCCGTCGGTGAGGTTGGTTCCGTTGGAGCAGGCGAGTATGACCACGATGATCATCAGCATGTAGATGCCCCAAGAGGTGTAGACTCCAAGCTGGCCGCTGAAAGGCGAAAGCCAGGAATAGTCGAACTCGTGGGCCTTCACGAAGGGGATGGTGGTCACGAGCCTGTCGGTGGGGATGTCGGGGCTGATGCAGACCGTCAGCGCGATAGCGAGGCCGAGGCCGAACTGCAGCAGCAGCTTGCCCTTCTCGCTCATGCCCTCCTTACGGTGCTTGAACACCTTGATGTAGTCGTCGGCGAAGCCTATGCCCCCGCACCAGATGGTGGTGAGCACCAGCAGTATGGTGTAGATGTTGTCGAGGCGGCACACCAGCAGCACCGAGCCCAGCAGCGAGACTATTATGATGACGCCTCCCATCGTGGGGGTGCCCTTCTTCTGCATCTGGCCCTCGAGACCGAGGTTGCGTATGGTTTCGCCTATCTGGTGGCGCTGGAGCCAGGCAATGATCTTCCTGCCGGCGAAGAAGGCTATCAGCATGCTGATCACGGCCGCCAGCAGGGCCCTGAACGACAGGTAGTGCATGAGCCCCATGCCGGGGATGTGCACTCCCAGGTTCTCGAGCCAGTCTATGAGATGATACAACATTAGTTCTTCAGACTTTTGAAAATTTCGTCAACTATTTCTCTTTCGTCGAAGTGGCTCTTGCGCCCTCCGATTATCTGATAGGTCTCGTGACCCTTGCCGGCGAGCAGCACCGTGGCGCCACCCTGCGCGAGCATCACTGCTGTGCGGATGGCCTCCCTGCGGTCGGAGATGCTCAGCGTGCGTGCCAGCGCCTCCGCGGGTATTCCGGAGCGTATCTCGTCCATGATTTCAGCGGTGTCCTCGCTGCGGCTGTTGTCCGAGGTCAGTATTATCCTGTCGGCGTATTTCGCCGCCACGGCCCCCATCTCCGGGCGCTTGCCGCGGTCGCGGTCGCCGCCGCAGCCGAACAGGCAGAACAGCGGCCTGCCGGGAGCCACCTCCCTGAGGGTGCGGAGCACGTTCTCGAGGGCGTCGGGAGTGTGGGCGTAGTCTATGACCACGTTGACCCCTCCGGGGCCGGGAATCGTTTCCAGCCTGCCCCTCACTGGCCTGAGCTTCGAAAGCGCCAGCAGCGCCTCGTCCTTCGGCGTGCCGAGCGCGAGAGCCGTGGAATATATCGCCAGCAGGTTGTAGGCGTTGTGGGCTCCGGTCAGCATGGTCCACACCTCGGAGCCGTCGATGTTCAGCAGCATGCCCTCGAAGCTCTGCTCCACGGTCTTGCAGCTGTGGTCGGCGAGGCTGCGGCAGGAGTAGGTCAGCACCTGCGCGCGGGTGTTCTGCACCATTATGCGTCCGTTGCGGTCGTCGGCGTTGGTGATCGCGAAGGCCTTTGCGGGCAGCATGTCGAAGAATCTCTGCTTGCAGCGCAGGTAGGCGGCGAAGGTGCCGTGGTAGTCGAGGTGGTCGTGGGTGAGGTTGGTGAATATCCCCGCCCTGAACTCCAGGCCGTCGATGCGGTGCTGGTCGACCCCGATCGAGCTGACCTCCATGAAGCAGTGGCTGCATCCGGCCTCCACCATCTCGGCCAGCAGGGAGTTGATGGTCACGGGGTCGGAGGTGGTGTTGGCGGTCTCGAGCCTGCGCGGCCCTATGTAGTTGGCTATCGTCGACAGCAGGCCGCATTCATGGCCGAGCTGCCTGAACATTTCGTAGAGCAGGGTCGCCACGGTGGTCTTGCCGTTGGTGCCGGTCACTCCCACGAGGCAGAGCCTGCCGCTGGGGTGTCCGTAGAAGCAGTCCGCCGCCGCGGCGACAGCGGCCCTGCTGTCCTTCACTC
>JADILW010000052.1 GCA_017695095.1 Candidatus Cryptobacteroides avistercoris | reverse complement strand
AGACCGCATCAGCGGTGCGGCAGAGTGTCAGGGAGATTGCGGAGCAATCGAACCAACGAAGCCGCCAACCGGAATGAAATGGAGGTTGAGCATCTTTGAAGTTGCGCTTGCTATTGCAAGCGCGGAGCGGAACCTCCGAAGCGGATTTCCGTACTGCGGCTACCAGGAAAGTCGGCCTGCCGGCAGTATAGGGCTGTGCGGTGGTTCTTACTGCCGGAGGTCGAGCCCGCCGACGGCGGCAAAGCAGCAAATTGCAAATCAGCTGAAACAAGGCGGCAGGCCCTTACTTCAGAGCCTTGCCGTCGCTGAAGGCTGTGCCGACCTTGGCGCCGAGAGCCAGATAGGCGCTGTTGACGGGGTCGAAGGCCACGAAACCCGCCTTGGAGGGGTCGATACGGCCGTCGTCACCGAGCACCTCTTCGGAAGCCGACACGTTCACGATACGGGCAGTCATATAGCAGCTCTCATGATCGTAGGAGAGCAGTTCGCACTCGAGTGCGACGGGGAGCTCCTCGATCAGAGGCGCGTTAACGAACTCCGACTTCAGCGCATGGAAGCCCGCTTTGGCGAACTTGTCAGGCTCCTTGTTGCCGGACACTATTCCCACATAGTCGCAGGCGGTCAGACAGCCAGCAGTCGCGAAGCTCACGGTGAAAGCGTGGCTCGCGAGGATGTTCTGCGTGGTCTTGTGCCCCTCGGAGAGGCAGATTCCGATAGTGTTGTCGGTGAAAATCCCGCCCCAGGCGGCGTTCATGACGTTGGGCCGGCCCTCGCTGTCGTAGGCGGCAACGATCAGCACCGGCAGCGGGTACATCCAGCTCTTGCTTCCAAAATTCTTTCTCATTGCTTTATAGTTTGAATGTCGTTCCAAAACCACACGGCACCAGGCGAAAACCAACCAGCATGACTACTTCCAGCCCCCTCCCAATGCCTTGTACAGGGTCACCAGCGCGAGATACTCGTCGCGCACCGCAGTCAGATGCGAAATCTGCGCGTCGAAATAGCGCCTCTGGGCGTCCAGAACGTCGAGATAGCTGATTGCGCCGTTGATGTACTGCAGGCTCGCCAATTGGTAGTACCTCAGCGAGGCGTTCAGCAGGTCGGTCTGCAGATTGGTGTTCTCTATGGCCGAATTGTAGGTGACGCTTGCGTCGTAGACCTCCTTGTAGGCCGACATCACGGCCTTCTCATACTCGGCGCGAGTGCTTTCGTAGGCCTCGACCGCCGCCTTGAAATTGGCCCTGTTCCTTCCGAAGTTGAAGACCGGCGACGCCAGGCTTCCCAGAGCGTAGTAGAAGGGCGAGCGGAACAGTCCAGAAAAATTGTCGTCTTCGAGTCCGCCGATGAGATTGATCGTGAAGCTCGGATACCTCTCGGCATTGGCGACCCCGACGGAAGCCTCGGCTGCGCGGAGCTTCAGTTCGGCCTCACGGAGGTCCGGACGCCTCATCACCAGCTGCGAAGGCACTCCCATGGGGAGCCTGTCGCGGTAATCCAGCTGCAGCAGCGACGAAGAGCGCCTCTCCATCTCCTTGGGATACGAGCCCGAAAGGAAGGCGAGCTCGCTCTCCTTGACGGCTATCTGCCGTTCGAGGTCAGGAATCAGCGACGACGCCGTGGCAAGCTCCACTATAGCCTGCTGGTAGGGAATCTCGTTGGTCAGACCGCTCTGGAACCTGAGTTCCGCCTTGGCCACTCCCTCCTCGCGCGTCTTCACGGTGGCCTTCACTACCGAAAGCTCCTCATCGAGCGACACGAGTTCGAAATAGCAGCGCGCCACCTCGGCGATCAGCGACATCTGCACGGCACGCCGCGCCTCCACGCTCGCGAGATATTCGGCCTCGGCCTCCCGGCTCCCCCAGCGCAGCTTGCCCCAGAGGTCCACCTCCCAGTTCATTTCGGCCTTCAGGCCGATTTCAGGGTCGTCCGAAGCACCGGCGCCGTCGTAGTTGTTCAGTTCGTTGTCGGCGCTCGCCTCCGCCGAAATCGACGGGAACAGGCGCGACTCCTCTATCCTGAAGCGGTACTGCAGTTCCTGCATGCGCCGCGTGGCGATCTCCATGTCCTTGTTGTACTCCAGGGCGTTGCGTATGGTGCGGCAGAGCAGCGTGTCGCCGTAGACTTCGGTCCACTCCAGGTCGGCGATGGCCAGCGAATCCGCTTCCATCACCTCCACGTCGAAGGTCTCGGGAAGATTCAGCTCAGGCTGGGTCAGATACTTCGACGGCGAGCACGAAGTCAGACCGAAGCCGCAGCCCACAAGCAGCAGTACCATAGCGGCGGACTTGCCCTTGCCGAGCTTCAGCGGCCTGCGGTTCTTCATCTTGTTCCTTATCATATCCTTGAGCCTGTAGACCCACACGAAGAAGAAAGGCACGAACACGATGCCCACGGTCACGGCCACTATCATTCCCACGAACACGCCCGTACCGATGTTCTGGCGGCTGGCGGCACCGGGGCCGGAAGCCATCACCAGAGGGAGCATGCCGAGGATGAATGCCAGGGAGGTCATCATGATGGGCCTGAACCTGAGCTTGGCGGCGTCGGCGGCGGCCTGCACCACATCCTCCCCCTTCTCCACGTTCTCCTTGGCGAACTCCACGATCAGAATCGCGTTCTTGGCCACCAGACCCACGAGCATCACCAGACCGATCTGGAAATAGATGTTGCTGTCGTAGCCGAATATCAGCACGCCCAGATAGGCGCCCGCAATCGCGATAGGCAGCGAGATCAGCACGGCGATGGGAATACTCCAGCTCTCATAGAGCGCCGCCAGGAACAGGAACACGAAGAGCACGCAGAGACCGAGCACCACGCCCGTCTTTCCGCCCTCTTTCTGCTCCTGATACGACAGACCGCTCCACTCCACGTCCACGTTGGAAGGCAGATGGTCCTTGACTATCTCCTCCAGCGCATCCATGGCCTGTCCGGAACTGTAGCCCTGGGCCACTTCGGCGTTGATATTCGCAGAATAGAACATGTTGAACCTCTTCACGGTTCCGGGACCGGTGGTATAAGAGGTCGTGCCGAGAGCCGTCACGGGTACCATGGCTCCGTTGGAACTCTTCACGAAGAACAGGTTCAGATTGTCCTTATGCGCCCTGTAGGGGCCCTCCGCCTGCAAGTAGACCCTGTAGATGCGGTTGTACATGTTGAAGTCGTTCACATAGACCGAGCCGGTGAAGGCCTTCAGCGTGGAGAAGATGTCGGCGATCGGCACTCCCAGAAGCTGGGCCTTGTCCCTGTCCACGTCGAAATAGAGCTGGGGGATGTCCTTCTGCATCGCGCTCGAGATGCTGGCGAACTCCTTGCACTGCGAGGCATAGTAGACGAGACTGTCGGCGGCGGCCTGAAGCTGCTCGTAGGTGCAGTCGCCGCGGGCCTCCAGAGCCATCTCGATACCGCCGGAAGAGCCGAGTCCCGGAATCACGGCCGGGGTGCTCGTGTAGACCTTGCTCTCGGGATACAGGGAGAGCGTGTCGCTCACGGTCTGCATAATCTTCGCGATGTCCCTGACCTTTCTCTCGTCCCAGGGCTTGAGCATCACGGTGAACTGCGCGTTGGCCTGGCTGGTCCCGATTCGGGGCGACGAACCCACCACGCTCAGCACGTTCTCGATATCAGGCTGGCGCATGAAGAACTCCATTGCCCTTTCCGAAACCTTCCTGGTCCGCTCGAGGGTCGAGCCCACGGGGAGTTCGAGCTCCACCGTGAAATAGCCCTGGTCCTCCGCCGGGAGGAAGCTCTGCGGAATCATCCTCGACATCACGAAGATGCCCACGCACACCACTCCGAAGGCGGCGAACATGCGCTTGGAATATCTGAGACTCGTGCGCACCATACGGGCATAGAAGGTGTTGCCGGTATCGTACCACGAGGTTATCTTCCTGAAAATGAAATTCTTCTTCTTTCCGTCGTCGGGACGCAGGAAGGTTGCGCACATCACGGGGCTGAGCGTCAGCGCGACCACCGTGGAGATGATCACAGACACCGCGATCGTGACGCTGAACTGCCTGAACAGCTGGCCGGTGATGCCGGACAGGAAGCTCACGGGCACGAACACCGCGCAGAGCACCAGCGACATCGCTACCAATGCGCCGCCGATTCCGCTCATGGCCTTCTTGGTCGCCTCCTTCGGCGGCAGATGCTCCTGCTCCATGATGCGGTCGACGTTCTCCACCACCACTATCGCGTCGTCCACGACTATGCCGATCGCGAGCACGAGGCCGAGCAGCGTCATCGTGTTGAGCGAGAAACCGAAAATCAGCATCACGCCGAACGTACCGATAAGCGAGATGGGCACGGCTATCGCGGGCACCAGGGTGGCTCTCCAGCTCTGGAGGGATAGGAACACCACGAGAATCACGAGCAGCAGAGCCTCGAACAGAGTCTTGTAGACCTCGTGGATGGACTCCGAGATGTAGTCCGTCATGTCGAACGGAATGTCGTAGGTGATGCCGTCGGGGAAGCTCTCACTGATCTCGGCCATAGCCTCCTTGACATTGTCGGCCACCTCCATAGCGTTGGCGCCGGGCAGCATCAGCACGTTGATCACGGCCGCGTTGGCCCCGTCGATTCCGCTCTCGGTATTGTATGACTGCGCCTCAAGCGACACCCTGGCCACATCCCTCATTCTGAGGATGGTGCCGTCGTCGCTCGCGCGCACTATGATGTTCTCGAACTCGTTCTCGCTCGAAAGCCTTCCGGTCGCGGTGATGGGCGTGGTCACGTCCACGTTCTCGATGGGCTGCTGGCCGAGCACGCCCGCCGCCGACTCGCGGTTCTGGTCCCTGATCGCGCTCTGGAGGTCGCCGACCGTGAGGCCGAGGCTCGCGAGCTTGTCAGGCTGAAGCCAGATCTGCATCGCGTAGTAGCGGCCGCCGACGCTCTGCACGCGGCCCACTCCGGGCACGCGGCGTATCATGTCCACCACGTTAAGCGTGGCGTAGTTGCTGAGGTAGACCTCGTCGAACTTGGGGTCGGTCGGCTGGAGGGTGATGGTGAGCAGGCGGTTGGGGGCCTGCTTCTCGATGGAGATACCGTTCTGGACCACCTCGGAGGGCAGTCTGGACTCGGCCTCCTTGACCCTGTTCTGAATCTCCACGGCCGCCAGGTCGGGGTCGGTCGAGCTGTCGAAGGTCACCGTGGCGGTGAAGGAGCCGGTGTTGGTGTTGGAAGACTCCATGTAGAGCATTCCGGGAGTTCCGTTGAGCTCCTGCTCGATGGGGGTCGCCACGGCCTGGGAGACGGCCATCGCGCTCGCGCCCGGGTAGGAGGCGGATATCCTGACCTGCGGCGGCACCACGTCGGGGTACTGGTCGATCGGCAGCATCGTCAGTCCGATGACGCCGACGATGACTATGAGCACCGATATGACCGTCGAGAAGACCGGCCTGTCTATGAAGAAATCCGATTTCATACCTTGCGCGCCTTCATTCCGTGAATCAGCTTATGCTGGCCCTCGACGACTATCTCCTCGCCGGCCAGCAGACCCCTCTCGACTATGGTGTTGTTGCCGTTCTCCGGCCCTACTTCTATGAAACGCTTCTCCACGGTGCCGCTCGGGCGGAAGACGAAGATGTAGGAACCCGTCTTCTCGGTCATTATGGCCTTGGTGGGCACCACCACTGTGTTCTCCCTGACGTCGAGCAGCACGGTCACGTTGGTGAACTGGCCGGGAAGCAGCTCATGCTCGGGGTTGGGCATCTTGGCCCGCACCGAGAAGGTTCCCGACTTGGAGTCCACCTGGGGGTCGGCGAAGTCCACGAGTCCGCTGTAGGGATAGACCGACTTGTCGGCCAGGGTGATCTTCACGAAGGGGGCCCATGTCCTGGAAGTGTCGGTCTGGCCGAAGTTCACGTTCCTGGCCTTGCTCTTCTGGTAGTCGAGGTCGGTCATCTTGAACTCCACGAACACGGTGTCGCTCTTCACGATGGTCGCCAGCAGCGACTGCCCTCCGGGACCCACGAGTGTGCCTATGTCCACGTAGCGCTCGCTGATGTAGCCGCTGATGGGAGAACGCACCACGGTGTAGCCGAGAGCGAGCTCGCTCTGGGCAAGGTCGGCCTCGCTCATCTGGACCTCGGCCTTGGCGGTCTCGTAGTTGGCCACGGCGTTGTCGAGGTCGAGCTGGCTGGCCGCCTGCTG
Organism: Candidatus Cryptobacteroides avistercoris; assembly: GCA_017695095.1. Lineage (GTDB taxonomy): Bacteria > Bacteroidota > Bacteroidia > Bacteroidales > UBA932 > Cryptobacteroides > Cryptobacteroides avistercoris. The sequence continues at coordinate 9,372 of JADILW010000052.1, read as the reverse complement.
CTCATACAGAGGCTGTATCCTCCTGAGCGCGCGCTCGGCCTGCTGTGCCAGGGCCTTGTTCTTCTCCAGCTGGGCCTTGTCCTTGTCGACCGTGGCCTGATACTGCCTCGGGTCGATCACGAACAGCCTCTGGTTCTTCTCCACATAGGAGCCCTCCTCGAAGAGCATGCTCTCGAGATACCCCTCCACGCGGGCGCGCACCTCCACGAACTGCTGGGCGCGTATGGTTCCGGGGTATTCTCCGTAAACCTCCACGTCCTGGGTCTGCACGGTCTGCGTCTGCACGACCGGGATGTTCTCCGGCTCGGGGCGCCTGCGCGTAAACACTATTATGAGAGTCAGCGCCACCACTGCCGCCACCGCGGCTCCTGCCCAGACCCTCTTGTCGACGCGGGGCAGCTTTCCTCCCTCCCCGCCTTTCCTGTTGAAATTTCCGATATTCCCTTTCATAGCTGTCAGGACTTGCTTTCACCGAAAAGCCTCCCCGGGCGGAAACCGAAGTCCCTGAAGGCCTTGTCGGTGCTGTAATAATTCTTGATCATCAATATCCGCATGTTCACCGAGCCGAACTCCACCTTGAGTCCGCAGCGCCCGAGCAGGTCGCCCAGGTGTCCGGCCAGCTTCAGCAGCCAGTCGGGAAGGCCGAGATAGCATCTGCGGAGACCGAAATGCGCGGCGATCGTGTGGAAAAGCTCCGAATAGCTGTAGTTCGCACCGCATATCAGATACTTCTCGCCGTTCTTTCCGCCTTCGAGCGCCATGACCATACCCCTTGCAGCCTCCTCCACGTTGATCACGTTCTTCCCTCCCGAAGGGCAGGCCACCACCGGGGAGTTGCGGACCATCGAGAACACGCGGTTGGAGCCTTTCTCGCTGCCGTACTTCCCTATCATGAAGGTGGGGTTCACTATGACCACGGCCATCCTGTCCTTCAGCGGCAGCACGCCGTCCTCCCCCTCCTTCTTGCTGCGGGCGTAGAAGGACTCCGAGAAGGGGTACTTCATCGGCTGGTCCTCGTCGCTGCCGAAGCCTATGGTGTTGGCGGTGCTTACATACAAAAACCGCTCCACGCCGCATTCGGCTGCAAGTTCGGCGAGACGACGCGACGCCTCCGCGTTCACCTGCCGGTACTGCTCGTAGTCGGGGCAGGACTGAGAGGTCATGGCGGCCACGTGGACCACCCGGCTGCAGCGCTCCACCAGCGGGCGCATCGCGGCGGCGTCCTTGAAGTCAGCCTCTACCACCTCGAGGCCGGGACCGGTCTCTCCGCGGTACTTCTTCCCGCGACGCAGCGTGGCGACCACCGCATAGCCTTCATGCAGCAGCCTTTCGATTATGTTGGTGGCCAGCATGCCGTTGGCGCCGGTCACGAGCACTGTCTTCCTATCTTCCATCTCCTATTTCATTCTTGACCACCGAACGGCTCATCAGCGAAGACCTGAGCGCGTCCGGGACTATCTTCAGCAAATTGAACGACAGGCTGTTCAGGGTGCCCGGCACGATGATGCGCCTGCCGCGCTCCAGCCCGTCGAGACAGATTTCCGCCGCCTTCGCGGGAGACACCGACAGCCAGCGGCCGATGGCGCCCTGCCTCTCGATTCTCGCGATGATCTCCTGCTTCGTGGGCATGGGTCCGAGAAGGGCGAGGCTCACCGATATGCCCATGTGGCGGAACTCCTCGCGCATGCCGAGCGTGAATTGCTTGATGTATGCCTTCGACGCAGGGTAGACCGTCTTGTAGCCGGTCGCAAGCTGGGCGGCCAGCGAGGCTATGTTCAGGATGCGGGAGGGGGCGTTGCGCCGCAGATTCGGCAGAAGCTCGTGGGTGAGCACCGTGGTGGCCATCACGTTGAGCTTCATTATGGTGTCGACATAGCCGAGCGGCACCTCGTCGAAGCGGCGGCTGCCTCCGGTGCCTGCGTTGTTGATCAGGGCGGACAGCTGATAGCCGGAGTTGACCTTGTCTATGAAGTCCATGAGGCTCTCCCTGTCGGTGAGGTCGAGTTCGAATCCGACGCTCCTGACCCCGTAGCCGCGGCATTTCTCGCACACCGCCTCCAGATTCTCTCCGGGAAGGGCCGCGAGCAGGGTGTTCATGCCCCTGGACGCCGCCTGGCACGCGAACTCCCTTCCGAGCCCCTGGCTTGCTCCTGTTATCAGTACGTATCTGTCCATAACCTTGCTTATGTCGTCCGTCCGACTGTCTTATTTTTAAAAGCAGCCCGAGGTTCCGGGGAACTTTCGGGCTGCCGGCAATACATCATAAACTAACCTTTTACGGCGGACTGGCCGCCGTTAATTTCCGATCCTCCCCTGGAGAAGGCGCGTAAATATACGATTTTTATTTTCACTTCCCAGCCTGCTCAGCCGCAAAATCGTAGAATCCCGGCTCGGGAAGATGCATTCCGGCCATCACGCAACCGTTCTCCCCGGCGTAGCTGATGAACTTCGCGCGGGTGGCCGCAGCGGCGGCGCCGTCCATGTCGAAGCTCGCGTTGACCTCGGGATGTATCATCTGGATGGCGGCTCCGTGCATCAGGTCGCCCACGATCAGCAGCTTGCCGTTCTGGAACACGGTGTGGCCTGGAGTATGGCCGTAGGCCGCGAGGGCGGTGAAGCCTCCGGGGAGCATGTCACCGTCGTTGAACAGGTGGAGCCTGTCGCCGTAGGCCTCCATGGTCCTGATGGCCTGGTCGTGGCCGTCGCCGGGAGTGGTCCATGCGTCGTATTCAACCTTGGAGGCGTAGACCTGCGCGTTGGGGAACACGACGCTGTCGCCGGCCATCATGCCGCCGATGTGGTCGCCGTGGAAGTGGGTTATATAAAGGTAGTCTATATCCGAGGGTGCGACGCCGAGCGAGTCGAGGCCGGAGTAGAGTCCGGCACCCTTGCCGCCGTTGCCTGTGTCGAAGAGTATCAGACCGTCATCGGTGCGTACCAGGAATGTGCCTACCGACGAAGGAAGGCCGTCCTGCACCCCGAGGCTGTCGATCAGCGACTGTGGAGCGTCGGGGAACAGGCTCACGGGCATGAGCCTCTCGCCCTGGTTGTCCTTGATCCAGCTGACTTCAAGTCCGCCCACGGTCCTGGTGACCACGGGCCCGTTGTCTGCGACGGCAGCTGCCGGGCTGTCGCCCTTCTTTCCTCCGCATGCGGCGACCGTCAGCGCCACCGCGGCGATGATCATCATATTCTTCATTTTCCAAAGGTTTTGTCAAGTGCCTGTCTGATATCCTCGAGGATGTCGTCCACGTCCTCGATGCCCACCGAGAGCCTTATGAGGTCCGGAGCGATGCCGGCCTCGCGGAGCTGCTCGTCGCTGAGCTGGCGGTGGGTGTGGCTGGCGGGATGCAGCACGCAGGAGCGTATGTCGGCCACGTGGGTCGCGATTGCGATGAAGTGCAGCGAGTCCATGAAGCTGATCGCGGTGTCGCGGTCGCCCTTGAGGCCGAAGGACATCACGCCGCAGGAGCCGCCGGGCAGGTATTTCTGTCCGAGTGCGTAGTTTCTGTCATCCTCGAGGCCGCAGTAGTGCACCCAGCTGACGCGGGGGTCGTCGTGAAGGAAGCGGGCCACCTTCATGGCGTTCTCGCAGTGGCGCTGCACCCTGAGGTGCAGGGTTTCGAGCCCGAGGTTCAGCAGGAAGGAGTTCATCGGCGAAGGGGTGGCGCCGAGGTCCCTCATGAGCTGCGACACGATCTTGGTGATGTATGCCTTGCGTCCGAAGGCGTCGGCATACACGAGCCCGTGGTAGGATGCGTCGGGGGTCGTGAGCCCGGGGAATTTCTCCGCGCTGGCCTTCCAGTCGAAGTTGCCGCTGTCGACCACGGCTCCGCCCACCTGCGTCGCGTGGCCGTCCATGTATTTGGTGGTGGAATGGGTCACGATGTCGGCGCCCCACTCGAAGGGGCGGCAGTTGACAGGGGTCGCGAAGGTGTTGTCCACTATCAGGGGTATGCCGTTGCGGTGCGCGATGCGTGCGAATCTCTCGATGTCGAACACCGCGCAGCCGGGATTGCTGATGGTCTCTCCGAAGATGGCCTTGGTGTTGGGACGCAGCGCGGCCTGGATCTCCTCGTCGGAGGCGTTCTCGTCGATGAAGCTGCACTCGATGCCGAGCTTGCGCAGGGTCACGGCGAAGAGGTTGTAGGTGCCTCCGTAGATTTCGGTCGAGGCGATGAAATGGTCGCCGGCGCCGCAGATGTTCAGAATCGCGAAGAGGTTGGCCGCCTGGCCAGAAGAAGTCAGCACCGCTCCGACTCCGCCCTCCAGTTCGGCTATCTTGGCGGCCACGCAGTCGTTGGTGGGGTTCTGGAGCCTCGTGTAGAAATATCCGTCCTTCTCGAGGTCGAAGAGCATGGCCATCTCCTCGCTGGTGTCGTACTTGAAGGTCGTGCTCTGGATTATGGGGAGGACTCTCGGGCCTCCGTTCTCCGGCTGCCAGCCGCCCTGTACGCAGACGGTGGCGGGTTTATGCTGATTCTTCTTGTCCATCTTTTGCGTTTTACAACCTGCTAAGTTAAGTATAATCCGGCATTCCGCAACCTGCCTGAAGCAAAAATTTGCTGCCGGAAACCCCGCGGGCGCGGTATCTTGCGCGGACGCATTGCATTTATTGAATTTTTTCCTTAAGTTTGAAAGCAGATCAAAACTTAACCGCTATGGAAGAATCCATCCTCTACCTCTGGTGTCTCACGGATACGCGAGACCTGTCTCTGAACAACAAGACGCGCTTCCCCGCCAGGTCCACGCCCTTCAGGGAGCTCTCTTCTGGAATGGAGCTGGCCGGTCTGTTTGAAAACGAGTACCTTCACGAAGCCCTGAGCAGCCTCAAGCTCGAGGAAGTCGGAGAGGATTACGTGACCATAAGCTTCCGCGGCGAGCGTTTCACCCTCCACAAAGGCGAGCGCCACACTACCGCGTCGTACCGCAGCGCCAACACCTACCTTACCGAATATATAGGCGTGGAGGCCGAACTGAGCTGAATCCCTATTGCAATATCGCCGTCGGCTGAAAGACAGTCGAGAATATCCTCGAGCGAGGTATCCTTGAGCAGGACATGCTTGTCGGAGGACAGCAGATACAGCACGGGGAGCGACCGGAGGTCATAGAGGGCGTCGGAGTAGACGGTCCGCCCGCGGTCACAGGCGTCTAGCCATCCCGACGGAGAACCGGCATCAAAAGAACCGCCGGCGACATTGAGCGAAAGTACCTTGGCACGACCTGAAGCAAGCAGACCGCCGAGCTCCGGAGACGAAGCCAGTTCCGACCGGAGGCTGCGGCATTCGACGCAGTCAGGGTCATTGAAAAAGACTATCAGATATTCAGCATCGATGCCGTAGAGGCTGTCGCGGCTGCCGTCCGCGAGTTCAAAGCTGAAATCCGCGGCAGGTTCACCGGGCCGGTTCTTCAGCGCCATCTCGAGCCGGAAGCGTGCCAGACCTCTCTCCCCCGCCGGGAACGGATCGCCGGAGGCGAGCACCCGGAGCATGACGACATACATATCCTCGTCGCGCATCGGCGACCAGCGCCCCGCAAGATATTTCTCCCCGAGCGAGACAAAATGGGAGAACATCTCCGGTTCGGCACTCGCACGGCGGAACATGGTGTCCAGCGGCGCAGAGGCGTCGGCGATGTAGGGCAGCACGCTAAGGAAATCCACGAAGGCCTGCTCGGTCACGCCCGGTCTGGAAATCAGCGTCGTGTCGGAGAAGTCGAAGCCGTCCCACCAATGCAGGCAGAGGTATTCAGCCCTTTCTTCCGGAGCGGTCAGGCTGTCGGGAATCTCAGGGAGGGAGAAGTCCTGGCAGCGCGCCGAGGGGCAGGCAGCGGCCATAAGGAATGCAAAAACAAGAATAGAGAGCGCCGCGCGGCACACTCTATTCCTTATCAGGCTGGACAGGACATTTCCCGGCATCTGCAACAAATCAGTTTCCGGAAGCGGCCTGCTGCTCGAGAACAATATCCGGAGACTCGTACAGGGTGTTCAGGTTCGGGTACGTAGCAGTGTAGACATTGCCGCCGTCATCCTCATACCTGAGCTCCACTTCGTCGGAGTACCAGTTGAACTCATACTCCTTGCGCAGGCGCAGTTCGTAATGTCCATTCCTATCCACTATGGTCAGCGAACCAATGCGGCTGTTGTTCCTGGTGCGTTCGAACGACACGAAACCGTTGGCCGGCACATATTGCAGGCCGTCCGCCGCACGATACCGGATGGTTCCGGAAATCGGAGCGTTGGCGACGCTGAAAGTTTCGGTATAGAACACGACCTTCTCCTGATCGGACGATATCACTATGTCGCCTGAACTTACAGAGCTTGCCGTGCGGAAAGGCAGAGTCTTGCGCTCGCCAGTACCATAAGCACTCTCCGCCTCTCTGGTAGCCTCGACTGTGTAGACGAAGCGTCCGGGAGTCGTCGGATCCTCCTTCAGCTTGTCCGAGGACAGTCCGTACTGGGACAGACGCGAGCCGTCTATCTCGAGCATGGGAGCGTCGATGTAGATTTCGAATTCCTCCCCGAAAGGATCGACCTCGTTGCCGCCGGCCTGGAAGCTCTTCACGTCGAAGGATATGTCCACCGGCCGGTTCGGGACGTAAGACAGAGAGACATCGCCCCCGCCGGCGCCCTGGCCGTCCACCGAAGCGTTGAAGCTGAACGGATCGTAGTTGTCGATTTCCAGAATCACGGAACGGTAAGAGTTACCGCGATATAGTCCGTCGGTGCCATTATTTTTGTCTAGAACCGCGGGCGACCCCTTCTGGTTCGAGGCGATACGCACGGTCTCGGCACTCCTTGCCTTGTTGGTTTTCATGTAGATGGAGTAGCGCCCGGTTCCGGCAGCCGGATTCTGCGGACGCCTCGGCATGAACATCATCATCCTGCCTCCGGTCCCCCAGTCCGATTCAGGAATATCGTAGAAGGTGCAGTCAAATTCCGTGACACCTGCAAGCCCCTTCTCATCGTCTTCATAATAATCAAGATTGCCGGAATACAGCAAGAACTCGTCATTATCTCCGGCATTGATTGCCTGATTCCAAGCACCGGCGGCAAGATTTCTCATTTCCATGTTGAACTGTACATTCGCGCCCCGCTTCTGCGGCACCGTCACGGTGATGAGTTTGTCCCCGTTGTCGACGGAACTGTTGTGCCCGTCGATAGTGATGGTCCTCTCATGCCGGGCGAAGGTATAGGTCTTCCGCATGGTCTCGAAGCACTCCGCCTCGAAGGTCATGGTTCCGCTCGCGTCCTGCTCCTGGTTCAGGATGTTCTCGAAATAGACGCTGTAGCTGCCGGGTCCGCTGACCGGATAAACATATTTGTAGCCGGTGCCGGTGTCCTCTCCGTACCAGTCCTCCGAGCCCTCGATCACGACGGTCAGGTTTCCGGCCTCGGAACGAGCGTCGAGATTCTCGGTCGATATGTACACGTTCATCGGGAAGAGCTCTGCGGGGCAGGTTTCGGGAATAGTGAACATTGCCGTCACGTTGGCGCGGCTTTCCTTGCCGGCGACCGCACCGTAAACCTGCGTGCTGACCCACGAGGGCACGAACTGCTGCGTCCGCACAAGTATCACCTTGATGGTTCTCTGAAGTTTTCCCTTGCGGACGAGGATATCGTACTCGTGCGTCTGCTCGTCGTCCGCAAGACGGTTGAGGTCGAAGACGATATTGCCCGTCAGTACATTGCCTTCAGCAGAGTAAGTCTCTCTGTGGTTCATGTCCAGACCGTCGCTGTCGGTGATGCTGACCTCGGCGGCTTCCGACTCCATTATGCTGGGAAACTTACGCTTGGTCAAGGTATAGGACGCCGCGGTAAAACGATAGTCATGCGCTTCGGCATAGGCTTCGTCTATCACGAAAGAAGTCTCGTTGACCGCAAGTGCCCATTCGCCGTTCTGGACCTCGTTCACATCCTCGGATATGGAAATCCAGACATTGTTGGTTGCCGGGCCGGCCAGGGCGGCCTCGAAGGACGGCTGTCCGTTTGCGAGCTCGCCCTCTATATTGATGATGTAATGGTGGTTGCGGCGCACCATTATATGATCGCCCTCGTCAGTTATCAGCAGTACGCGATAATACAGTTCCGAACCCGAGTCAGAGCCCTTTATTATCACGCTCACCGGGTCGTCGGCACGGTTCTCGGTCTCGAACACATACTGGTTCTCAGCGTCGGTGACATCCACCACGTCGCTGAGCTTGGCTCCGTTGACGGGCAGGGTCACGAAATCTTCGTCGCCCGGCCACTCGAAACCGCTTCCGTCGGTCGTCGGAAAGCCATAGTCAGGATGATAGGGAGCCACAGTGCCGAAGGCGTTGGTGTTGCACACGGCGAACCCCGTCACGTTGAATCCGACGCCGGAAGCAACCGTCACGGAGAACTTCGCATGGTTGCGTATCAGTCGGATAGGATCATTGTCCTTGAGCCGGGTGACGATATCGCCTTCTCCTCCAGCGTCGAAGCGCGACCAGTATATCATCCTTCCGGACGAACCTTCGAGCAAGGCCATCACCTCGGACTCCGACTTTCCGCGGAAATCATCCTCGGCGAAGCTCGACATGTTCTGGTTGGCCACGAAATGGATTACGCTGGTGTTTTCGGGAATCTCTGCAGTGAAGGTCCCTGTGGTCTGTGAAGCTGGTGCAAGAGTTGCAGTAGCCGTCGAGATGAACAGGCCGTAGCTGTCGAAACAGAACAGGGTCATGTTCTGCACCCCCGCCCCGTCGGGGTCGACGGCGCGCGTGACCACCTCCTGCATTGCAGGGATGTCGGTCCTGAAGCTGACGGACACATAGCCCTCAGGCACGACCGTCTGCTCCGTCTTCCAGCCGTTCTCGCTAAGGCAGGAGACCAGCGAGAGCGAAATTGCCGCAAGCGCCGCGACGGGATATGATATTCTTCTGAACATTATGTCTTTGGTTATTATCCTTTGTTCTAATTAATAGGCAGACCGTTGCTATCTACATCGTGAATACAACGTATGTATGCATTCGTCCTGGAGCCGTCTTCTCCATTTTCATTTTCTACAGCATTCCTTGCGCTCCAATACCATCTTCCTGCCAAGACTTCATCCATGACTTCTGAATTATACTGATAACCCATTATTATAGATAATTCCGCTTCGGTAGGGAGTCTCCAATCCGAATAGATTGTCCCGTTTTCTGCAACTTCTACATACTGCTTACAATGATCAGCAGCAGCATCTTTATAACTCGTAGGCTGCACAGCTCCCAATTGTGATGCAATTATAAACGATGGTGATACTAACTCTGCGTTATCAGCCCCATCATCAGTTACTCCATCAGTAATTCTCGGCCTGCCTATTGTATAGGCACTGGATGATGATGTTATCTGAACATGGTACATACGAG
>JADILW010000051.1 GCA_017695095.1 Candidatus Cryptobacteroides avistercoris | reverse complement strand
TAGGCCGCAAGGCCGGAGCAGACGCCTCCGAGTATCTTGTCGTCGGGGTTGCGGTAGAGCTTGCGCTCCTTCCTTCCGCCGTCGCTGTCGGCCGATTTTCTCTTGTCCCCGTCCGGGGTGTCGCTCTGCCCGCCGTCGCCGTCGGCGGCCTTGTCGGCGGTGATGTCGTCGACCGAGCCCAGGGTGTCGCAGACTTCGCGCACCATCTTCTCGTTCACGACTCCGCCGCCTCCGCATTTCTCGAGCAGCAGCTCGGCTATGCGCACCTCGATCTCCTCCATGATCTCCTTTCCCGACGGATTGCCGGCGAAATGCCTCTCCAGCGAGTCGAGGTAGGTTCTGAGCAGGTCGTAGGCTCCCTGTTCGAGGGTGAAGGCGGTCCTGCCTATGCTGACTTTCACTACAGGTTTCATATCTGTCCGTTCTTTATCTTTTCAATGGTGCTCACGATTTCGGTCCATGCCGCGTCCATCTCCAGGAGCTGCGAGCGCCCCTTGTCGGTGATGGAGTAGTACTTGCGGGGCGGCCCCTGAGGGGATTCCTCCCAGCGGTAGGTCAGCAGACCCTGGTTCTTCTGACGGATCAGCAGGGGGTAGAGCGTCCCTTCGACCACTATCATGTCGGCCTTCTTGAGTTCGGCGATCAGGGAGGAGGGGTATTCGTCCTTCTTGCTGAGAATCAGGAGAATGCAGTATTCGAGCATTCCCTTGCGCATCTGGGATTTGACGTTTTCGACGTTTATCTTGTCCATAAGCAGCCTATTTTGAGGTTCTGAAGCGCCGCAGGTTCTCGGCGGTCGGTGCGATTCCGCGGAGCTCGCATTTCTGAAGGGGAGTCTCAGCGAGAGGGGAGAGGAACCAGAGGATGATGTAGGCCCAGAATCCGCTCGTGCCGCAGAATATCAGGACCACGGCGATCACGCGCACCAGCAGGACGTCGATGTCGAAGTAGCGGGCGATGCCGCTGCACACTCCGGCAATCTTCTTGTCGTCGCTGTCGCGGTAGAAGCGGTGTGCCGGACGTTCTGCCTGGCGCCTGGCGCCGCTGCCGTCGGGGTCGCTGCCGTCGGGCATCCCGAGCTGGCCGATGACCTTATGCACGAGGTCGGTGTCTACCACGTAGTTGGGGCCGGAAGCGGCCTCCGTGAAGAGTTCGGCTATGCGTTCCTCTATCTCCACCATCACGTCGTCGGCCTGCGACGCGGGTTCTATCTTCGACCTGAACCTTTCGAGCCAGGAGTCGAGAATCGCATAGGCTTCGTTGCTGATGATGAAGTTTCTGCCGCCTATGGCGACGTTCGTAATCTGTTTCATTTCTGTTTCGAGTTACTTTCTGATGCAAAGATATAAATATTTTATAGTATTATGCAATACAAGGTACTTAAAAAATCGAAAAAATCGCTCCGCCCCGGCTCCGGAGCGCCCGAAAGGCTTTTTATGCCGCGGCCGGGTGCCGTGCGCGGTCTTTCCGGAGGAAATATTTGCTATATTAGCAGACTGGATTCGCGGGCGGCCGCCCGTTCACTAAAACAGTTTCTATGTACCGAATTTTGACCAGGGAGATGCTCACCCCGACCATCTGCAGGATGAAGGTGGAGGCTCCGCTTCTTGCCGCCTCGGCCCGTCCGGGGCAGTTCCTGATGGTGCGCGCCGACGAGAAAGGCGAGAGGATACCGTTGACTGTCAGCGACTACGACGCCTCCGAAGGCAGCGTGACCATAGTGACCCAGGTGATAGGCGTGTCGACCGACGACATAGTGGCCCATGAACCCGGACAGTGCTTCAGCGACGTGACCGGCCCTCTGGGCATGCCGTCCGACTTCGTGGAGATGGATCCCGCGACCCTCGCCGCCCAGCGCTACATCTTCGTGGCGGGAGGAGTGGGCACGGCGCCCGTCTACCCACAGGCCAAATGGCTGCATGCGCACGGAGTGCCCGTGGACGTGATCATAGGCGCGAAGACCGCCGACCTGCTGATCTACAGGAAGGAGATGGCGGAGGTCTGCGACAACCTCTTCATCTGCACCGACGACGGCTCAGAAGGCTTCCACGGCATGGTGACAGCCCTGCTAGAGAAGCTGGTCAGCGAAGACGGACGCAGCTACACCCGCGCAGTGGCGATAGGCCCGATGATAATGATGAAGTTCACGACCCTGACCGCCAGGAAGCTCGGGCTGCCGATAACAGTGAGCCTGAACACCCTGATGGTCGACGGCACCGGCATGTGCGGAGCGTGCAGGGTGACGGTCGGCGGCAGGACCCGCTTCGCCTGCGTCGAGGGTCCGGAGTTCGACGGCTATGAGGTCGACTTCGACGAGGCCATGCGCCGTCAGGGCCAGTTCCGCAAGGAGGAGAAGGAGGCCATGGAACATCATGTTTGTAAAATAGGGAGGGACAGATAATGGCGAACAGAATACCCAGAGTGGCGGTGCGCGAGCAGGACCCCAAGGTCCGCGCGACCAATTTCGAAGAAGTCTGCTACGGCTACAATGAGCAGGAGGCCGTTTTGGAGGCGGGCCGCTGCCTGCACTGCAAGAACCCGCGCTGCGTGGCCGCATGCCCTGTGAACCTGCAGATTCCCGACTTCATCGCCAGGCTTGCCGGAGGCGACGTGCGCGGAGCAGCTGAGGTGATCGCCAGGGATTCCTCGCTGCCCGCCGTGTGCGGCCGCGTGTGCCCCCAGGAGACCCAGTGCGAGGGCGGCTGCATACTTGGGGTCAAGGGCGAACCGGTCGCGATAGGCAAGTTGGAGCGCTTCGTCGCCGACTATATGCGTGAAAACGGAGGCTCCGCCGAAGAACCCGCCAAGGCCGCCCCGAACGGCATGAAGGTCGCCATCGTAGGCTCCGGCCCCGCCGGACTGGCATGCGCCTGCGACCTTGCCAAGCTCGGCTACGACGTGACGGTCTTCGAGGCGCTTCACAAGCCGGGCGGAGTGCTGGTCTACGGCATCCCCGAGTTCAGGCTCCCCAAGGAGAAGGTGCTCGCCCGCGAAATCGAAGATGTCCGGAAGCTGGGAGTGAAGATAGAGACCGACGTGCTGGTCGGCCGCACCGTGACCGTGGACGAACTGCTGGACGAGAAAGGATATTCGGCGGTGTTCATCGGCACGGGCGCGGGAACGCCCAAGTTCATGGGCATACCCGGGGAGAACCTCTGCGGCGTCTTCTCGGCCAACGAGTTCCTGACGCGCAACAACCTCATGAACGCCTACAGGCAGGACTACCGGACACCCATCCATGTCGGCCGCCGCACCTGCGTGGTCGGCGGA
>JADILW010000050.1 GCA_017695095.1 Candidatus Cryptobacteroides avistercoris | reverse complement strand
CGCTGATCTACATCGGATTCAGGTTCTGAGATTTTCAAATCTTCTGCAATGAGCCGCGGCGGTGTCGGCCTGCCGGCAGTATAGGGCTGCGCGGTGGTTCTTACTGCCGGAGGGCGAGCTCCGTCAGCGGCAGAGGCAGGGCGGCAGATTGCAAATCTGCCACAAAAGTTCAGCCAGATTGCAAATCCGGCTGAACTTCTGTTTGCAAATCTGGCGGAACGGCTGGGTTATTCCTTCTCCTTGCGGAGGGCGAGGAGTTCGAGGATGGTCACCAGGGCGGCGCCGACAAGGCAGAAGATCACTGCGGCGGGAATCTGCAGGTCAATCTCGGCCAGGGAGCCGATGCGCAGCAGCTGGGCCTCGCGCACCACGGCCATGTCGCTCCAGGGCCACACCTTCACCAGCGAGCCGATGATGAAGCCGGCCAGAACCAGCAGGGTGGACCTGTGGTAGCGCGCCAGCAGCCAGTGCAGGAACCTCGAGAACGCCAGAATGCCGACCAGGGCACCCAGCACGAAGATCACCAGCACCGCGAAATCCAGCAGCACGCCGTCGCCCGAAAGAATCTTGGTGAGAGTGGAGAGCATGAACTCGTATTTGCCGAGAATCAGCAGTATGAAGCTGCCGCTGATGCCGGGAAGAATCATCGCGCAGATTGCGATGGCTCCCGACAGGAAGATGAACCACAGGGCGTCCGGAGTTTCGGTGGGAGAAAGCGTGCAGACCACCACGCCGAGTATGACGCCCAGGAACAGCATTACGCCGTCCTTGAGTTTCCAGCCCTTGATGTCCCTGAGGATGAACACTGAAGAGGCGACTATGAGGCCGAAGAAGAAGGCCCAGGTCGGAACGGGCAGGTGACTCAGCAGATAGGTCATGAGTTTCGCCAGCGACATGATGCTGATAAGGATGCCTGCAATCAGCGAAACCAGGAAAGTTCCGTTGATGTGCTTCCAGAATTCGCGGAAGCGGCCCTTGAACAGCAGTTTCACTGCGGCTCCGTTGATGTTGTTGATGGAACCCACGAGCTCCTCGTAGATTCCGGTCATGAAGGCGATGGTGCCCCCGGACACTCCGGGAATCACATCGGCCGCACCCATGCCTATGCCCTTGAGGCAGACAAGAAGATACTTCTTAAGAGACGTCGTCATTTGATTTCAAGTAAATTTCACTTCTGAGCCGCCGCAGCGATAAGCTCGCGGAGCTCCCGCTTGGCTATCTTCCAGCGGGGGATGTCGATCTTGGTCCCGATGACCTCGACCACCTTGGCGGCTATTATCGAACCGGCCTCGCCGCAGACCTTGAGAGGCAGGCCGAGAGAATGCGCGTAGAGGAAACCTGCGGCATAGGTGTCGCCGGCGCCGGTGGCGTCGATCGTGTCGGCCGGCCATGCCTCGATGAAATGGCATTCGTCCCCGGCCTTGACCCAGCTGCCGTCCTTGCCCACCTTGACCACTGCGATGCTGCACATCTTCGCTATCTCGTCAAGCGCGGCCCTGGGGTCGGAAATCTTGGTGAACGACCGGGCCTCGGTCTCGTTGGCGAAGACTATGTCAACGTATTTCTCCACGATGTCGTGCAGGAAGGTCTGGTTGGACTCGACCACGTTGTAGGAGGCCATGTCGATGGAGATGATGCATCCTGCCCTGCGGGCGTACTCCACCGCCCTGCGCACAAGGCCCTGGTTCTGCACGAGGTAGCCTTCGATGTGGAAGTAGTCGTAGCCCTCGAACCATTCGGGCCTGAGGTCCTCGGGCACCAGGTCGAGCGCAGCGCCGAGATACACCGCGAAGGTGCGTTCGGCGTTGCCTCCGCTCACGAACACCATCGAGCGCCCGCTCGAGCGGGGGCTCTTCAGCAGCCGCGTCCTGACCCCGTACTGTTCCTGGTCGCTCTTGAACAGTTCGCCCAGCTCGTCGTCGCCTATCTTGCCGATGAAGCCGGAGGGCATGCCGAGTATGGCTGTGCAGGTGATGGTGTTGGCCGCGGAGCCGCCGGCCACGTACTTGACCCCGAGAGGCTTGAGCGCCGCCCAGATGCCGTCGCCCGTCTCCATGTCGACGTGCTGCATGCTTCCTTTCGGAAGGTGGAAGGTGTTGAGAAGGCTGTCGTCGGGAAGGACGGCGAGGATGTCGGTGAGGGCGTTGCCTATGCCAAGTATAGATTTCATAAGATTGCAAATTTAGCATAAATTATCGTAACTTCGCGAACTGCGCGCAGCAAAGCGCAGCCGGCGATGAACAGCAAGGTCACCAGAGTCATAAAATACCTGCTTTCCCTCGCGCTTGCGGGGGTGCTGGTGTATTTCGCGCTCCGCGGCATCGACTGGGCGGCCTTCACCGACGGCCTCAGGGAGACGCGCTGGGGCTATGCCCTGCTGTTCGTGGCGGTGTCGCTCGCCGCTCTCGTGATCCGCGAGGAGCGCTGGAGGGCGATGATGCTGCCGCTCGACCCCGGAGTGCGCAGGGCCGACGCCTGGGATGCGGCCAACGTGGGCAACATGACCAACGTGGTGCTGCCGGGCGCCGGTGAGTTCGTTCGCTGCGCCTACATCTCCTCCAGGCGGATGGGCTACGACAAGGCTCTCGGCACCATAGTCTGCGAGCGCGCGTGGGACCTGCTCGCGGTGGGGGTGATCTTCGTGACGGCGCTCGTGCTCAAATGGGACAGCTTCGGGGATTTCTTCGTCGAGAATATCT
>JADILW010000049.1 GCA_017695095.1 Candidatus Cryptobacteroides avistercoris | reverse complement strand
GCGCTACGGCCTTGTCGTAGCCGCCGGTGAAGCCCAGGTTCTCGTCGAACTCGATGCGCGTCACGTCGGGGAACTCCTCTTCGAGCAGCTCGCGCGAACCGTCGCCGCTGGCGTTGTCGGCGACCACCACCCCGGCGTCCAGTCCTTTCAGGCTGTCCAGCAGGGGAGGCAGGAAGCGGCGGAGGTAGTTCTTCGTGTTCCAGTTGAGTATGACGACGGCGGTGCGCATCGGCGGGCGGGTTCAGCTGCCTGAGCCGGGCTCAGGACTTGGATCCGTTGCCGTGGCCCTCATGGCCGCAGCCTTCGCCGTCGCCGTGTCCGCAGCATCCTCCTTCTCCGCATCCTTCTCCGCCGCAGTCGCCGCCGCAGTGGCAGCCCTCATTCGGCAGATATTCTCCGTGCAGGCCCTCGGTGAGCTCCTTCTCGGTCGCGGAGCGCACGCTTTCGACCTTGCCGCTGAAGTTAAGCGTCTTTCCGGCCATGGGATGGTTGAAATCCATGGTCACGGCCTCGTCGCCGACCTTCTCGACCTTCCCCTGGACCACCTGTCCCTCTGAGTTGAACATGGGTATCACCCTGCCGGGGACCAGAAGGTCCTTGCGCACCTCTCCGTTTACCTCGAAGGCGCTGAGGGGCACTTCGACCTTGTAGCGCTCGTCATATTCGCCGTAGCCTTCCTCGGGCGTCAGGGTGAAGCCGAAGCTGTCGCCGGGCTCCTTCCCCTCGAGATTGGCCTCGAACTTGGGCAGCAGCATCCCGGTGCCGTGTATGTATTCAAGAGGCCTGTCAGCCGCCGACTTGTCGGCTATCTGTCCTTCCACTTCCAGCTCGTAGCTCACGGCCACGACCTTGTTCTTTTCAACTTTCATATCCTTGTGTCTTTTTATTGAATGTTCATTTCCGGCTGCTAAGGTAGAAATAATTTCAGACTAC
Organism: Candidatus Cryptobacteroides avistercoris; assembly: GCA_017695095.1. Classification (GTDB taxonomy): domain Bacteria; phylum Bacteroidota; class Bacteroidia; order Bacteroidales; family UBA932; genus Cryptobacteroides; species Cryptobacteroides avistercoris. The sequence continues at coordinate 18,880 of JADILW010000049.1, read as the reverse complement.
CCGCTGAAATCCACCCCGGCGAAGCCGACGGTGGGGATGAGTTTCGACATGCAGGGGCGTGCGTCGTCGCCGGCGGCGATCAGCCCGTCCCACAGTTTCAGGAAATTTCCGGTCACCAGCATGCCGCTCACCGGCCTGACGATCTCTCCGTTTCTGAACAGGAAGCCCTCGATGCCGTAGGAGAAGTCGCCGGTGGCCTGGTTGCAGTTGCCGCCGTTGAAGTCGGTCACCAGTATTCCGTCGCCGCATAGCCTGAGAATGCCGTCGTGGCGCATTCCTGAGCCTTTCCACGGCATGAGCTTCGGCCGCGTGGCCGCTTCGACCGTGGGTGCGACGCCCATCTTGAGCGACATGTAGCTGTTCACGAAGTATTCCCGCACCACGCCCTCCTCGATTATGGGGGCGTCGGCGGTGGCCACGCCTTCGGAGTCGAAATATTTAGAGCAGGTCTGGCCGGGGATTCGCGGAAAGTCCATGAGGGTCATCCCCTCCGGGAACATCTTTTTTCCGAGGCTTCCGGTCAGGAAGGAGTTGTTCTGCTGCAGGGAGAATGCGTTGAGGGCGTGAAGCAGGGGAGAGACCAGCTTCGAGGCCACCTCGCTGTCGACCACCATGTTGTATCTGCCGCTTCCGGCGGGCTCCGAACCTATCTGCGCCGCAGCCTTCCTCAGAGCCTCACGGCCGCAGCGGGAGTGGTCCCCGTCTGCGGCATGCGACGACGAATCCCACCAGTAGCCGCTGTATTTCTCGCCTCCGGCCTCGACGGTGGTCTCCACACCGTAGTCGAAGGATGTCTCGCTGTGCCGGCAGCAGAGCCCGTTGCTGTCCATCAGCAGGGTCTCGTAGATGCTGTCGGAATACTCGCCCTCCTCGGAGATCAGCGTGCATCCTCCGGGCAGTTCGTTCCGCCTGTTGAACACAGAGGCGTCGAGGGCCGCGCGTATACGCTGTTCCGGAGTGACGCTCTCCCTTGCCGGGTCGGTCAGCCCCAGCTCCAGTCCGGTGAGGGCGTCGTGGCAGCAGCGCTGCGGGTCGGGCAGGTCGCGGCAGGGGTCGGGGGCGATCTTGCGCACGATGTCCACGGCCTTGCGTATGAATGCGTCGAGGGCGGCGGGCTCCACGTTGTTGGTGGAGAAGCTGCCGTAGTGTCCGTCGGCGAAGAGCGCGATGCTCAGCGACCTGTCGGTGCAGCGGGTGACCTTGTCCACCTCGCCGTTGAGCGTGGCCACCAGCTCCTCGTCGCTCTTGGAGTATGTGATGCGGGCTTTCTGCGCTCCGGCGTCGAGTGCGGTCTGGAGAGCCCTGCTGACTATTTCTGTTTCACTGTTGCTGATCATTTCCGTAAAGTTTATTCTCCTCCCACCGTCAGCCTGCCTATCAGCACCGAAGGGATGCCGCACGACACCGCCACGCTCTGCTCCTTCCCGCAGGTCCAGGTGCTTTCGTCGATACGGAGGTCGCCGGCCACCGCCTCGATGTCGGCGAGAGCCTGAGGTCCGTTGCCTATGATGTTGATGTCCTTGACAGGCATCGTGAGCCTGCCGTTCTCGATGAGCGCGCCGCTCTTGACGTAGAAGGTGAAGTCGCCTTCGCCTATCTTCACCTGCCCGTTGGCGAACTGGTCCACGAAGATGCCCTGCCTGACCGAAGCGATGAGGTCGTCGAGGCTGCCGTCGCAGCCGCTTTCCATATAGGTCGCGCGCATGCGGGGGATGGGGTTGTAGCGGAAGGACTCCCGGCGGCCGTTGCCCGTGGGCGGCACTCCGCAGCTCCATGCGCTGATGCGGTCGTGCAGGTAGGAGGTCAGGATGCCGTCGGTGACCATGTAGGTCTTCTGCCCGGGCACGCCCTCGTCGTCGTAGTTGCATGACCCGCGGCTGGCGGGAAGAGTGCCGTCGTCGATTATGTTGATGCCCTTGCGGCAGATGCGCGTGCCTGTCTTCCCTGCGAACACCGACTGCCCCTTGCGGTTGAAGTCGGCTTCGAATGCGTGCCCCATGGCTTCGTGGAGCAGTATCCCCGAGGCGCCGGCGCCCATCACCACGGGCATCTGCCCGCCTTTCGGACGGCGCGCCTCGAAGAGGCGGTCGACCCCGCCCACTGCGCGGCTGATCAGGTCTTCGGCCACCTCAGGGCAGATCAGCTCGGCTCCGGTGCGCAGGCTGCGCGACACGTTCACCATCTCGGTGCGTCCTCCCTGCCGGAAGACGGCCTGGACGGAAATGCTGCCGAGCGGGCGGCTGTCGGTGGTCAGCTCCCCGAGGGAGTTGTACATCAGTATCTCGCTCATCGACCACGAGAGCATCGCTATCACCTTCAGGGTGCGGCTCTCGCGGCTGCGTATGCCGGCCTCGATGCCCTTGAGGAAGGGCGCGAAGCCGCCGCAGTCGAAACTGTCCCAGCTGAGCCTGACCGGGTAGCAGTCGTTCGGGCGCACCTGGGCGGACGACATGCTGCGGAACGGCGGCTGGGCCTTGGCCGAAGCCACAGAGGCTATGGACGCTGCGGTCCGGGCGGCGCGCACCAGGTCTTCGTAGGCGGTGCTTTCGGCGTAGGCGTAACCGGTCTTCTCGCCCTTGAGCACGCGGATTCCGCAGCCCCGGTCGACATGGTAGCCGGCCGAGCTCACCTCGGAGTCCCGCAGCAGGAAGTCGTTGTAGACCGTGTCCTCGAAATAGAGGTCGCACCAGTCTCCGCCGTCCTTCAGACCTTCGGCCACGAGGGCGCGGAGCTGGTCTTCGGTGACTGCGAATCTTTCAATATTCTTCATTCGGATATACTATGTTCCAGATGGTGTGGAACTTTTCGTTGTCTATAATGTAGCTCAGGTGCTTGCTCCCCCTGGCCACCACCGTGAAGGGCGACTTGGAGTTGTCGGCAAGGACCCAGTGGTCGCAGAGAGGCTTGTAGGTCTCGAAGAAATATTTGAGCCCCATCACGTAGCGGCGCCGGATCACGTTCTCCGGAATGTCGTGGCCTCCTGCGGCCACGCGAGCCTTCACCCTGCGGACGGCCAGCTCGGGGGAGTTCAGCCAGAAGTAGAGTATGGTGACCTCGTAGCCCACCGACTGCGCCTCCTCGATTATCTTCACGAGGGAGCGGGTGGCGAGCGTGGTCTCTATGCTGAAGTCCTCGTAGCGCCCGAGCATGTAGTTGACCTTCATCATCATGTAGCGGCTCGCCGTGATCGACGCCGCGGCGGGGTCGAAGGGCGAGAGGCTCTTGGCGAATTCGTCGGAGTTGACGAACTGCCTGCAGTCCAGCAGGTCCGGCAGCAGGGTGTAGGAAGCCGTGGTCTTGCCGGAGCCGTTGCATCCAGATATTATGTACAGATTAGGCATTGTCTATTCCGTATCCGAAAAGTGCAAAGTCCCCCTTGGCGGGGTCGCCAGGGAAAATGTCCCTGAAGCTGTCGGTGATCTCCGCCGCCGTCGCGATGTCCTTCTGCCTCCTGGAGGTGAGCCCCAGGGCCAGGGCCTGGTCATGGACGTGGACGTCGAGCGGTATTATGAGCTCCGCGGGGGAGCTGTGGCTCCAGAGGCCCAGGTCCACCTTTCCGTCGTTGCGGACCATCCACCTGCGGAGCATGTTGATCTTCTTGTTCGGAGCACTGCGGTCAGGCTTCTGTCCGTATATCCTCTCCCTGAGGCCCTCGGTCCCGAGGCTTTCGAGAGAGCCGGACTGCAGGTACCAGTCCCTGAGGCGGCTGCAGATCGCCGCGGTGTCCGACCACTTGACGGTGCGGTGGATGCTGACTGGGTCGTCTCTCCAGTCGCCGGACATCACGTAGTCGTAGGGCTTCCATTCCATGAAGTCTAACAGCCGTTCGCAGTCCCTCACTATCATCGAGCGGCGCCCCCAGGCGAAGTGGGCGGCAAAGACTGCCGCCACCTCGATATCCTGAAGCCCAGCGCCCCTGCGGACGAACTCCCGGGGGAAGGCTATGGGGTCGTTCTCGAACCAGGCGGGGTCGTTGTATTTCTCGGCCCACGCCATGAGCTGTTCTCTGGTCCGCCCGGTCATTCCTATTTCTCTGGAATGGCCTCGAGCACTGCCTTGAGCAGCTCCCACACATGCTGTACTGAAGGGATGTTCACCTTCTCGTCGGGGGAGTGGGGGTAGAGCACGGTGGGGCCCATGGAAACCATCTGCCAGTGGGGGTATTTCGCTCCGAGCAGGGCGCATTCGAGACCTCCGTGGGTGGCCATTATGTTCATCGGTTTTCCGAAGAGCTTGCGGTGGATGCCGTCGATCATCGCGATCATCGGAGTGTCGGGCTTGGGTATCCATCCGCTGTATCCTCCGCTGAACTTGACGTCGGCGCCGGCGAACTCGAAGATGTACCTTACTCGGCTGGCAAGTTCGGCCTTGGACTCATCCACGGCGCTCCTGAGCAGGGAGGCCACCTTGAGGTGTCCGCGTCCTGTCCTCACCACCGCGAGGTTGATGGAGGTCTCGGTGAGGCCGGGCATGCTCTGGCTCATGCGGATCACGTTGGAAGGGCAGGCGGAGATGGCCTTCATTGCGTTCAGCGCGACTCCCTCCTCGATGTATTCGGCAGCGGGCTTGCGGGTTCTCTCGATGGAGCACTTCATCCCGGGGTCGCTCTCCTTGTATCTTGCGGTGACTTCGGCGAAGTTCTTCTTCACGGCGCGGACCACGGCTGCGGCTCTCTCGGCGGGTACCGCGATCTCGGCCTCTCCCTCGAAGGGGATGGCGTTGCGCAGGCTGCCTCCGTTGAAGGAGACGAGCTTGACGGCGTATTTCTCCATCACGGGAATCAGGGCGTTGGCGAGCACCTTGTTGGCGTTGGCCCTGTAGAGGGAGATGTCCATGCCGGAGTGTCCGCCGGAGAGGCCTTTCACGTTCAGTCTGTAGCCTACGTAGCCCGCCTGGGTCTTAAAGGTCTTGTACTTGAAGTCGGCCACTGCGTCAAGTCCGCCGGCGCAGCCTATGCAGAGTTCCTCCTCGTCCTCGGAGTCGAGGTTGAGCAGCAGGTCGCCCTCCAGCATTCCGGGCTTCAGAGCCTTGGCCCCGGTCATTCCGGTCTCCTCGTCATAGGTCACGAGAATCTCGACGGGTCCGTGCCTGAGGTCCTTGGACTCGGCCACCGCCATCGCGAGGGCGACTCCCATTCCGTTGTCGGCTCCGAGGGTGGTCCTGTCGGCGGTCACCCAGTCGCCGTCGATGATTGTCTCGATGGGGTCGGTGAGGAAGTCATGCACCTTGTCGGCGGTCTTCTGGGGCACCATGTCCATGTGCACCTGGAGTATCACTCCCTTGCGGTTCTCGTAGCCGGGGGTGGCGGGCACGCGGATGATCACGTTGCCGGTCTCGTCGGCGCGGGCGTCGATGCCGCGCTCCTCGGCCCATTTGAGGATGTATTCACGTGCCGCCTCTTCGTGCTTGGAAGGCCTGGGGCAGCGGGTAAGTCCGTAGAAGTTGTTCCAGACTACGGAAGGTTGAAGGTCTTTGATGGTCATGTCTTTATTGATTAGTATGGTCAGTTTTCGTCATTTCCAGCGCTTGTGGGTCCACAGGTAGTTCCACGGCTGCAGCCTGAGGTCCTGCTCCAGCAGTTCGAAGTATCTGTGGAATATCTCACCCTCCGGCACGGCTGAGGCGTCGTCGCAGAGCGGGGTGAAGCTCATTTCATAGCTGCCGTCATCCTTCTCGCGGAAGCTCAGGTAGACCACCGCGAACCCCATGCGGCGGGCCAGATGCTCGGCCGCGTCCATGGCCCAGGTGTCCTGGCCCATGAACCTCACGCCGACCTTGGACTTGGCGGTGTAGGGGTACTGGTCGTTGAGGAAGATATACATCTTCTGCGTCCCGCGGTGCTTCAGCACGTAGCGCATTATGCTGAAGGACTCCACCATCCCGTCGTAGTGGCCCTTGTCCACCACCGGCGCGATGCGGTTGCGGCTCAGGAAGCTGTCCCAGACGGGGCTGGACTGCCGGCGGTACACCACGCAGATGTCGTTTTCGGGATAGGCCAGCCTTTCGGGACGGGGGTAGCTCACGATGCCGCCGTAGAGTTCCCAGTTCCCGCAGTGGGAACTCAGCACGATCACGCTCCTGCCGAGTTCGTGGAGGCGGTTGACGACTTCCGGGTTCGTCAGGGTCACGATGCGGCTGCGCACGAGCCTCTGGGGGTCGGTGCAGCCCCCGAACCACAGCGCCTCGGTGAACACCTTGCCCAGATGGGCGTAGAAGCGGTTGCAGGTCGCCGTCAGCTCGTCGTAGCGCATTCCGGGGAAACAGCGGGCGAGGTTCGTCATCACCACGTCGCGGCGGTAGGAGACGACCCGGCCGGCCAACCGGCCGATGAAGCGGCCGCAGGCCCGGTGGAAACCCAGAGGAAGCCGGGACAGCGGCCATGTCAGGACATGCAGCACCGTGCTTCCTATTTTCCCCGTTTTATCCATGATACTACAAATATATTAAATTTTAACATTGGCGACAAACGCATAAAACTTGTATCAATGCCGAGATTTTATTTAATTTGTAATTCGGGCTTCCGCGCGGCGGCGGCCGGGAATGAACTTTAAATAATCCGCTATATGTTCAAAGGTCAACCAAAAGGTCTGTATGCGCTTGCGCTTGCCAACACCGGCGAGCGCTTCGGATACTACACCATGCTTGCCATCTTCATGCTGTTCCTCCAGGCCAAGTTCGGCTGGGACCAGGCGGTGTCAAGCCAGATTTACTCAATTTTCCTCGCAGCAGTCTACTTCATGCCCGTCGTGGGCGGATGGCTCGCCGACAGGATAGGCTACGGCAAGTGCGTGGTCGTCGGAATCTCCGTGATGTTCCTCGGATACCTTGCGCTCGCTGTCCCCACCGGCGACAACTTCTTCGGCATAGCCCTGATGATGGGCGCCCTGCTGCTCATTTCGGTGGGCACCGGCCTGTTCAAGGGCAACCTGCAGGTGCTCGTGGGCAATCTCTACGATGACCCGAAGTACTCTTCGCGCCGCGACGCCGCGTTCAGCCTGTTCTACATGGCCATCAACATCGGCGCGATGTTCGCACCTTCGGCAGCCACGGCCATCACCAACAAGTTCCTGTCCAACGCGGGGCTCATCTACAAGGCCGACATCCCGGCGCTCGCGCACCAGTATCTCGACGGCACCATCACCGCCGCCAACAGCGCGCACCTGAGCGAACTCCAGTCGCTGATGACCCCCGAAGTCGCGTCGATGCCGACCGCCGACTTCTGCAGCTACTATATCGAGAACCTTTCTTCGTCATACAACATGGGATTCGCGGTGGCCTGCGTGTCGCTGATAGTCTCAGTGTGCATCTACTTCGCCTGCCGCGGCTGGTTCAGGCATGCCGACGTGAACGCCAAGCAGGCAGCCGCCTCCGGCGGAACCGTGCATGTGGAGGAGCTCTCCCCGAAGCAGACCAAGGAGCGCGTCGTGGCTCTCTGCCTCGTGTTCGCCGTGGTGATCTTCTTCTGGATGGCCTTCCACCAGAACGGACAGTCGCTGACCTGGTTCGCGCGTGACTACACCCAGAGCTACGCCGAAGGCTGGACGCGCATGGGCTTCAACATCTGGATACTCGCATTGATCGCCGTGTCCATCTACACCCTGTTCGGAACCTTCCAGTCAGATAAGCCTCTCGGCAAGATAGGCTGCGGGGCCGTGACGATACTGCTCTGGGGCGGCGCCTACGCCATCTACACCGGCATGCCCGCGAGGCTCGACATCCAGCCCCAGCTCTTCCAGCAGTTCAACCCCTTCTTCGTGGTGTTCCTGACCCCGCTCTCGATAGCGCTGTTCAGCTCGCTGGCCGCAAAGAAGACCAAGGCACATCCCAACGGACTCGAGCCTTCGGCCCCCAAGAAGATAGGAATAGGCATGTTCATAGCCGCTCTCGGCTACCTCATCATGATATCCGGCTCGCTCGGACAGGCCTCGCCCGCAGAGCTCCAGGGCACAGTGTCGCCCGACCCCGTGGTTCCCACCTATCTCATGGGCACCTATCTCGTGCTGACCTTCGCCGAGCTGCTGCTCAGCCCTATGGGAATCTCCTTCGTCTCCAAGGTGGCTCCTCCCAAGTACAAGGGCCTCATGATGGGTCTCTGGTTCGCGGCCACCGCGGTGGGCAACTATCTGAGCTCCATCCCCGGACTGCTCTGGATGAACGTCCCGCTCTGGGCCAACTGGGCGATACTCATGGCGCTCTGCGTGATCGCGGGCCTCATCATGTTCGCCATGCTCAAGAAGATCGAAGCCGCTACGGCATCGTAGCCGCAGATTCCTGCCGATGAAAGCGAATTCCGCCACAGGAGGAGTCAGAAAATCTACCAAACGCTGGCTTGGGGCGCTGGTGCTCATCATGGCACTGGCGGCCCTCGCCGGTTTTATCAAGTCGTTCTCGTGAAGATAGACCGCAATTCATACGGAATAATCGCCGGATTCTACCTCGGCTGCGCCGCTGCGATCTTCGTGCTGCTGCGCTATGTACATCTGCTCTGGCTCAGCTGGCCACTGTCGGCCGGCCTGGTGTGGGTGTGCGTGTGGCAGACCTGCTTCTTCCGCGTGCCGAAGCGCAGACGCTGCGGCAACGGCCGCGAGGTGAGCTCGGTGGCCGACGGGAAGGTGGTCATCGTGGAGCGCGCCTTCGAGAGCGAATACCTGAAGCGCGACTGCCTTCAGGTGTCGGTGTATATGAACTTCTTCGACGTGCACGCCAATTTCTGGCCCGTCGACGGCAGGGTCAGCCACTACAGATATTATCCCGGAGAGCATTTCCTGGCGTTCAAGCCCAAGGCTTCGCTGGAGAACGAGCATACCTGCACCTGCATCATCACCGAAGACGGCAATGAGCTGCTCTTCAAGCAGATTGCCGGAGGTTTCGCGCGCCGCATCGTGAATTATGCCGGCAGGGAGAAAGAGGCCAGGGCGGGCGAGCAGTGCGGCATCATCAAGTTCGGTTCGCGCATCGACGTCTTCCTGCCTCTCGACGCGAAGGTGCTGGTGTCGCCCGGGCAGATAGTGCGCGCCTGCGAGACTATTCTGGCAGAACTTCCGCCAGCACCCGCTTCAGCTGCTCCGCTGAAGTGAAGACCGTCCCCCTGATTCCTTCCGCCTCGCCGGCGGCTACGTTGGCCGGATTGTCGTCGATGAACAGACATTCCTCCGGCTTCAGGTCGAAGTGCCTGAGCAGGGTCCGGTAGATTCCGGGGTCCGGTTTCGCGCACTTGACCTCTCCCGAGATGATGAAGCCGTCGAGCAGGCTGAACACGGGGTAGTCGTGGCGCACGAGGTAGAAGGTTTCGGCCGACCAGTTGGAGAGTCCGTAGAGCCTGAAGCCGCGGCGTCTGAGGTCTTCCACGACCTCCTGCATTCCGGGAATCTGGTCTCCCATCATCTCGACCCAGCGTCCGTAATACATACGTATCTCCTCCTCCCATTCGGGGAACATGGCCACCCTCTCTTCGGTGATTTCAGCGGTGCTGCGGCCTTCATCGGCCTGTACGTTCCAGGAGTGGGGGCAGATTTCGGTGAGGAACATGTCCATGCGGGCCTTGTCGTTGAAATACGGTCTGTAGAGAAGCTCGGGGTTCCAGTCGACGAGCACGGAACCGAAGTCGAAGATGATGTTGCGTATCATATTTTTCCTACAGTTCTTCTGATTTTTCAAAATTAAGAAATTTTTCCTATATTTGCAGTCCTTGAACGGTGCGTTGGCCGAGTGGTCAGGCACAGGTCTGCAAAACCTGTTACAGTGGTTCGATTCCGCTACGCACCTCGGAAGTCCCCGAAGGAGTTTCCTCCGGGGACTTTTTTTCTGCCGGCAGGGCCTCCCTCCAGGCCGCGACCAGTTTCTCCATGGTCCAGCGCGCGTTCGCCGGACTCGTGCTGGGCATGCGGAGCAGCTTGAGCCGGGCGAAGGCTGCGCGGGAGTCGGCGTCCAGGGTTTTCAGATAGGAATCGAAGGCCTTTGCGGCGGTGCTGCCGTTCAGGGCGACGGTCCTTATGCCCGGGTGAAGCCTCAGCAGCCTTGCGATATCGTTGAACTCTCCCATCCTGATGTCGGAATCCATGCTGCCGGGCCTGCTTGCGGCACGGTACACGTCCCAGAGCGCCGTGCGGCAGCGTGCGAGAAGCGCCTTCTTCTCTTCGTAGCCCGCAGGGCAGGCTTCTCCGTTCAGGGCGGCGATGACCTTCCAGAAGCGGTTCTGCGGGTGTCCGTAGTACTCCTGGAGAGCGAGCGACCTGTCGCCGGGAAGCGAGCCGAGAACCAGCAGCTCCGGCTTGCAGCACACCAGCGGCCCGAGGCCGGTCTTCCTGTCGAGAGAAATTTCCATCGTGCAAAAATACAAAAAGAAACCGACCCCGGCGGGTCGGTTCCAGTATGCTGCATTCTGCTCCGGAAGGAGCCGGGAATACTACTCGGCGGCTACGACGTTCACCTTGATGTCGGCGAATACGCCCTTGTAGCACTTTACCTTGCCCTCGAACTCTCCGAGCTCCTTGATGTCGGGAACGGAGATGTTCTTGCGCTCCACCTCGACGCCTGCTGCTGCGAGAACCTCGGCAACCTGGGCGGAGGTGACTGAACCGTAGAGCTTGCCGTTCTCGCCGACCTTGGCTGAGATCTTGATCTCCACGGCGCTGATCCTGGCTGCGAGAGCCTCGGCGTCAGCCACGAGCTTGGCCTCTTTGTGAGCCCTCTGGCGCAGAGTCTCCTCGTGCTGCTTGAGAGCAGACTTGGTTCCTACTGAAGCGTAGCCCTGAGGTACAAGATAATTGAGAGCGTAACCGGTCTTTACTTCCACCACATCTCCGGCCTCGCCGAGATTGGCAACTTCTTTTTTAAGGATGATTTTCATAACGCTTCAATTATTTAAGGAGGTCAGTTACATAAGGGAGAAGTGCGAGTGAGCGCGCGCGCTTCACTGCCTGAGCCACTTTGCGCTGGAACTTGAGTGAGGTTCCGGTGATGCGGCGGGGGAGGATCTTGCCCTGCTCGTTGAGGAACTTCTTGAGGAACTCGGGATCCTTGTAGTCCACGTATTTGATTCCCGCCTTCTTGAAACGGCAGTACTTCTTCTTGCGAACCTCTACGGTGGGAGGGTTCAGATAACGGATTTCGTTGTTGGATGAATTTGCCATGGTGCTTCCTCCTTTATGCTTCTGCGTTCTCTGTGTTCTCTGACTCTGCGGCGGGCTCTGCAACTGCGGGAGCGGCCTCTACGGGCTCTGCAGCGGGCTTGGGAGCCGCAGCCTTGGCCGCACGGGTCTGGCGACGGTGCTCGGCGTATGCGACGGCGTGCTTGTCGAGGGCTACGGTGAGGTAGCGGAGGATGCGCTCGTCACGATGGTACTGGGTCTCGAGGGTGGCCACGAACTCGGGCTCGGCCTTGAACTCAATCAGGTAGTAGAATCCTGAGGTCTTGTGCTGGATGGGGTATGCAAGCTGCTTGAGACCCCAGTCCTCCTGATACACGATCTCACCTCCGTTGTCGGTGATGAGCTTGGTGTACTTGGCAACCGCTTCCTTCATCTGGGCTTCAGACAAAACGGGAGTTGCAATGAAAACGGTTTCGTACTGTTTGATCATTTCTGTTATGTTTGTTTTAAATGAATAACCCCTCATTTCGAGGGGTTGCAAAGATAGAAAGAATTTTCAATGTGTGCAATACCCTTCCGGGTGCCTCGCCGTGAGGTGAAGGGCCTCGTATTTCTGCTGTATCAGGGCGGTGTCGGCCTTGGCGTCGTCGGAGCAGATGAAGCGCTCGCCTATGCTCACGCGCTTCTTCCCCCAGTCGAAGTAGCCGAGGTAGACAGGGCAGTCGAGTGCCTTTGCAATGGTGTGGTAGCCCATCTTCCACTTTTTCACTGCCTTTCTGGTGCCCTCCGGGGCGATGCACAGGTGGAACTCGCCTTTAGCGGCCTCCATCTCGGATATCACGCTCTTGACCACGGTGGCCCCGCTGGTCCTGTCCACCGGGATGCACCCGAACTTGCGCAGCAGCCAGCCGAGCGGACCCACGAAGAACTCCTTCTTGATCATCACGTGGGCCGTGTGCCCCAGGCTCTTGTAGTAGAAATAGGACACGATGAAGTCGGCGATGCTCGTGTGGGGCACGCCCAGAATCACGCATTTCTCTTCAGGAGCGGCGCCGCTGTCAGCCTTCCACCCCCAGATTTTCATTACCAGTCCGTAGAAGTTCATTGCCTAGATGTTTATGTCTTCGAGCTCCTCTTCGCTCCGCAGGTTGCGGCGGATGAAGTTCTGGCGGTCGAGGGTGTTGTCGCCCATGTAGAATTCGAGTATGGACGAAATCGACTCGCCGTCGGCTATGCTCACGTCGTCGAGGCGCATGTCGGGGCCTATGAAGCGGACGAACTCGTTTTCGGAGATTTCTCCCAGACCCTTGAACCTCGTGATCTCGACGCCGGTCTTCAGCTGGCTCACCGCCCTGGCCTTCTCTTCGGAGCTGTAGCAGTAGCGGGTCTCCTTCTTGTTGCGCACGCGGAACAGGGGAGTCTGAAGGATGTGCACGTGCCCGTCGCGTATGAGTTCGGGGTAGTACTTCATGAAGAAGGTCAGCACCAGCATCCTGATGTGCATGCCGTCGTCGTCGGCGTCGGTAGCCACGATGATGTTGTTGTAGCGCAGATTCTGGATGTTGTCCTCGATTCCGAGGGCGGAGACGAGCAGGTTGAGCTCCTCGTTCTCGGCCACCTTCTTGCGGCTCTCCTTATAGCAGTTGATGGGTTTTCCCCTGAGCGAGAAGACGGCCTGGCAGTTGGCGTTGCGCGCCTTGGTGATGGTCCCGCTCGCGGAGTCGCCCTCGGTGATGAAGATGGAGGAGTTCTCGACGTCCTCCTGGTTCTTCGCCGTTATCTTGTCGTTGTAGTGGAAGCGGCAGTCCCTGAGCTTCTTGTTGTAGACGCTGCTGCGCCGGTTGCGCTCGCGCACCTTCTTCTGGATGCCCGAGATCTCCTCGCGCTCCTGCTGCGACGCCTTGATCTTCTCCTCGATCACGGGCACTATCTCCTGGTGGATGTGCAGGTAGTTGTCGAGGTTCTTCGACACGAAGTCGTTGACGTAGGAGCGTATGGTCGGGCCTATGTCCACCTTGAGCGCCCCGTTCTCGTCCTGATACTGCTTCTCCCACATGTAGTTGGAGCCCAGCTTGGTCTTTGCCTGGCCCTCGAAGTTGGGTTCCTGGATCTGTATGCTGATGGCGCCGATGATGCCCTGGCGGCAGTCGGCGGGTTCGTAGTTCTTCTTGAAGAAGTCCTTGAGGGTCTTCGCGACGGCCTCCTTGTAGGCCGCCAGATGCGTTCCTCCGTGGATGGTGTTCTGGCCGTTGACGAAGGAGGCTATGTTCTCGCCGTAGGCGTTGCAATGGCTCAGCACTATCTCGATGTCCTCGCCCTCGATGTGGATGGGAGGGTAGAGCGGCTCTTCGTTGAGGTTCTCGTTCACGAGGTCGAGCAGTCCGTTCTCGGACCTGTAAGAGACCCCGTTGAGGGTCAGGGTCAGGCCTTTCTTGAGATAGGAATAGTTCTTGACCATGTTCTCCACGAACTTCATGTCGTAGGCATAGCCGTCGAACATCAGGCTGTCGGGGGTGAAGCTCACCAGCGTGCCGTTCTTCTCCCTGCTCTCGGCCTTTCCGCTGTCCTTGAGCACTCCGCGCTCGAATTCGGCCCAGGAGCACTGGCCATCCCTGAACGAGCTGACCTTGAAGTCGGAGGACAGGGCGTTGACCGCCTTGGTGCCGACTCCGTTGAGCCCCACCGACTTCTTGAACACCTTGTCGTCGAACTTTCCTCCGGTGTTGAGTATGCTCACCGCCCTGATCAGGGAGTCCAGAGGGATTCCGCGGCCGAAGTCGCGCACCGACACCCTTCCGTCCTCGATCGTGATACGTATCTCCTTGCCGAAGCCCATCGCGAACTCGTCGATGGAGTTGTCGATTATCTCCTTGAGCATCACGTAGATGCCGTCTTCCGGATTCTTTCCGTCCCCGAGGCGGCCGATATACATGCCCGGACGCATCCGGATATGTTCGACGCCCTCGAGAGTCTTTATGTTTTCGTCGGTGTAGTTGAGTTCTGCCATCACTTCGTCGCCACTCCTTTCATATGCAACAATATCGGCTTCTTCTGGGCCGAGGTGTAGACCGTGAGCACCTTGTCGAAGGGATAGGGGCCCTCGTCGTTGGTGAACGAGGCCGAAATCTCCCCGCTTTCGCCCGGCTCTATGGCCTCATGGGGCCAGGTCGCGCCGGTGCAGCCGCAGCTGGACACCACGGCGAATATCGAGAGGGGCTCCTCCCCGGTGTTGGTTATGGTGAAGGTGCAGCTCACCGGGCCGTCTTTCTGGCTCACCTTTCCGAAGTCGTGTACGGTCTTGTCGATCTCGAAAGGAGCGTTGAGAGCCAGTGCCAGAAGAAAAGTCAGCAAAGTATTCATATCGTCCGCAAATTTACAAAAAACCGCCGATTTATCTGCAAAAGCGGGACCGCCGCCAATCGCCGTGAAAAAATTTGAGATTTCGGAATTAACTATGTACTTTTGCCTGTGCTTAACTTAAAAAGATAAAAAAATGGCTTACAAAATCAATCCTGACGTCTGCGTGGCTTGTGGTTCATGTCAGAGCGAATGCCCTTCCGGAGCAATCAAGGAGGGTGATGTCTATTCAATCGATCCCGATGTGTGCATCAGCTGCGGCGCCTGCGCCGACGCCTGCCCCATGGGAGCAATATCACCCGACGAATAGATATTTCTGGCGATAAAGGCCCGTCAGGCATCTCCGAGCTCCCCGGACCACCGGCTGCGAGACCGAAGATGCCTGTATTGTAAACGGACGGCGACATGAGGGACGAAGCTTTCATCATCGAGAAGGAACGGGAGGAGGACCGGCTGCTGCTGCAGGTCTGGGATGCGGCGCGTATTGCTGCGGACGGCGATGCGGCCCGCAGCCGGGAAGTGCTTGACCTGATCTCCGGCCCGCAGCGTGCGGCCGAATCCGGGGACCTGCGTCTTTGCGAGGCTCTCGGAGACTTCTACCGCGACGCGGAGCCTTCGGTGACAGGGCTCTCCCGCTCCGGCGCGACCGACCATGCCGTCCATTGGTACTACAAGGCCGCCTCCGCCAGCCGCTACCCCCGTCGGGGAGAGTGCGGCATGCAGATAGCCCTGCTCTCCTTCCTCCCGAAATACGGCAACGTGCGTTTCAAGCAGGCGAAGGACTGGTTCGTCTGGGCTGGCGGACGCCTCGGTTCGGCCGGGGCATGGCTTCGTGCCGGCAGCATCGCCGAGTATGAAGGCCGCTACGACGAGGCCCTGGGTTTCAGGGAGAAGGCCGATTCGCTCTCCGGCGACCGGCTCGGAGAGGTGGAAACGGCGTGCATGCTGGTCAGGCGCGGCCTGGATGAGACCGAAGGCGTGCTCCGGCTGACTTCGCTGATGGAAGACGGAGTCGCGAAGGCAGCCGTGGAGATAGCGGCGCTGATGCGTTCAGCCGACCTGCCCGACGAGGCCGTCAGGATGTTCGGGCAGAGGCACGGCACCTCCCTCAGCGACCTGAGCGAGATGCTCGGGAGCTTCGTCGCGGATCCCGACGCGCTTGCCGAGAAGGCGATGACCGACTATTACTGCAGCTCGGATGACCTTCTCTGTGAGTCGGAAGCGTATGTCGAGAACCTGGAACGGCAGGATTTCTACAAGATGCTTGAGACTGCCTGGAACGAGGGGGATTCTCCGCTCGCCGCCTATTATCTGGGCAGGATCTACAGTTTCCAGCTGGGCGGCGCCCTGGCCGACGACGGGTTCCCGAAGGAGAAGCTTTCGGACCTTGCGGCCTTCGCCCTGGCATATCTCGACACGGCGGCCGGAGAGGGGCTTCCCTATGCGATCAAGGCCGACGTGAGGCTTCATGCCTCCATATATGGTTTCGACTCCGCCGCGGAGGCCGGTCTGCGTCTGCTCGAACTCTTCGGGGAGAAGGCCGCAGCCGACGAGATCCGGCAGATGAAGGAAGAATTCGAAGACTCGTCAAGATATTTTGCAAGTAGAATATGATAGAAGATTTCCGACTGAAAGTCTTCGCCGAAGTGGCGAGACTCGGCAGCTTCACCGCCGCCGCCAGGGCTCTCGGGGTGTCACAGCCCGCCGTGAGCCAGAACATAGCCGAACTTGAGCGTTTTGCGGGGACTCGGCTGCTCTACCGCAGCAGGGGCGGGGTTGAACTCACCGCCAGGGGCCGCCAGATGCTCGCTCAGGCGGAAGTCGTGCTCCGCGAGTGCGCGAATCTGGAGAACAGTTTCCGCGCACCTCGCACAATACTGCTGAGGAACGTGAGCCACGAAGGCAGGGTCTGCAGCATCCTGATAAGCGACGGACGCTTCGCCGACCTCGACGCCCCCTCGGACACTCCGGCCGACAAGACGGTGGAGGCTGAGGGCATGGCGATTCTGCCGGCGCTCTACAACACCCACAACCACGCCGCGATGACCCTGCTGCGCGGGTACGCCGACGACATGCCCCTCGAGCAGTGGCTGCAGGACTACGTCTGGCCTTTCGAGGACAAACTGGGCCCCGAAGACATACGCCGCGGCAGCGACATAGCCGTCAAGGAGATGCTTTCCTCCGGCAGCGTGTTCTTCTCCGACATGTACTTCGACATCGAGGAGACTATAAAGGCGGTCGACGAGTCGGGCATGCGTGCCGCCATAGGCATCACCGTGATGGAGAACCACAGCAAGTCGGTCGAGGAGCAGAAGATGCAGTTCGTCCGGGACTGGAAGGATCCCAGCGGCGGCCGCATCCAGCTCGTGATGGCGCCGCATTCGGTCTACACCGTCGGCCCGGACAAACTCAGGCGCTCGGCTGCGTTCGCCAGAAAGAACGGCCTGCGCCTGCACATACACCTCGCGGAGACCCGCACCGAGGTCGAAAACTGCATACGCGACTACGGAACCACTCCAGTGCGCTATCTCGACTCGCTGGGCTTCCTCGGGCCGGACGTGATCGCGGCCCACTGCGTCCACGTCGACTCCGAAGAGTGGAAGATACTCGCGGAGCGCGGGGTGACGGTGTCGCACTGCCCCTGCTCCAACATGAAGCTAGGGAGCGGCCGTTTCCCCTACGAGCTCGCGCTCGAGTCCGGCTGCCGCCTGACCCTGGGCACCGACGGCGCGTCCTCGAACAACAACCTCGACCTCCGGGAGGAGATGAAGTTCGCAGCCCTGCTCGCCAAGGTCAACGGGGACCCGGCGCTGCTGCCGGCCGCCGAGATTTTCCGCTGGGCGACAGTCAACGGGGCCGAGGCCTTCGGAATCGACGCCGGGGAGATAGCCAGGGGCAAGCTGGCCGACGCGGTGCTGGTCGACCTCGGTCAGAGCCGTATGCAGCCCTGTCACAACCTGATTTCGAACTACGTCTATTCGGCCGATTCGTCCGTCGTGCGCTGTGTGCTCTGCGACGGGCAGATCATCTACAGCTCGCTTTAGCCCTGATTTTTCGGTTGGCGCCCGTCTGTGGCGTGCATTGCACTGCTATCGGGATTATGAGCGGCAGGCATGTGCGGCAAAGGACGCATTCCCCGGATGCCCGTCTGCGGCATGTAAAGCACCGCCGTCGGATTATTGGCGGCAGGCATGTGCGGCAAAGGGAGGCTTTCCCCAAATCTTCCGCCTCCCGTGCCGTATATGCCTGCCGCAGTATAAATCCAATAAAAAATACAAGATTGCTAAAAAAAATGTGCCGAAATATGAAAAGCTTGAACCAGAACGGCCGGAAATGTTCCGAATAGCAAGCAAAACGGAACTGCAACTTACGAAACTGTCGCCATGCCGCATTGTAAGTCAGCAAGTTGCGACAAGAGAAAAATTTGCAAAATAAATTTCGAATACATACTTTTGCTTCCAGGCTAGTTATGTACCGCTTATACGGTTAGTAGTACAGGCAATTGCTTAACCATTTAAAAACCATAATCTATGCGTAAACCAATCACAACGTATTTCGCCCTCGCGACCAGTCTCGTGCTTCTTGGCGGAATGCTTGCAGGATGTGCCAAACCTTTGGACGAAACTCCTGATCCCCCCACAGCAGAACTCTCGGTGACGACAGTCGGAGCCACTGAAGCCGTTCTCAACCTCCACACCGGCCGCATAAGTGAATATGCCTGGGCCGTTTATTCCGAAGAGCCCGGAACCGCACCTGTGCCTGACGTGCTTTTCGCAACCGGAACCGTCGCCGCCTGTGTTGACGGCGACAACGAGTTCACCGTAAGCGGGCTTGAGGGAAATGCGAACTACACCGTATACCTCGCTGCGAAGACCGTCGAGGACGAGTATTACGACGAAGTTCTGACCGCAACCTTCACCACCACGGACTACACCGAACCTCTGACAGTGGTCGAGACTGACTACGGCAGTTTCAGGGTTCATGTCATGGTTCCTGAGAGCGTGACCTCCGCCGGCAACGCTCTTAGGTATCTCGTCACCGACCTGTTCACCTACAACATGAACAAGAACGGCTTCATGGGAGTGACTCCGGACGCTGAGTTCATGGCATCCAATGGCGGCTTGGAATATTACATCGACAAGTCCCAGACCATGACCTTCGACAACAGCGAGGAGCAGCTGTATCTCCACAACTTCTTTGTGCCCGGCTCGCCGATAGTGTTCAAGGTCGGCGAATTCGCGTGGGGAGAGTCCTGGAGCGGAGAGGGCTATATCACTCCTCTCTTTGACTACGAAGGCTTCTTCGCAGATCCCGACGCAATCGCCAACGAGGCGAACTACTGGACCGGACATCATGCCGAGACCGTGGTCTATCTCCGCGAGCCCGCCCTGCTCGACGCCGATGTGGATGTCCAGATGGATATCCAGGCCGTC
>JADILW010000048.1 GCA_017695095.1 Candidatus Cryptobacteroides avistercoris | reverse complement strand
ATATAACCGCATAAGCAGCCGCTTCTCCTACAGCCGCAGGCACCCTGTCACCGGCAAGGTCAAGCCGCACACGGCCGTGGACTATGCGGCGCCTACGGGCACCCCTGTCCAAGCCATCGGCGACGGAACCGTGACCAAGTGTGGATGGGACCCCACGGGAGGCGGCAACCGAATCGGGATCAAGCACAACATGGGCTACGAGAGCTCCTACATGCACCTTTCTAAATTCGCGTCGGGCATACGTGTCGGAAGCCGGGTCACCCAGGGCCAGCTTATAGGCTACGTGGGAGCTACCGGCACGGCCACCGGGCCGCACCTCGACTTCAGGATATGGGAGAACGGGCGGCCGATAGACCCGCTGAAGCTGGACTCTCCCGCATCGGATCCTCTCGACACGGCCTATCTCAGGGAGTTCAACGCGCTCTATGAGAAATATATGGCCGAAGTGGCCGGCTACGACGCGCCCGACAACCTCGCCACTGCCTCCGCCGTCCCTTCCGAATAAGCCGACTGGCAGCCACATGCCGCCATTTAATATTGTCCGGCATACCGCTCCTGAACATTTGCTGAATCAATGAATACATGACTGTCGGCTGATGTACTGCCTCCATCGAGGTTCCGCTACGCTTCATTGATATTTCTTCTCTCCGCTGCGAAATATCACCCGCTCACAGCCGCGGGCGGCTAGCCTCTCTGGAGGCAGTACATCAGCCGACAGTAAAGGACGAAAAATGACAATAGAACCGATCGCAGTATTCCGTTCGCCGCTGAAGGAGAAGTTCGGCATCCCCCGGCAGGCGGGAGTGGCCGCCTCGCTGCGCGGAACCATAGAGCTGGCCGCCCCGTACAACCAGCCCGACGCCCTGCGCGGCCTCGAGGAATTCGACTACCTCTGGCTGATATGGGGATTCAGCCTCAACCCGAATCCCGGCCGGCAGGGATTCGAAGCCACCGTGAGGCCGCCGCGCCTCGGAGGGAACCGGCGCATAGGCGTGTTCGCCTCCCGCTCCCCCTTCCGCCCCAACGGGCTCGGCCTCAGCTCGGTGAGGATAGTCGGCATAGACCTGCAGAGCTGCCGCATCGAAGTCGCCGGAGCCGACCTCGCCGACGGCACCCCGATATATGACATCAAGCCCTACGTCGAATACGCCGACAGCCATGCCGGCGTGCGCAGCGGCTTCGTCGACAACCACCGGTGGAAGACGCTCAAGGTCGTCTTCCCCGATGACATCGGTGACAGGTTCGACGACTCCACGCTCAAGGCGCTGGAGGAGATACTCGCCCAGGACCCCCGCCCGCAATTCCAGCACGACCCCGAACGCGTCTACGGAATGAACTTCGCCGGACGCGAAATCAAGTTCCGCGTCAGCGACGACACCCTGGAAGTCCTTTAGAAAATTTTTCAACGCGCCTTGCAAATGCAACTGAATTTTAGTTACATTTGCAAAAACTAAACTTATGGGCACTGATGAAAAACTGATCCGCCGCTTCCTGAAGCAACCAAAAGATTTCACCTTTGACGAGATGGAAAGACTGCTTGCACTATTCGGCTATCTCCCTTACAACAAAGGAAAGACTTCAGGTTCGCGGATAATATTCAAAAAAGACAGCAACAGACCTATCATGCTTCACAAACCGCATCCGGACAAAATCGTCAAAAGCTATGCGATGAAGCAGGTACTGCAATATCTTGAAGAAACAGGAGCATTGACTAAAGAATAAAAAAACGATACCATGAATACAATGTCATACAAAGGGTATATAGGTACCATTTCATTCAGCGAGAAAGACAGGATTTTCTTCGGAAAAGTCGAGGGTATAGACGGCCTTGTCAACTTCGAAGGTAAAAGTGTCGACGACTTGACAGAAGCTTTCCACAACGCCGTTGACGACTACCTCGAATACTGCAAGGCCGAAGGGATAGAGCCACGCAAGAACTATTCGGGCTCCCTCAACATCCGCATAAGCCCGAAAACGCACTGTTTGGTCGCATCCCTCGCCAGGCAGGAGGGAATTTCAATAAACTCCTTCATAAAGACCGCAATAGAGAAGCAGATAGCAGCAAAAATGTAAAAGCTACTTCACGCAGGAGGTGATGTGGAAGCAGTGCTCCTGCTTCTCGTACTTGACAAGGCAGCGCGCCGCGTTCTTCTCGTCAAGAAGCACCTCTCCCAGCACCTTGGTCAGTTCGAAAGGCTGCATGAAGGCCTCCGACTCATCCTCGCTGTAGTAGCGGGTGTAGGTGATGTCGAAGGTGGTGCCGTAGCAGTGGGCGGAGTTATCGCTCGCGTTGGGGTTGCCGCTGCGGCGCAGACGGTCCACGTCCTCCTCGGTACGCAGCAGCGACGAGACAACCAGCTTATAGTCCAGCAAGTTCTTCGACTTCAGCGAATCGCTGAAAGCCCTGGCTATGCGGTAAAGCTCCTCAGCGGCGCCTTCGGTCAGATACGGAATGGAATACTGCAGCTCGTCAACCACGAGATGCTCGTTGTCCTCGATGCGGACAAGCCCCTTATGGGAGAAGTCCTCCCTGGTCTTGGGGATTTCCTGGAGCCCGAGCTGCCTCGCGACCCTCAGATGGGCCTCGTTGAGGTCTGCGAACAGCCTCGCATAAGGCAGCCTGTCGCGATAGTAGATGATTTCCTTCCTCTCCGGCTTCTCTCCGAGACCGTCGACATCGTCGAACACTGCCTCGGCCTCATCAGCGCACTCCGCGCACTCCTCGGCCCCAGTCTGCGCTGCAGACTCAGCCGGAGCTTCCGCCCGGACTTCAATCCTGTCCCCACCGCGGCTTCCTCTGACCAGATAACCGGCGAGGAAGCCCAGCACGAAAGGGACGGCAAGTATCAGAAGACCCTTATGACTTTTCTTCATCTTCAGGCCTCATATTTGAGTATGGGCTGCCTTGCAGCCTTCGTCTCGTCAGGACGGCCTATGGGCGCGGTCCTCGGTGCGGAGTGCAGCAGCTCCGGGTTCGTCCTGGCCTCTACGGCGATCTTCCTCATGACGTCGATGAAAGCGTCGAGAGTCTCGGGCGACTCGGTCTCGGTCGGCTCAATCATGATGGCCTGGTGGAAAAGCAGAGGGAAATATATCGTGGGAGCATGGAAGCCGTAGTCCAGCAGGCGCTTGGCCACGTCTAGGGTGGTGGTGCCGTTGGGCTCCAGCAGTCCGTCGAACACGAATTCGTGCTTGCACACCGAGGGGACAGGCAGCTTGTAGCAGTCCTTGAGCGACTCCTTGACATAGTTGGCATTGAGGGTCGCCAGCCTGCCGGCCATGCGGATGTTCTCCCGGCCGAGCATCAGGATGTAGGCCAGGGCGCGCAGCATCACGGTGAAGTTGCCGTTGAAGCCGCTGACCCTGGGCACGTCGAGATACGGCAGAACCCTCTCGGAGACGCCCACCGGACCGCTGCCGGGACCACCGCCGCCATGAGGGGTGGAGAAGGTCTTGTGGAGATTCAGGTGAAGGATGTCGAAGCCCATGTCGCCGGGGCGAACCACTCCGAGGAGCGGGTTCATGTTGGCACCGTCGTAGTAGAGCAGGCCGCCGCAGTCATGCACGAGAGCGGCGATCTCCCTGATGTCCTTCTCGAAGAGTCCGAGGGTGTTGGGATTGGTCAACATGATTCCGGCGATGTCGGGGCCGAGCAGGGGCTTGAGCGCCTCCACGTCCACGAGGCCGTCGGAATTGGACTTGACCACCACGATCTCGTAGCCGCAGCAGGCCGCCGAAGCGGGATTGGTCCCGTGCGCGCTGTCGGGCACTATGACCTTGGTGCGGGCGAGGTCTCCCCTGCCCAGATGATATTCCTTCATCAGCATCAGACCGGTAAGTTCGCCGTGGGCGCCGGCGCAGGGCCGGAAAGTGAAATGCTTCATTCCGGTTATCGCGGCCAGAGCGCGGTCGAGCTCCTCGTAGACAGCCTTGGTGCCGCGCACGCTCTCCTCGGGCTGCAGCGGATGCTGGCCGGTGAATCCGGGCATCGAGGCTATCTCCTCGTTGATCTTGGGATTGTATTTCATCGTGCATGAGCCGAGAGGATAGAATCCGGTGTCGACGCCGAAGTTCATCTGGCTCAGGTTGGTGTAGTGCCGCACCACGTCGGGTTCGCTGACCTCGGGCAGTCCGGCCGGAGCCGAGCGCCAGAGCCTGCCCTCTCGGGGCATGCCGCCTTCCGCTTCCGGAAGAGAGAAACCCGACCTCCCGGGTCTGGAAAGTTCGAATATCAGTTTGTCGTAGTATCTCATAAGGCAGCCTCCTTCACGCATTTCACGAGTGCATCCATTTCTTCTCTGCCGTGCTTCTCGGTCACGCAGAAGCACACGTTGCCGTCTTCATCGGGAAGCGCGGCGAAATAGCCTGCGGCGGCCAGGGCGTGCATGAGCCTGTCGGCAGGGCAATGCGGCTTGAGCACGAACTCCTTGATGAACTCACCCTCGCCCACGGGCTCGAAGAGTCCGGTCTTGAGAAGTTCGTCGCGCAGATAGTGGGAACGCTCCCAGCACAGCTCGTTGACCCTCCTGAGGCCTTCGGGGCCCATGAGAGACAGGTAGACGGTGCACCACAGCGCCATCAGCGACTGGTTGGAGCAGATGTTCGAGGTCGCCTTCTCCCGGCGGATGTGCTGCTCGCGGGCCTGCAGCGTCAGCACGAAGCAACGCCGTCCCTCGGCGTCCTCGGTCTGGCCGACGATGCGCCCGGGCATCTTGCGCATATAGTCCTTGCGGCAGGCAAGGAAGCCCACGTAGGGTCCCCCGAAGTTCAGCGGAATGCCCAGAGGCTGTCCGTCGCCGACGGCGATGTCGGCACCCCATTCGGCGGGGGTCTTCACCACCGCGAGGGCGGAGGGGTCGCAATACTCGACCAGCAGGCCGCCGTTGGCATGCACGAGCTCCGCGAGGCCTTCGTGGTCGCAGATGTAGCCGCGGCGGTCG
Source organism: Candidatus Cryptobacteroides avistercoris (assembly GCA_017695095.1). Taxonomy (GTDB): domain Bacteria; phylum Bacteroidota; class Bacteroidia; order Bacteroidales; family UBA932; genus Cryptobacteroides; species Cryptobacteroides avistercoris. The sequence goes on along the minus strand of JADILW010000048.1, from coordinate 5,759 downwards.
ATGGAGGGTACGATGACGCCGGCGAGGTCAGATGAAAGCTCCTGCACCTTGGCGCGCACGTCGGAGGTGACCACCACGTTGACGCCCTCATACTTGGCGTATGTGAGTATGGTCGCCCGCACGTTGGGCAGCAGGCCGGAAGAAACCACCACGGAGTTGCGCTTCTTGACGGATGCCACGCACATGCGCATCGCTTCAGCGGCGGCGGTGGGGCCGTCGTACATCGAGGCGTTGGAGCAGTCCATGCCGGTGAGGCGGCAGATCATGGTCTGCCATTCGAATATGTAGCGCAGGGTCCCCTGCGAAATCTCGCACTGGTAGGGCGTGTAGGCGGTAAGGAATTCGCTGCGTGAAGTAATATAAGGTATGGCGGCAGGCGTGCAGTGGTCGTATGCCCCCTGGCCGACGAACACCTTGAGCCTTACGTTTTCGGCGGCGAGTTTCGCGAAATGCTCGCGCACCTGCTGCTCGCTCATCGCGGAAGGCAGGTCGTAGTCGCCCTTGTAGATGAAATCCGCAGGCACGTCGGCGTAGAGGTCGTCGAGCGACCCGACGCCTATCCTGTCGAGCATGCGGCGTATATCCTCCCCGGTGTGAGGAAAATAGCAGAATGTTCCCATATCAGCGCAGCGCTCAGCCTACGAGTTTGGTATATGCGGAGGCGTTGAGCAGGGAGTCGAGCTCGGAGCTGTCGCTCATCTCGATCTTGACTATCCATGCGGCATAGGCGTCCTCGTTGATGAGTTCGGGCCTGTCCTCGAGCTCCGTGTTGCAGGCGATGATCTTACCCGACACGGGGGCTACGATCTCGCTCGAAGTCTTCACGCTCTCGACGGCACCGAAGTCGTCGCCGGCCTTGACCTCGTCGTCGACGTCCGGCATGTCGACATAGGTGATGTCGCCGAGTTCGGCCTGCGCATAGTCTGATACACCGACGATGGCCACGTTGCCATCGACCTTAACCCATTCATGGGACTCGCTGTACAGGAGTCCGTCAACTATTTTGCTCATTATTTCTTATAATTTGTTTGATAAAATCTTTTCTTGACGACTGTTCCGGGGAACACGCGCTTGCGGATGCGGATGTTGAGAGGGGTTCCGAGGGCCGCGTGGGCGCTGTCCACCAGGGCGAAGCACAGGCTCTTGTCCAGAGAGATGGAGTGATAGCCGGTGGTCACCTTTCCGACCTCGGTGCCGTCCTCGAGCTCGACCGGATAGCCGGCGCGGGGCACGGCGTTGTCCTGAAGCTCTATGCCCACGATCTTCCTTGCGGGGCCGGCGGCCTTCTGGGCCACGAGGGCGTCCCGGCCTATGAATTCAGGCTTGTCCAGCTTGCAGAACATCGAGAGTCCGGCCATCACCGGGGAGATCTCGGGCCCGAGCTCGTCGCCGTAGAGCGGCAGACCGGCCTCGAAGCGCAGGGTGTCGCGGCAGCCGAGCCCGCAGGGCTTCACGCCGGCGGACATAAGGGCTTCCCAGTATCTGCGGATGTTCGCGGGAGAGGCGTAGATTTCAAAGCCGTCCTCGCCGGTATAGCCGGTGCGGCTCAGTATCACGCGGCTGCCGTCCTCCGCCTTCTGGTCGCAGAACTCGTAGAACTTGAGAGCGCCGGCGCCGGCGAATCCCAGCACGTCCCTGACTGTCTGCTCAGCCTCGGGCCCCTGGACGGCGATCTGGCCCCAGCTGTCGGACTGATTGTCGACCCTGACGTCCCAGCCTTCCGCCTGCTTCACGATCCAGTCGAAGTCCTTGGCTATGTTCGATGCGTTGACTACCAGCAGGTAGTGCTGCGGCTCCGCCTCCCTGTAGACGAGAAGGTCGTCCACGGTACCGCCGTCTTCATAGAGCAGCATGCCGTAGAGTATCTTGCCCGGCGCGAGGTCCCTGACGTCGTTGGTGAAGATGTGGTTCACGAATTTCTCCGCGTCGCCGCCGGAGATGAATATCTCCCCCATGTGGGAGACGTCGAACACGCCGGCATGGTTTCGCACGGCATTGTGCTCGTCGATGATGCCGCTGTACTGGATCGGCATGTCGTAGCCTGCAAACGGACTCATCCTGGCCCCCGCCCTGACGTGCAGGTCGTGAAGACAAGTCTGCTTTAACTGTTCTTCCATCGTAAGTTATTTAAGGATTTCCAAGTCTTTCTTGAGGATCATCCTGGGCTCCATCATGGCGACTTTCTGGAAAAGACGTATCCTGTTGCCGAGGGAGAGATAGACCTTGTCCTCGTGCTTGCCCTTGCGCCACCACTTGTAGAAGCCCACCGGGTCGTTCTCGAAAGGTATCTTGGCGAGGATGCCGGCGCTGTAGCCGGGATAGTCGATCACGAGCTTGAGCCCCATGAACTTCTTGTAATAGTCGGGGTCGGCGCGGCGGAGCTTGCTGACAAGCGGATTCAGAACTTCCAGCGTGTCGACCTGAAGAACCTTCTCGCGGACTATCATCTTATGGATGCGCACGGGGTCGACGTTGATCCAGACGCCCATTTTCAGTGTGACGGGCCCCTGTTCCGTGTCGAGTGTGAGTTCATCCATTGATGTGTAGACCTTTTCGGGGTCAAGTTCGAATTGTTCTTCAGATTGCATGCCTTTTCTCCGCTAATTATAGCGAATATAAGCATAAATTTCCGAAAACCCGTAATAATGTCGAAAGAAATGTGCAATTTAGGCTTGTGGAAACAATATTCTCTGATTTTTCCCAGCTTGAGGGCAGCTGCTGCTACTGCTCGGAGGAGACCGCGGCGGAGATACGGCGCCGCATCTCCGGCATGCCCCTGCACGCAATCCACCTGATCGGAACGGGCGACTACCACTACCAGACCCTGTTCTGGCTGGAAAGGGTCGGACGGCCGTTCTCCCTGATCTTGCTGGACAATCACCCGGACGACCAGCCAGGAGCCTTCGGTCCGGAGCTGCTCAGCTGCGGCAACTGGGTGCTGAGCGCCCGCAGGTTGCCCGCGCTGCAGCATTTTCTGTGGATTCGGCGGGCTTCGGACATGGACGCGGCAGCACTTCCGGCGACGCTGCCGCTCTACATCTCCGTGGACATCGACGTGCTCTCAACCGAATACGCCCGCACCGGCTGGGACCAGGGCGGCATGAGCCTGGCAGAGCTGACCGGGCTGCTCGGAAGCCTGCGGGCGCGGCACTGCGGACCCGGCAGCCCGGGAATCATAGGAGCCGACATCTGCGGAGGCGTCACCCGGGAGAACGGAGGCTGCGACGCCGACTTCGAGCTGAACCGCCGCTGCATAAATGCGATTGTGGAAGCGATTTCCGGGAATAATTCCTAAATTAGCAACCGGCAAACAGTTCACAGGAGGCGTCCGCCGGCGTACGGCAGGGCCCCACGCCGTCCTTATAGCAACAAAACGCCGCGCGGGGCCGGCGGCAGGAGTTTCTTCTTATGAAAAAGTTCTTGATTCTGGGCATTCTGGCATGCTTCATCGCCGCAAACGCCAGTGCTGACGACGGCTATTTCCGCAAAAAACACCAGGCGTTCAGCTACTCCTCCATGGAGATGACGGGCGGCGACGAAACCCTGAAAAGCAATTTCGGCTTCGCGTTCACCTCCACCCGCACCTACTACCTGCACAAGGACCCGATAGCCGGATTCATGAAGTTCGGAATCGACGCCACATGGACTGACATCAGCTACAACAACTACTCGACCACAATCTACGTGGAGGACGAGGGCCTCGTCGACACCCAGCTGCACCAGGCGGAAATCGGGCTGCAGGCAGGACTTTCACTCACCTTCAACCCCGTTGACAAACTGAACATAGCACTCTACGGCCGCTACGCGCCCACCTTCTCGGCAAGCTATTCCGCGGGTGACTCCTCGATATACGGAGGCTACATGGGCTACATCGTCGCGGGCGGAAGAATCTCCTACAGGTTCATCGGAGTCGGCTGCGAATACCGCAGCGGCTCGGGAGAGATGAACGACTTCATCGAGGGCGGGGTCTCCCCTCTCGAGATGACGGGCTTCAGGGCATACATCTCCTTCAGCTTCTGAGACAGGGCGGGCCTCCCCCGCCTTTTTTTCTGACGCCGCTCAGAGCAGCGGCGAGAGCAGGCGCGCAAGCGACTCCGCGAATCTCACACGCAGCGGCCGGTGCGGCCATGTCTGCGGGTCGGCCTGCCAGCAGAGCTTCTGGTCTTCCAGGAACGCCGCCTTCAGCTCCAGGGCCGCGGCACGGTCGTAGATGAACGCGTTTATCTCGAAGTCCTGCTCGTAGCTGCGCACGTCCATGTTGGTCGAACCGACGGTGGACACGCGGTCGTCGGAGACTATCGCCTTCGAGTGCAGGTAGCCGCTCTTCCAGAAATACACCTTGACACCCGCGTCCAGCACCTCCCTGACATAGGAGCGGGAAGCAAGGGGCACCGTGATGCCCTTGTCGCCGCGGTAGGGTATCATCACCCGCACGTCCACGCCGGCGAGGGCCGCGTTGCGGAGCGCCATCAGCACGGAGTCGGTGGGAATCAGGTAGGGCGACTGTATGTAGATGTACTCGCTGCTGCTCGAAATCATCCTCACTATGCCCTGCATGATCACGCGCCATTCGTCCATAGGGCCGGAGGTGGCTATCTGCATCGTCACGCCGCCGCAGGGCGGTATTCCCGGGTAGTACGCCCGCGAGACAAGCAGCTGCTTCGAGGAGAACTGCCAGTCCGTCAGGAAGCTGGTCTGAAGTTCGGAGACGGCCGGCCCGCACACGCGCATGTGGGTGTCGCGCCATTTCCCGCCGCGTATGCCGGTCGAGTAGCGTTCGGCGATGTTCATGCCGCCGAGGTAGCCGACCCTGCCGTCGATCACCACCACCTTGCGGTGGTTGCGGTAGTTCGTGTTGCTCGACAGGAAGGGAATCTCGACCTTGATGAAGGGCTGCACCTGAACTCCTCCGGCTTCCATGCGGCGGAAGAAACGCTTGCGGGAAAGATTCGCCGCGTCGTCGTACTGCAACCTGACCTCCAGGCCCTCCCCCGCCTTGCGCACCAGCACGTCCTCGATCTTGCGGCCTATGGGGTCGTCCTCAATCTTGAAGAACTCGAAATGTATGTGGCTGCGGGCGGACTCCAGGTCGGAGAGCAGGTCGGTGAACATGGAGTCGAAATCGGTGTAGATGCGTATGTCGTTGCCCGTCATCGGGTAGGCGCGGTTGGTTCTCCAGAGCAGCTTCATCATATCCTCGTCGTCGGGAGGCAGCTTCCTGCAGATGCTGGCCGAATTCTGCTCCTCGGTCATCTTCTTGAGGCGGCTCAGGTCATCGTCGGAGATGAGGCGCTTGCCGCGGTTGTCCCTGCCGAAGAAGAAGTACAGCACCAGCCCCACGCCGGGAAGGCACACGAGCACCACTATCCACGCCAGGGTACGCACGGGATGCCGGTTCTCGGCGATGACCATGGTCACGATGCTGAGGACGGCGAGCAGGAGGATGATGTTGAGCCACATCTTCCGGAGCTATTTTTTGGGAGGATCTATCCGGGCGTAGTCGCGGACGTCGGAGATGATGGTGGCGAAATATATCGCCAGAAGGAGCAGCAGCACGAAGATTCCAACAAGGTCGAGGGCGTGCAGCGTGATGCTCCGGCCGAAAATCTGGAAGCCACAGGCGAATTCGCGCAGCGGGCGTACCAGGATGAACAGGGTGTTCGCGATGATGCCCAGGATGCGGAACTCGGTGGGGCCCAGCTTGGCGTAGGTGAGGCGGAACTCTTTCTTGAGATGGGCGTTGACGCTCACGTTGATGG
>JADILW010000047.1 GCA_017695095.1 Candidatus Cryptobacteroides avistercoris | reverse complement strand
CCTTGTGCGCTACTACACGAACAAGACCATCTCGGTAAGCTACCTCCGGGCGAGGAAGAAGAACGACATGGACCGGGTGATGTCGCTGTACGGGACCGCCAACGAAAGATACTGGTAAGCCATGGGAGAGTTCGACAACCTTCACCAGATACTCCTTTCGCTCTACGACGAGATGATGCCGCTGTGCGCGGACATGGCGGGCGTGGCGAAAGGGCTTGCCGGGCTGGGCGCGTTGTTCTATGTGGCGATGCGCGTGTGGCAGTCGCTCGCCCGTGCCGAAGCGATAGACGTGTACCCGCTGCTGAGACCTTTTGCCTTGGGCCTGTGTATCCTGTTCTTCCCGACCATCGTGCTGGGCACGATGAACAGCGTGCTGAGCCCTGTCGTGCAGGGCGTACACGGGATACTCGAAACGCAGACCTTCGATATGAACGAATACCGCGAGCAGAAGGACAAGCTGGAGTATGAGGCGATGATGCGCAACCCGGAAACCGCCTACCTCGCCTCGGATGAGGAGTTCGACCGGCAGCTGGACGAGCTGGGCTGGTCGCCCTCCGACCTCGTGACAATGACGGGGATGTACATGGACCGGGCGTCGTACAACATCAAGAAGTCGGTGCGCGAATGGTTCCGCGAGCTGCTGGAGCTGATGTTCGCCGCAGCCGCGCTGATTATCGACACGCTCCGGACGTTCTTCCTCGTGGTGCTTAGCATCCTCGGACCGATAGCCTTCGCCTTCGCCGTGTGGGACGGCTTCCACTCGACGCTCTCGGCATGGTTCAGCCGCTACATACAGATTTACCTGTGGCTTCCGGTGTCCGACCTGTTCAGCACCATACTGGCGAAAATCCAGATACTGATGCTCCGGCAGGACATCGAGCGGATGCAGGCTGACCCGAACTTCTCGCTGGACGCGAGCGACGGGGTGTACATCGTGTTCCTCATCATCGGCATCGTGGGCTATTTCACCATCCCGACGGTGGCAGGGTGGATTATCCAGGCCGGAGGTGGTATAGGAAACTACAACAAGAACATCAACACCGCCGGAGCTTTGGGCGGCAGCGTGGCGGGTGCAGCCGCAGGAAACGTGGCGGGACGCGCGGGCAAGCTCATCAAGGAAACGGCCGGAAAGATATTCAGGAAGTAGTATGTCATGCCTTTCACGAGTCGCTGACTTGTGTCCCTCTTGTCGCTGACTTGACGCTCTCAAGTCGGCGACAAGGGAAAAAGAGTTACGTAAAGAGAAAGTATTTATGAACTAAAAAGACGAAAAGAAGAAAATGGAATTCAAATCACTCAAGAACATCGAGACGAGCTTCCGGCAGATACGTCTGTTCGGCATCGTCTATACGGCGGCGTGCGCCCTCGTGGTGGTCTGCTCGGTGGTGTGCGCCTTCCGCTTCGCCGAGGCGCAGCGTCAGAAGATATACGTCCTCGACGGGGGCAAGAGCCTGATGCTTGCGCTCTCGCAGGACCTGTCGCAGAACCGCCCGGCGGAAGCCAGGGAACACGTGCGCCGTTTCCACGAACTGTTTTTCACCCTCTCTCCGGAGAAAAGCGCCATCGAGCACAACGTGAAGCGTGCCCTGCTCCTGGCGGACAAGAGTGCGTACAACTACTACGCCGACTTCGCCGAAAAGGGCTTCTACAACCGAATCATCGCCGGAAACATCAACCAGGTGCTTCAGGTGGACAGCGTGGTGTGCAACTTCGACCGCTACCCCTATGAGGCGCGGACATACGCCCGTCAGATGATTATCCGCGAGAGCAACGTGACGGAACGCACGCTCGTGACCGCCTGCCGCCTGCTCAACGCGAGCCGCTCGGACGACAACCCCAACGGTTTCACCATCGAGGGCTTCACGGTATTGGAGAACAGGGACATCCGGACCATAGAAAGGTAATGTCGTATGGAAAAGATGAAAATTTTGATTGAAGGATTGAAAGGCAAACTGCGACATAAACTGGATGCCCTGCCGCCCAAGATGCGGTTACGGATTGTCCTTGCGGCATTCGCCGTATTCGCCATGCTCTGCCTCTACATGACCGCCACTGCCGTCATCGGCTTCGGCAAGGGAGAAAAGGCGTTAGAGATACGGCACATTGAGAAATTAGACCTGCATGAGCAGGACAGTATGAACCTATATAATAATGTATATGGAAAAGGAACAGAAGAAGAATGAAACGAAAGAGAAGAAGCCGCTGACCGAACAGCAGCGGCTGCAGCGCAAGAAGATGCTGGTCTATCCGCTGATGGGACTGCTGTTCCTGGGCTGCATGTGGCTCATCTTCGCACCGTCCTCCGAGGACAGGGAGAAGGCGAAGCAGGGTCAGGGATTCAACACGGACATGCCCCTGCCCGAAGACTCGAAAATCATCGGCGACAAGGCGAAAGCCTACGAGCAGTTGCAGTTGGAGAACCGGCAGAAAGAACGCCGGGGCATGGTGGGCGACCTGTCCTCGTTCTGGCACGACGGCGCGGAAAAGCCGGACACGGCGGCTGCATCGGACGACTACCGCCTGACACAGACGGAACCGTCCGAAAATGAGCGTGCCGATAAGCAACAGGCGGGCATACGCACCTCCGCTGCCGCCTACGAGCGGCTGAACACTTCGCTGGGCACGTTCTACGAGCCGCCGAAGGAGGACCGGGAAAAGGAGGAGCTTCGGGAACGCATCGACGAACTGGAAGCCATGCTGATGGCGCAGGAGGGCAAGCCGTCCTCAATGGAGGAACAGGTCGCGCTCTTGGAAAAGTCCTACGAACTGGCGGCAAGATACCAGAACGGGAAG
>JADILW010000046.1 GCA_017695095.1 Candidatus Cryptobacteroides avistercoris | reverse complement strand
TAGGAGCAATAGGTTCGGCGAAAACCGCTTTACAGGCCACTGCAGGACCGTTTTCTCAAAACAGGCTGCTCCTAGGTCACACGTCTTCATCCTCTGTCAGGAACCACTGTCGCGGCGAAGTTGGCCTCACTCCTCCGGATGAAGACTGCGGCTATCAAGAAAGCCGGCCGACAGTATAGGGTCGTGCGGTGGTTCTTACTGCCGGAGGGCGAGCTCCGGGCGCGGCAGGCTGACAGCAGCAGATTACAAGTCTTCGACAACTAAGTATTACAAATTTGGTTGGACAAAAAAGACGTTTGGAAGACGAGACCGTGTGGCTTACGCAGGCCCAGATGGCCGAGTTGTTTCAGACATCGAAGCAGAATGTAAGTCTGCATACGAATAATATATTCAAAGAAAAGGAGTTAAGTCCATCAGAGGCACGCAATTCCGCCAGTGGGCGAACAAAGTGCTGAAAGAATATCTGCTGAAAGACCTCGGCAAGAAGATGTTCGCGTTCTCGAAACTGGGCATTCCGGCGGAGGCCGTTACAATCTTGTTGTAGAATGTTGCCCGCCGCGGCGGAGTCGGCCTGCCGGCAGTATAGGGCTGTGCGGTGGTTCTTACTGCCGGAGGCCGCACTCCGCCCGCGGCAAGAAGGAAGCAGGCGGCAGCAGATTGCAAATCTGCCGGCGATTAAAGAACCGGATTGCAAATCCGGTTAGACTGAGGTTGGACAAAAAAGAAGAAAAGCGTAACTTCACCCGGAACAAAAACAGAACTGACTATGGAAAACAAAGGAGAAATCATCCTGTACCAGCCCGACAACGAAGTGCGGCTGGAAGTTCGTCTGGAAGACGAGACCGTGTGGCTCAACAGGCAACAATTGTCGGTATTGTTCGATCGCGACATAAAGACAATAGGCAAGCATGTGAACAATGCACTGAAAGAAGAATTGGCCGGAATTTCAGTTGTCGCAAATTTTGCGACAACTGCCGCAGACGGAAAAACCTACCAAGTGGAATATTACAATCTGGATATGATTCTATCAATAGGCTATAGGGTGAAATCCAGCCGCGGTGTAGAGTTTCGTCGCTGGGCGAACAATGTACTGAAGGAATATCTGCTGAAAGGCCATGCCGTTAATTCTCGGCTGACAGAACTGGAGCAAAGAGTATCTAAAACAGAAGAGAAGATAGATTTTTTTGTGCGAACTTCGCTACCGCCGATTGAAGGCATCTTCTACGACGGCCAGATTTTCGACGCCTACAAGTTCGCCACGGACCTGATACGCTCCGCACGGGTATACCTGCTGCTGATAGACAACTACGTCGACGAGTCTGTGCTGCTGATGCTCAGCAAGCGCAATGTCGGCGTGAAAGCCGCCATCTACACGCAAGCCATCGGCCATCAACTACAATTAGACCTGCAGAAGCACAATAGTCAATACCCACCGATTGAGGTACATGTCTGCAAGAAGAGCCACGACCGCTTTCTGATAATCGACGGGGCGGACGTCTGGCACATCGGCGCCTCGCTGAAAGACCTCGGCAAGAAGATGTTCGCGTTCTCCAGACTGTCCATCCCTGCATCGGCCGTTACAAGCTTGTTGTAGAATGTTGCCAACCGCGGCGGAGTCGGCCTGCCGGCAGTATAGGGCTGCGCGGTGGTTCCTACTGCCGGAGGGCGAGCTCCGCCCGCGGCTGGCAGGCAGGTAGCAGGCAACGAACAATCTGCTGCAACCATCACCGCCCCTTCTCCCGGTACAACTGCGACAGCGCACCACTGCGACAACAAAGCAGCCGGGTTGCAAACCCGGCTGAACTATAGAAGTCGCAGATAATAAATCTGCCGAGACGAGCGCGAAGCGGCTATCTGAACCGGCCGCAGTCCTTGAGAAGGCCGTAGATCTCGGCGTTGAGGGCCGAGGCGTCCTTGAGTTGGCTGAGGTTCAGGTGCATGCGGAAGCGCCATTTGTGGTTGGGGTCCGCCGGATTGTTGATGCGCTCCTCGTTCCTTTCAGGACGGCGCAGACCCTTGTCGAGGGCGAGCCAGTCCTGGAGAGGGAAGATGGCCAGCATCGAGGGCGAGAACAGGAACTCGCAAAGCATGTTGCGCACCTCCCAGGGCTCGGGGTCGTTCTGGCACTGCATCCTCAGCGTCTCCATGTCGTGGCTGGAGGTGGAGCAGACACTCAGATAGTTCCATTCGCCCTTCTGGTCCATGCCGCGCATCTTGAGCGAGAGAATCTTCTCGTGGTCCATCACCACTGGCACGCAGTCGGGCACCATTCCGAGGTCCTCGCCGCAGGCCAGCATTCCGGTGGCGCTGAGCAGCTCCGGCAGCTTTTTCTCGGCGTTGCGCCGCCAGAACTCGTCGTGGCGGTGGTAGAAGAAGTCGTTGTAGAGCGCGCCGAACCTCTCCTGCTGCCACTGGGGCAGATTCTGCGAGGCCGGGGTGATCAGCGGCTGATACATGCCCGGGTGCCGCGGGTCCTCATGGAAAAGACCGTCGATGGGCAGCTGCAGGTTGTATATCTCGGCCGCCGAGTACGGCAGTCCGGGATTGAAGTAACCCGCGGTGCCGGTGTGCTCCCCGCCCGGAATCTCCCAGATTCGGAAGAAACCGAGGATGTGGTCGATGCGGAAGGCGTCGAAATAGCGCGACATCTTCTTGAGGCGCGACTTCCACCAGGCGTAGTCGTCCTTGGCCATCTCCTCCCAGTTGTAGGTCGGGAAGCCCCAGTACTGACCGTCGCGGCTGAAATAGTCGGGCGGAGCGCCTGCGGTGGCGTCGAGGTTGAACAGCTGGGGATGCCAGTAGGCTTCGGCGCTGTCGCCGCTGACCCCGATGGGCAGGTCGCCTTTCAGCGAGACACCCTTGGAGCGGGCGTACCTGGCCTCGGCGTAGAGCTGCTTGTCGAGGTGGTACTGCATCCAGCAGTAGTATTCAGGCTCCAGCTTGTCCCTTCTGGCGCAGAATTCGGCATATTCGGGCAGCCATTCGGCGTTCTCCGCCTCGAATTTCCTGTAGGCGGCGCTCTGCATGTCCTTGGCGCCGCGGCGCAGGAAGGCCTTGCGGATGTAGCCCATCTTGGCCTCGAACACGCGCGGCCAGTCGATTTCCGGCAGGGAGTTGAGTTCCTGCTGGAGCTTCTTGAACTTGACACCTTCCTTGATTCCGAGCGCCTGGAGGTTCATGAAGATGGGATGCAGCGCGAACGCCGACACGGGGCTGTAGGGATACGAGTCCTTCCATTCGCCCTTGCGGGTCGTGTCGGTGACCGGAAGCAGCTGGAGTATGCACTGCCCGGTGGCCGCAGCCCAGTCGATCAGGGCGTGCAGGTCCTTGAAATCCCCTATTCCGAAGTCATCCTCGCTGCGCAGCGAGAACACCGGGATTGCGGTTCCGGCTCCGCGGAAGCCAGGCTGGTCGAAGATGGGCGCCTGGTGGGCGCGCGGGAAAGGGCAGCCCGGGATGGGGCAGTCTATCCACTTGTCCTCGACCAGGGTGCTGAGGCGCGGGCATCGGTGGCTGGACCATTCTGTCCTCCAGATGAGCCCGTCTCTCATCACCACGTAGCCGTATTCCTTGAGGTCTTCCCTTCGGCAATCCTTGACCGTGACGCTCCAGATGCCGCCGTCGTTCCAGTCCATCGGGTAGCGGCGTCCGCCGAGCATCAGAGTGAGGCTCTCGCCCCACTCGGTATGATACTCAATCTTGAAAGTTGTCTGCATATATGTCCTTTAATTCAGTTTCGTTGCTGCGAGACCCTACAGCGGCTTGAAAGCAACGGCGAAACCGCCGCCCGGGGCCATGCGGATCTTGAGCTTGTCCTTGGCGGTGACCTTCTTGCTCGTGATCTCGTAGGCCTGAGGGTTGGTCAGGTAGTGGGCGTCGGGCGCATCGGCGTAGATCTCGGCGGTGTACTTGCCGTCGCCGAGGAAGTCGAGACTTATCTCGAACTCGCGCGCGTTCTCGTCGGTCACGCCGCCGCAGAACCACTGTCCGTCATCCTTTGCCTTCCTGGCCACTACTATGTAGTCGCCGGGCTCGGCGTAAAGATAGCGACTTTCGCTCCAATCTACAGCAACATCCTTGATAAATTGGAAGGCGTCCATGAATTCCGAGTAATGTTCGGGGGTGTCGGCGGCCATCTGAAGGGGAGAGTACATGGTCAGGTAGAGACCGAGCTGGTTGGCTATGGTGGCGTTCACGTGAGAGTTGTTGCCGCACCACTCCTTGAGGTTCATCTCGAAGATTCCGGGGGTGAAGTCCATCGGGCCTCCGTTCAGACGGGTGAACGGCAGGATGGTCACGTGCTTGGGCTGGGTGCCTCCGAACGCCTGGTATTCGGTGCCGCGGGCGGACTCGTTGGCTATCAGGTTGGGGTAGGTCCTGCAGAGACCGGTGGGGCGCACCGCCTCATGGGCGTTGACCATGATCTTGTGATCGGCCGCCTTCTTCACGGCGTAGAGATAGTGGTTGACCATCCACTGGCCGTAGTGATATTCGCCGCGGGGGATGATGTCGCCCACGTAGCCGGACTTCACGGAGCTGTAGCCGTACTTGTTCATCAGGTCGTAGGCCTCGTCCATGTGGCGCTCATAGTTGCGCACCGAGCTGGAGGTCTCGTGGTGCATGATGAGTTCTATGCCCTTGGAGTGGGCGTAGTCGTTGAGGGCGGCGATGTCGAAGTCGGGGTAGGGTGTCACGAAGTCGAACACATAGTCCTTGCTGCAGTTCGACCAGTCCTCCCAGCCTATGTTCCAGCCCTCCACGAGCACCGCGTCGAATCCGTTCTCGGCCGCGAAGTCGATGTACTGGCGCACCCTCTCGTTGTTGGCGGAGTGGCGTCCGTTGGGAGTGGCCTTGGTGTAGTCGAAGCTGTCGAGCTTCACCGAAGAGGCGTTGGTGTAGGCCCAGCTGCCGTAACCGGCGATCATCTCCCACCACACGCCCATGTACTTCACGGGGTGGATCCAGCTCACGTCGTCGTAGGCGCAGGGCTCGTTGAGGTTGAGCACGAGGCGGCTGGCGAGCTGCTCGGTGGCGGATTCGGCTACCTGGACGGTCCTCCAGGGGGTGTTGCAGGGTGTCTGCATGTAGCCCTTCCATCCCTGGGCGTCGGGGGTCAGCCATGAGCGGAGCACATGGGTGTCGCCGTCTACGAGCAGGTGCATGCAGGGATAGTCCACGAGGGCTGCTTCGTGGATATTGATGTAGAGGCCGTCGTCGGTCTTCATCTGGAACGAGGTCTGCACGCCGCTGGTGCTGAAGAAGGTCTGGGAGCTGTTGCCCACCACCTGCTTCTGGAAGTTCTCGCTGATTTCGGAGAGGCGGCATTCGCCGTACTCATATTCCTGGGTGTCGTAGTCGCCGGGAATCCACCAGCTGAAGTGGTCGCCGGCCATCGCGAACTCGGTGAGCTCCTCCTTGATCACGAAATAGGTCAGGGGCTGGCCGGAGGGGAACTCGTAGCGGAAGCCGAGACCGTCGTCGAAGAGGCGGAAGCGCACGTTCATGAGCTTGTCGCTGTCGGTCTGGCGCAGCTTCACGAGCAGTTCGTTGTAGTGGTTGCGTATCTGGGACTCCTCTCCCCACACGGGCTCCCACACCTCATCGAAGCTGTCGGTCTCCGTGCCGGTCAGCTCGAAGCCCTCTGCAAAGGAGTAGCAGGGACGGACGTCGGTCTTGGTGATCTCGTCGCCTTCGAAGCTGATCTTCTCGGCTTTCACGGTGCCGCGCAGTTCGAAGCCGAGGAGGCTGGGAAGCACGACATCCGTCCCCTTGTGTGTCAGGGAATATTTGGGTACGCCTCCGTTTTCGAGCCAGAAGCTCAGTTCAAGGTTCCCGTCGGGAGACTTCAGGGTTGCGGCAGGCTCCGTGCTGCCGGATGCCTGCAGCCCTGCCGTGAGGGCTGCGAGAGCAAGGAGTATCTTCTTCATCGGTATTCTATGATTAAGCTTGATTTTGCGGGTACGTTGCAGTTCTCGGGATTGAAGCTCTCTCCGGTGACCACGTTGCGGCCTTCTCCGCTGAGGCGTCCGGTGAATTCGGCGTAGTCAGCCCAGGGGAGCTCCCGAGGGGTGGAGTTGTTGTTGATGTAGACGAACACGGCCTGGTCGTCGGTGTAGCGGAAGTAGGCGTAGGTGTTGTCACGGGTCAGGAAATGGAGAGTGTTGCCGATCTGCACCGCGTCGGAGGTCTTGCGCCAGTTGAGCAGGGTGCTCACGTAGTCGTGCATGTCCTTCATCACGGGGTCCTTCTCCCAGTCTAGGGGGAAGTCCACGCGCAGTCCTCCGTGGCCCTGCGAGCGGTCGCGTGAGACCACCAGCAGCTCGTCGCCGCTGAATATTTGAGGGTAGCCGCGCAGGGTGGCCATCAGCGTCATCACGATTTTCTGCTTTGCGGGGTCGGCGCCCACTATGTCACCGATGCGGTCGGTGTCGTGGTTGCCGGGGAAGATCATCATGTTCTGCGGGTTCTGGTAATACTGGTCGTTGGCAATCGAGTTGTAGACCTTGGTGATGCCCTCGTCCCAGCTCTCGCCGTCGGCGTTGATTCCCGCGGTGATCGCGTTGAGCAGGGGGAAGTCCATGATGGACGGAAGGTTGGAGTTGAATCCGTCGCGGTTGGGGTTCTCCGCCTGCCAGTAGGCCACCTCGGGCACGTTGCCGGACCAGACTTCGCCGACTATGTTGAAGTTCGGGTATTCGGTGCGTACCGCCTTGCACCATTCGGACATGGGAACCTTCTCGTTGTAGGGATAGGTGTCCACGCGGAAGCCGTCGAGGTCGGCCCACTCGATCCACCACACCGCCCACTGCTTGAAGTACTGGAGCAGCCAGGGGTTGTCGAGGTTCATGTCGACCATGGAGGTGTCGAACCAGCCGCTGGTCATGTTGATGCGGTCGAGCTCCGAGCAGTAGGGGTCGTTCTGCGCGGAGAACGCGCAGTTGGAGTGGGTGTACTCCGGCCACTGGTGTATCCAGTCCTGGAAAGGCAGGTCCTCCATCCACCAGTGGCGGTCGCCGCAGTGGTTGGTCACGATGTCCATGATGACCTTGATTCCGTGTTCGTGGGCCTGGGCCACCATCTCGCGGTATTTCCGGTTGCTGCCGAAGCGGGGGTCTATCTGGTAGTAGTCGGTGCAGGCGTAGCCGTGGTAGGAAGAGGTGGGCTCGTCGTCTTCGAGCAGAGGGGTGCTCCAGATGGCGGTGAAGCCGGCGTCGGCGATGTAGCCCAGCTGGTCCTCGATGCCCTGGATGTCGCCGCCGTGGCGGCCGAAGAAGGCGTCATGGTCGGCTTTCTCGGTCATCAGCGGGCTGTCGTCGTTGGTCGGGTCGCCGTTCACGAAGCGGTCGGGCATCAGCAGGTAGATCGCGTCGGCGGTGCCGAAGCTCTTGCGTTCTGCGGAACCTTCGCGGCGCGCGAGAATCTCGTAGGGCCTGCGCAGAGTCTGTCCGTCCTTGCTGAACACGAGGGTGTAGGTGCCGGGCTTCGCGTCGGCCGCGATGTCGATGTCCACGAACAGGTAGTTCGGGCTCTCGGCGGTGTGGACGCCTGCCACGCTCACGCCCCTGCCGCCTTCAACCGCCACGTCCCAGGCTCCGATGCCCTCGCCCTGGACGAGCAGCTGGAGTCCGGTCTTCATTCCGACCCACCAGCAGGGAGGCTCCACTCGGCTGATCAGGTCGGAGGGGCTGTCTATGCTCCATGCCCACGGGGCTTCGAGCTGCACGCTCACGGTCACCTCGTCGCCGGCGTTGCTGCGCCTGAACACGAGGGTGTTGTCGTCGGTGGAGAGTATCTCGAACTCTCCCTCTCCTGCGTTGAGGGCGGGGTGGGAGTGCTTGAGCCGGCCGAGTTCGCGGTAGAAGTCGGTCACGGCGTTGGTCTTCCAGTCAGTTATGGGGTCTTTCTCGAAGAATTCGAAACTGTGGTCGTAGCCTATCTCCTGGCCGGTGTAAATCAGGGGCTGGGAGTTGGGGAGGGTCCAGCAGAGCACGGTCATCGCCTTCCAGGCGTCGCCCATGCGGTCGAATTCGGTGCCGCTCCACGAGTTCTCGTCGTGGTTGGATGTGAAGCAGAGGCGCAGGGCGTCGGCGGGGTATTCGCTGCTGTTCCAGGCGATGTAGGAGGCGAGGCTGTCGACGTTGGAGCGCCCCTGGGCTATGTCGTTGAGCATGTGGTGCAGTTTCCAGGAGTAGGTGGCGTCGAAGCCGGCCTCGTGCAGCCACTCCTCCTCACCCTCGGCGAGGAAGTAGAGGTCACCGTATTCGCTGCGGAACTTGCCGATCACGTCGGCCCAGAAGTCCTGGGGCACCAGCGACGCCATGTCGCAGCGGAAGCCGTCCACTCCGCGGTCGAGCCAGAAGCGCATGCACTTCTCCATCTCGGCGCGCATCTCAATGTTGTCGTAGTTGAGCTTGGCGATGTCGGTCCAGTCGTATTCGACTATCGTCTTGCCTTCCTCGTCACGCACGTACCACGAAGGGTCCTTTCCGGTGACCCAGGGATGGTCGGGGGAGGTGTGGTTGGCCACCCAGTCGATTATGAGCCTGAAGCCGAGTTCGTGGGCCCTGTCCAGGAAGGCGTCGAAGTCCTCGAGGGTGCCGA
The DNA here is from genome assembly GCA_017695095.1 of Candidatus Cryptobacteroides avistercoris. Lineage (GTDB taxonomy): Bacteria > Bacteroidota > Bacteroidia > Bacteroidales > UBA932 > Cryptobacteroides > Cryptobacteroides avistercoris. The sequence continues at coordinate 13,527 of JADILW010000046.1, read as the reverse complement.
ATTCGGGGTTGATGTCGCAGTAGTCACGGATGGCGTAGTAGGAGCCGAGAGTGCCCTTGCGGTTGAGCTCCCCTATGGGATAGGGAGGCATGACCCAGAGGATGTCGACTCCGAGCTCCCTGAGCACGGGCAGCCTTTCGGCGGCAGCGGCGAAGGTGCCCTCGGGGGTCATCTGCCTGATGTTGAGTTCGTAGACCACGGAACCGCTCTTGTAGTCGGCGTCTCCGGTCTGTCCGGACTTGTCAGCGGAGGAGCAGCCTGCCAGCAGGAGTGCGGCAGCGGCTGCGGCGATGGAATATAAGAGCTTTTTCATATCTGTGTTTAAAGTTCGAATACTACTGAAGACAGGCTGCCGAGCAGCAGCTGGGAGGCGTTCTCGCCGGTGCCGGCCTCGGCGGTGCCGAGCAGGGCAACGGGCCTTGAGAGGTCATCGGTCAGCGTCAGCACCATGGGATGCTCGCCGAAGTTGTGAAGCACGAGCATCTTCTCGCCCTCATGGACCATGTACCATGCGGCGATCTGGTCGGCTTCGGCGTTGCTGTCGTTGTACACGGGGTGCTTCTCCATCGTGCCCTGCGCGAGCGCGGGGTAGGTGTTGCGCAATGCGCTGAACGTGCGGTAGACGTTGAGTATCGACGAGGGGTCCTGCTCCTGCGCCTCCACTGAGATGGACGAGCTGAGCGTGTCGGAGTCCACCTTGCCGGAGAGGCTGCCGTCGGCGAGTCCGGAGCCGTCGCTGTTCCACATTATCGGGGTGCGAACGTATTCGTCGCCGTTGTTCTTGGTACCCCAGTAGCCGAGCTCCTCGCCCTGGTAGATGTAGGGTTCGCCCTGGGCGGTGAGGAGCACAGCAGCGGCCATCTTCATCTTGTCTAGGTCGCGGCCGAGGTCGGAGCCGGTGCGGTCCTCGTCGTGGTTGGACAGCTTGGTTGCTTCGATGTAGTCGCTCCTGTACTGGCGGTAGAGGTTCTGGTAGTTCAGGATGTCGCTCACGAAGTAGCGGCCGGTGCCGCTCTGCAGCGCCCATTTGAGCCTGTACCAGAACGAGAATTCGAACAGGGCGGGCAGTCCGGCGTAGTAGGGCGCCACCTTGTCGGCTTCGTCGAGCATCTCGCCGACCATGTAGAAGTCGCCCTGTCCGCCGGCGGCGTGGTAGGACTCGTTCATGCGGTCGTAGAACTTGCGCAGGAAGGTGGGGTTCTCGTCGGAATTCTGGTTATGGTAGATGTGCTTCACTGCGTCGAGCCTGAAGCCGTCGACTCCCATCTCCACCCATTTGTCGGCGGCCTCAGTCACCGCCTCGAAAGCTCCCGACCGTTCGCATTCGGAGGCCTTGCCGTAGTTGAGATCTGCGAACCAGTCGGTCCAGAAATGCGAGTGGTACATCAGGGGCTGGCTGAACTGTATGTTGGCGGGGTCGAACGAAGCCGAGTTCACATGCAGGGTGAAGGGCTCGCCGAGGGTGATGATGTCGGAGCTGCTGGCGGCGCCGTACTTGGTGCCGTTGTCCCAGGAGTCGGACGAGGTGCGGATAAGGAAGCCCCAGTCGGAGTCGAAGTCGAGCGTGAGCGTGTAGGTGCCGGGTTCGGAGCCTTCGTGGAAGCGCAGGCATTCGTCGTCGCCGTAGTAGAGATATCTGCCGCCGTCGGAGCTGTCGGTGTTCGGTTCGTCGGGAGCGGCGTCGGTCTCGGTCACGGTCACCGTGGGTGCCGACTCGTCGGTCCAGTCGAGGGTGAAGGTGAACCTTCCGGACGCTCCGGCGCCTGAACTGGCGGCGAACCACTGTCCGGCGTCGTAGCCGGCGGAGCCCTCGGTGGCTATCTGGTCAATTCGACCGGCGGCTATGTCGGCCTCGGGGTCCATTGAGAGCACGTAGAAGTCCCTGTAGGGGCTGTCTTCAGACGATACGGCGTCGAGGAACCAGGGGTGCTCCTTCGAGCTGTGGTTCAGCACGTAGTCGAGGTAGACCTTGATTCCGTGGCTGTGGGCCTGGTCGATGAGCTCCTGCAGGTCGGCCTCGCTGCCGAACGCCGGGTTCACCGCGGCGTAGTCCTTCACGTCGTAGCCGTGGTAGGAGGCGGAAGGATGGATGGGGGAGAGCCAGATGGCCGACACGCCCAGCTCGTCGAGGTAGTCGAGCCGTGAGACCAGACCCTTGAAATCTCCGACGCGGTCGGCGTCGTCGCTGTCGGCGAAGCTGTAGACCAGGGCCTGATAGGACACGGCGGCCCTCTTGGTGCCGTCCCATGCGGCGGGCGAGGGCACTATCGCCTCACCTTCGAATTCAATTCCCGACAGGGAGGCCTCCTGCCTCACGGCGACCTCGACAGGGACGCATCCGGGGGCGCTCACCGTGATGGTGGCCGTCCTCTCGGATGAGCCGATGTTTTCTCCGGCCGTCACCGCGAAGGTGGAGGAGGTGGCTCCGGAGGTCTTTCCGGGCACGCACCATTCGGCTCCGGCCGACAGTTCCAGGGTCCAGGAACCGGCGTCGGTCCGGATTTCGAGATATTCTGTTCCGCCCTCAGCCTCGAAAAGCAGGGTTGAGGGGGTCACGCTCAGCGAATGCTCTTCTTCGACCGCCGGTTTCACGCAGGCGGTGGCAAGCAGGGCCGACACGGCGGCCATGACGAGCAGTATCCTTTTCATCATCCGTAGTGTGTTGTGTTGATAATTAGCGGCATACGGACCGGTCAGGGTCCGTATGCCAGTGGAATGCTATTCGGCGGGAGCGGTGCCTGCGGTCATCACGTAGACGAGCAGGTTCTCCAGGTCGAAGTAGATGTCGTAGGTGCCGTCGATGGTCACTGACAGGTTCTGCGAACCGCCTGATGAGACGACGGGAATTCCGGTGTTGAGGTCTACGGTTCCGCCGGACTCGGTGCCGTAGTTGGCCGCGTCGTTCCATTCGTTGTTGTAGCGGATCTTGAACTGGTCGCTGGTGGTCAGGACTACTCCCTTCCTTACGTAGTAGCCGCCTTCTTCGGTCATTGCCAGGTCTCCGATGTCACCCCAGCCGTTGACCGTTCCGCAGATTCCGTAGGTCTCGGGTACATACTCGGGCTTCACTCCGGTTTCGGTCACATAGCCGCGTCCGAGTTCGGGAAGAATCCAGTAGTCGTATGTGCCAGCTTCCACGATGTTGGCGTTGGTGGCCGTGGTGGATACCGTGAATGCGGTTCCGACGGTCACGTTGTAGGGGTTGGCGCCTGCGGCGAAACTGTTGTCGACAGCGTACCACTGTCCGTCGGGGTCAAGGAAGCCGAACTGTGAGTTCGCGGCGACCTCCACGCCTTCGGCCTTGTAGGCCACCATGTTGGAAGAGGCTGAAACCATTTCAACATCCCCCCACTCAGGGAATTCTACGGTCTGGCCGTGGACTCTCCAGGTAGTTTCCGGCTCGGGCTCCGGGTCGGGTTCGTCTCCGCCTGTGCCGTAGTCGGCGGCGTTGAGCTCCCAGGTCATCTCGTTAGGGTTGTTGAGGTTGATGTAGACGCGGTAGTTGCCGGAGGCCGGTATCTTGATGTTGTCCTGCGTGTTCAGGCCGCCGTCCGCCGTGCCGCCAAACCATGTACCGTTGTCTGTCAGCACCTTGATTTCGTCGCCTTCGTTCAGCGTGTAGTCTATGTAGAATAGCTGGCGCTCCGTGTCGAAAGTCATCTGATTCTCGGGTTTCGAACTGTCCCAGGTCAGCCCGGCTGCACTGCCCACCAGATAGAGCGCGTCGAAGCTCAATTCATTGGTGAGCACGAGGGTGCTGCGGTTGAAGCTGAAGCGGTAGAAGTTCTTCGAGTAAGCGCTGATATTACCTGAACCGCCGCTGCTGATCAGCGTGATGGATTTGGCTTCCGCATCGGGAGCGGGTGCGTTGCCGTCGGTTCCCCAGTTGCTGTCATCTGACCATCCGGTCGCTGTGCCCCTGATCTTGAAGCCGCTGGAGGCCTTTCCGCCGAAGCCGATGACTCCGGAGTAGGTGGTTTCGTCGCCGGAGAAGCTGAAGAGCTCCTGGGTCTGTCCGTCAGCCCATCCGCAGAAGTCACCGATCACGTAGATCATCGGATAGGTCCTTTCAGCCTGGGTCACAGTCATCATCACGGGCACTCCCTCGGAATAATATTTCCCGAAGGTGTCGCCGATGGTCGCGCTGACGAGGAAATTCACTTCGGTGGGTGAATCGACGGGAATTCCGAGGCCGCCGTCTTTCGAGGCAAGGGCCAGCGGAGCGTTCAGAACCTCTAATGTGGTTTGAGCTGAAGTGCTTGTGAGTCCGGTGAGAACGACCACGGTGTCGGCACCGTAGGCTGCTTCCACCGCGTAGTTGATCTGCGTCTTGACGCCGAAGTCGGCGGCGTCCCAGGTGAAGGTCACGAGTTCTCCCATGTTTTCGGAAGTGACCGTAATCTCATCGACGGCAGTTTCACCTTGCATGATGCTGTGCAGGGCGGGCGCCATCACATCCTCGGGAGCGTAGGTCCGGACCATCTCCAGTTCCTGGCAACCGCAGAAAAGGCCTGCGGCTGCTGCCAATATGGATATGTTTCTTAAGATTTTCATTTCAGATTCGTTTTACGGTGTTTGTCGTTTACTCCACATCGGCGTAGCCGGGGTTCTGCTCAAGCAGGGGGTTGGCCGCAAGCTCGGTGGGAGGAATGGCGAAGATGTTCATATGGCCGTCCTCGCCGAAGATCTGCCCGAGGTAGCTTCCGCCCTTGTATGTCCAGAGGAAGGATGAGGTATTGAACTTGCCGAGACGTATGAGGTCGGTGCGGCGGTGTCCCTCCCAGAGAAGTTCGCGGAAGCGCTCGGCGACGAACCAGTCTTCATTTATGTCCGAGGCGCTCGGAGCGCTGACGCCGGCCCTCTCTGCAAGCTTCTGAAGATAAGGCATCGCTGTGTTGGTCTGGCCCAGATGCATGCAGGCTTCGGCGTAGATAAGGTAGATTTCTCCGAGGCGTATCATCGGGAAGTCGATGTCGCTGTATTTCTTGATTATTGCAGTCGGAAGAAACTCCGCTTCTGTCTGATTGTGGGGAATATTGTTGAACTTTATGAGGCTCCAGCCGTTTGCGAACACATAAAGGGCGTCGTTCATAGACTCTTTCCTGCCCTTGATGTAGAATGACCGGGCTCTGACGTCCCCGTTTCCGACGGTATAGGTGCCGGCGGTGTAGTCCGGAGCGGTGATGGACGGCCAGTATTTGCTGATCTCCTCATAAGGCACTCTGATTCCTGCCCATCCGTCATTCACTCCGTTGGGAATGGAAGTGTCGGTGTTGTCAGTCGATGCCAGAGCGGCCACCGTCAGATATGTGGTTCCTCCATAGGACTGTGTCTGTTCTGCATCATAGGCCACGCCCCAGAGTATCTCCTGCAGAGCCTCCGGATTCTCTCCGTTGTCTCCGCGGAACAGGGCCGCGTAGTCGGGGCAGAGTTCATAGCCCAGGTTGAAGACGGCCTCACAGGCGTCCTTGGCCTGCTGCCACATGGCGGTGCCGGTGTAGACCTCCGCGTTCAGATACATGCGGGCGAGCAGTCCGTTTACTGAACCCTTGTCTGCACGGGGATAGTTTGACCTCGCGGCGGGCATGGCGCTCTGGTCGGAGGCCAGATAGGTCAGTTCGCCTATGCAGAAGTCGAACACGTCCTTTCTGCTTGCCTGGGTGGGGTTCACTCCGCCGCCGAAGGGAGATTCCTCTGTGGTGAAGGGAACGTTGCCGAAGGTGTCGAGAGCCATCCAGTAGAAATAGGCGCGCAGGAAGCGGGCCTCGTCGCGGAACTGCTGTATCTTCGCGGTCAGCTCGGCGGACACGCCTCTCTCGGCGAGCTTGTCGGCTGCGGTCTGGCGCAGGTACTCGTTCACGTAGGAGATACCCTGGAGGGTGCGGACATAGACCGCGTATGTGGCGTCGTTGCTTGCCTCGGACCAGGTGTTCTCGTTGAGGTCGCGCACCCAGGCGTCGTTCTCCCATGCACATTTGGCCTCGTCGGTCGTGCATTCCTGTGTAGACCAGAAGGCTCTGATGAGCTCTGATGCTCCTCCGTCGGAGACCTGAAGGTCAGTGGTCTCGTTGGACACGAACTGGAAGTAGATTTTGGTGAGTCCGGCGAGGTAACCGTACTCGTCGGTGCCGTAGACGGTCTCCGAGGTCGAGTCGGACTCGTTCAGCGGCAGCGTGTCCAGATCTCCGATGCAGGAGGTGCAGAGCAGCATTCCTGCAACGGCCAGAGAAAATAGTCTTATGTTGGTTTTCATTGTTAGTCCTGTTTAGAAGTTGATGTTCAGACGAAGTGAGTAGGTGCGGGGACGGGGCCAGATGGAGCCGTCGATACCGTACACTCCCGGGATTTCGGGGTCGACTCCGCTGTAACCGGTGATCACGAATACGTTTTGCACGGAGAACGCCACGCGGATGTCGGTCTCCCAGCTGCCGAGGCCGCGGAAGGTATAGCCGAGATTGATGTCGTCCATGCGGAAGAACGAGGCGTTCTCGAGGAACATGTCGGAGTACCACTGTTCGCCGCTGTTGGCCGCCGTGAAGCCTGTCCTGGTCACTACCGTTGCGAAGTTGGGCAGGTTGCCCGCGTTCACGTCGAGGTTCGAGGTGGAGTTGGCGGAGGCGAAATCGTTGAATACATAGTTCCCGACGGAACCATGGCCGTTGAAGCCGAAGTCCCAGTTCTTGTAGGAGAGCTTGAGGTTGATTCCGTAGAAGAAGTCGGGGTTGGGGCTCTTGCCGGTCATGTAGCGGTCGGCCTGGGTGATGGTGCCGTCGCCGTCCCTGTCGACGAGGGCGTTCTGGATGGGGTTGCCCTCGCTGTCATATACCTGCTGGAAGGTGTAGAAGGTGTAGGGTGCATAGCCTACCATGTGCCTCTGCAGCAGGTTTCCGGTTCCTTTGGAGATGTTTCCGGTCTGGATGGCGTAGTCGGGGTCGTCGGTGTTGTTCAGCTTTGTGAACTTGGTGTCCTGGAAGGTTCCGTTGAGTCCGATGGACAGGTTCCAGTCCTGGGTCTGCACGGGAATCAGGTTCAGCGAGAACTCGAGACCCTTGTTCCTCATGGAGCCGATGTTGGTCAGCACGGTGTTGCCGAAGTTGGAGCCCATGGGGGTGAGCACGCTGTTCAGCAGGTCCTTGGTGTCCCTGACGTAGGCGTCTACGCTACCGGAGATCCTGTCGTTCAGGAAGCCGAAGTCGAGGCCGACGTTGTAGGTCGTGGTTGTCTCCCACTTGATGTTCGGGTCGTAAGCCGCGGGGGTCAGGTAGAACATGTAGCCGGCGTCGCCCATCGGGTACTGATGGTACACGTCGGTGGACATCGAGTAGCGGGCCAGATAAGGATAGTTGTTGGAGCCGATTTCCTGCTGTCCGGTCTGTCCGACGCTGAGACGCAGCTTCAGCGCGGTGACGGGGTCGTAGTTCTTCAGGAAGCTCTCCTCCTTTATGTTCCATGCGAATGCGGCGGAGGGGAAGAGACCCCAGCGGGTGTACTTCGAGAAGCGTGAAGACGCATCGTCACGCAGGGTGAAGGTGAAGAGGTAGCGTGAGTCGATGGAATAGTTGATACGTCCGTAGAAGGATATGAGATAGCTTTCCTGGAGGTTCCAGGGGTAGCGTGAATCCTCCCCCTTCTGCAGTCCGGTCTCGTTGAAGTAGGTCACCCCATGGTCGGCGCTGTAGAAGTGCTGCCACGAGTAACCGGCCATCACGTCGAGATGGTGGATGCCCCACTCCTCGTTGTAGTTGGCGTAGAATTCGAGCACCTGATTGCGGCGGAAGTTCCTGGTTCTGGTGAACTGTCCCCAGCCTCGGGCCTCGGTGTCGGTGTAGGCCTGGAACGAGCCGGGGTTCACGCCGTCGTAGATCTGGGTGTTGGAGATGTCCATGCCGAGGCTCAGGTTAAGTCTCAACGCCTCGAAGCCGTGCACCTTGTAGTCGAACTGGGCGTTGCCGATGAAGCGCATCGCGTCGGCGTAGTTGTTCCTGTCGTAGAGCAATGAGAGAGGCCCTGCTCCGAGAAGGGTGCTGGGGTTGAAATTCTCTCCGCGTCCTTCTCCATAGTTCCAGAAGCCGTTGGCGGTCGAGTAGTCTATCGAGCCGTCCTCGTTTCTGAAGTACGGATCCTGGGTCGGGTTGAAGAACGCCGCCTTTCCGACCGCACCGCTGTCGGCGTATTTCTGGTGGGTGTAGACTCCCTTACCGTTGAGGTTGATGGTGAGGTGGTTGTCGAAGAAGTTGGGAGAGAGGCTCAGGTCGATGGTGCCTCTGTCGTACTTGGCGGTCTCGAGGGTTCCCTCCTGGCTGGTGTAGCCCACTGAGGCCCTGTAGGGCATCCTCTTGTTCACGTTGCCGAGCACGCTTACGTTGTGGTCATGGGAGATGGCCGTACGGAAGATCAGATCCTGCCAGTCGGTGTTGTGTTCTCCCATCTTGGAATACACGTAGTCGCCCACTGTGGTTCCGGGGATGAAGGTCTGGTTCACGTAGTCGCGGAACTCGGAGGGAGACATCACGGGGAGCTCCTTGGAGTTGGTCTGCACGCTCACGCTTCCGTTGTAGGAAACCTGGGGAGTGTTGCCGCGGCCCTTCTTGGTGGTGATGATGATCACACCGTTGGACGCTCTGGAACCGTAGATTGCTGCCGAAGAGGCGTCCTTGAGCACTGAGAAGGATTCGATGTCGTTGGGGTTGATGGTCTCCAGGGGGTTGGCCATTCCGGCGCCTCCGTCCACTGCGATGGGCACTCCGTCAATCACGAACAGAGGGTCGTTGGAGGCGTTCAGGGAGGCTGCTCCGCGGATACGGATGGTCGAGCTGGAGCCGGGGCCGCCGTCGCCGGGGATCACGTGCAGTCCGGGAACCTTACCCTTGAGCAGTTCCTGGGTGGAGGTGATGGCTCCGCGGTTGATCTCGTCGGCCTTGATGGCGGTGATCGATCCGGTCATGTCGTCCTTCTTGACTGTACCGTAACCGATGACCACCACCTCGTCGAGGAATTCGTTGTCCTCAGAGAGTGTGATCGTGGCGGGCATCTCCGAGGCCTTGAAGGTCTGGGTCGCATAGCCTATGCAGCTGACCTCGACCGTGGCGTCGGCAGAAGAGACTGCAAGAGTGAAGTTGCCGTCGAGATCGGACACGGTTCCGGTGGAGGTGCCGGGTTCCATGACCGTGGCGCCCACGACGGGGCCTATCTCATCGACGATCACACCCTTGACTTCGTATCCGCTCTGAGCGGATACGTGGGCAGGAATCAGCATTGAGAGCGCGAGGCCTGCCAGCAAAGTAGAGATTCTTTTCATACGGATGTGGTTAGTCACAAATATTAAGATGATTGTTTGGTTTCCTTGATGAGGCTCACGGCGAGGCTTCCGCAGACCAGGAACGCTCCCGCGAGCACGAGCATGTTCGCCTGCACGCCGCCGAGCAGCTTGAGGACGGGGCCTCCGAGCGCGGCCGCGACAATCTGCGGCAGGCAGATGGTGCAGTTGAACAGCCCGAGATAGCTGCCTATGTGCTCACCGGAGAGCGAGTTGGTCAGCAGCGTGAACGGCAGGGCGAGCATCGCGGCCCAGGCGGTGCCGATGAGGAAATACGAGCCGAACAGCAGGTACTGGTTGTGGATGAACGCGATGGACACGAAGCCCGCGGCTCCGATCAGCAGGCTGACCACGTATGCGGTCTTGAGCGACCTGAAGCGCGGTATCACCATCGACCAGAGAATCGAGCCCACCGCCTGCGCGGCGAACACGACGCCCACCCAGTTGCCGGCGGCCTGGTAGCCCTCGGAAGCCGGGTCGGAGGTGCCCCAGCAGTTCACGGCCACGGCACCGTTGGTGTAGGTCCACATATACATGAACGCGGCCCAGCAGAATAACTGCACGAGACCGACGGTCCAGAAGGTCCTGGGGGCATGCAGGAGCAGCTTCATCAGGCCGGGCTCCTTTGCTGAGGCCTCCTTCTGCGCCTGCAGGTCGACGCCGTGGAATTCGGCGTATTCCTTCGGGGGCATCTCCCTGACCTTGGCGAAGGTGTAGAGCACGCAGAGTATGAGTATCGCGGCGCCGCAGTAGAAGCTCCAGATCACGGAGGGGGGAATGACCCCCTTGGGCGCGGTGTTCGCGATTCCTATCCAGGTGAAGAAAATGGGAAAGAGGTAGCCCACGAGGCTTCCGGCGTTGCAGAGCAGCGACTGGATGGAGTAGGCCTTGGCCCTCTGCTCCTCGCCCACCATGTCGCCCACCATCATCTTGAACGGCTGCATGGCCACGTTGATGGAGGTGTCGAGCAGCATCAGCGAGAAGAGGCCGAACCACATGGCTCCGTTGAGCCCGAGCAGCAGGCGCGACGAGAAGTTGAGGCTTCCGGCATTGGGCAGGAACACCATCACGAGCACCGCCACGATGGCGCCTATCAGCAGATACGGCTTGCGGCGGCCCATCCTGCACCAGGTGCGGTCGGACCACTTGCCGATCAGAGGCTGCGCTATCATGCCCATGAGAGGGGGGAGTATCCAGAAAAAGCTCAGCTGGTGGGGGTCCGCCCCCAGGGTGGCGAAGATTCTGCTGATGTTTGCGCTTTGGAGCGCGTATGCTATCTGGACGCCGAAGAATCCGAAACTCAGATTCCACATCTGCCAGAAACTCAGTTGCTGCTTCTGCATAGCGGTATTAATTATATGGTCCGGCAAAGTAAGCGATTAGACTTTAAATTATAAATGGTTCGCGAATGAATTGCGGATTTTTCAGGATGAACTGCGGGATTGTAAAGATTTATGATTATTTTAGTGTAGTTATTCAATATTTTGAAGAACGTTTGGATAATACAGATATTTGCGCTGCTCCATGCCGCCGTCTCGCTGGGATGCCGTATGGTGGGCATGGCCGATGACCTGCTGCTCACCCTGCTGACCATGCTGATGGTGGTGATTCTCTGCCTGCGCAGAGCCACCAACGTGGTCTTCATGTCCACGGCCGTCATTCTTGCGAACATCGTGGGCTTCGGTCTCGGCAAGGGCATCGCCGCGCTCTTCGACCTGACAGCCCTGCCCGACATGGCGGTCAACCCGCTGTCGACCTTCCTCTGCACCCAGGCTGTGGGTTTCCTGGTGGAGTTCTCCGCCCGCAGGCCGGCGTTCGAGGATGCGCGCGGGGGCGACTCCAAGGGGCTGCGCTGGATGCTGACGGCTTTCGTGCTGATAATAATACTTCGCCTGGTCATCACGGTGCTGGATTCCGACCTCGGCTTCACGCGCAACTTCTTCATCGAGGTGCTGGTCGACTACATCTTCAGCTGCCTTGCCATAGTCCTGGTGGCCGAGTACGCGATCCGCCTGCGCGAGCGGGCCGAGAAGTCGGCCGAGGAGGCCAACCTCGCCCATTTCAGGTACCAGAGCCTCAAGCAGCAGGTCAATCCGCACTTCCTGTTCAACTCGCTGAACACCCTCGACTGCATGATTCAGGAAAACTCCAACCGTGAGGCCAGCGAGTACACCCACAAGCTCGCCGAGGTCTACCGCTACATGCTGCGCAGCGAAGACGAGTCGCTGGTCCGGCTGAGCCAGGAGATGGACTTCGTGTCGCGCTACATGGAACTCCAGCGCCTGCGTTTCGGCGGCGGGGTCGAGCTGGAGCTGAACATCGCCGACGAGGCGATGAACCGCAGCGTGGTGCCGTGCAGCGTGCAGCTCCTCGTGGAGAACGCGCTGAAACACAACGCCGTGCGCCCCGACAACCCGCTGAAGATCGAGATACGCACCACCCGCAACAGCGTGATGGTGTCGAACGAGAAGCGCCCCCGGCTCACCCCGCCTCGCTCCGCCGGAATGGGGCAGCGCTATCTGCGCCAGCGCTACAAGGACATCGCGGGGAAGTCCATCGTGATACGCGAGACCGAAGATAAATACATAGTTATACTGCCATTGTTATGAAAGCTCTGATTGTTGAAGACGAAATCATGGCCAGCACGAGACTGGCAAGGACGCTGGAGGAGAATTTCCCCGATGTGGAGGTGGCCGGAGCCACGGATTCCGTAGCCGCCACCGTGGAGTGGCTTGAATCCCACCCCGCCCCCGACATAATATTCATGGACGTGGAGCTTTCCGACGGCGACTGCTTCGAGATTTTCCGCCAGACCGAGGTGCGCTCGAAAATCATAATGACCACCGCCTACGACTCCTATGCGATACGGGCCTTCGAGGCGGGCAGCGTGGACTATCTGCTGAAACCCATCAGCCTGGAGGCGCTTTCCCGCGCGGTGTCGAGGTGCCGTGAGCGCAGGGACTCGGGCGACATCGCCGCAGTGCTCAGGTCGCTGGGCGGAACTGCCGAGAGCCGACCCCCCCGCTATAAGCGCCGCTGGCTCGTGCGTCTCGGCGACAAGATCATTCCGGTCGATTCCGGCGACGTGGCGTATTTCTATTCCGAAGACAAGGCGAACTGCCTCGTGGTGGCCGACGGAAGCCGCTACATCGTGGACTATACCATGGACGCCCTGGAGCACCGGCTCGACCCCGACCAGTTCTTCCGCATCTCGCGGGGCTGCATAGTCTCCCGCCATGCGGTCAAGAGCGTGACGCGCCACCTCAACGGCCGTCTCAAGCTCTCGGTGGACCCGGTCTGCGACACTGAGCTTCTGGTTTCCCGCGCCCGAGTGGACGACTTCCTCGCCTGGCTTGAATAACGAACCTGCAGGATGCGCGTAGCAGTGATTGGCGCCGGAGCCGCCGGCTGTTTCTTCGCAGCAGAGGCGAAGCGGCGGGCGCCGGACATCGAGATGACGGTCTACGAGGCCGGAAGGAAGCCGATGGCGAAACTGGCGCTCACCGGCGGCGGACGCTGCAACATCACCAACACCTTCGAGTCCGTCGGCAGCCTTCCGAAGGTCTACCCCCGCGGCGACAAGTTCATGAAGCGGGCGCTGAAGCGCTTCGGCAGCCGCGACCTGCTGCAATGGTTCGAGGCGGAGGGAGTGCGCTTCGTGTCGCAGCCCGACGGCTGCGTCTTTCCCGAAAGCCAGGACGCGATGCAGATAGTGCGCACCCTCGAGCGGCTGATGCGGCGCTCGGGCGTGGAACTGTGCTGCGGGCGCAGAGTGCTGAAGATTGTACCGAAAAACGGTACATTCGTGCTCGAATTTGCAGACGGAAGCAGGGAAAACGCCGACAGAGTGGTGCTCGCGGCGGGTGGCAGCAGTACCGATTTTCTGAACAGGCTGCTTCCCGAATGCGTGGAGGTCGTGCCCGCGGTGCCGTCGCTGTTCACCTTCAAGATAGACGACGCCGGGCTCCGCTCGCTCATGGGCACAGTCGTGCAGCACGCCGCGATGAGCCTGGAGGGCACGTCTTTCCGCTCCGAGGGCGTCCTGCTGCTCACCGACTGGGGAGTGAGCGGCCCGGCCACGCTGAAGCTTTCGTCCTACGCCGCGCGCTACCTCTCCGAACATGCCTACGAAGCCGGCCTGCTGATAAACTGGACCGGCCTCCCGGAGACGGAGCTGCGCGAGCGCCTGCTGTCGGCATGCGCCGCCAATC
>JADILW010000045.1 GCA_017695095.1 Candidatus Cryptobacteroides avistercoris | reverse complement strand
GGTCATCGCCACCCTCAACAGAATCAAATCTGAAGACGAGCCTGAAATCCACCTCGGCGGTCTCGACGTCACTCAGTTCAGCGACGGCGAATTCCAGCCGATGTTCTCGGAAAGCGTGCGCGGCGCGACCGTCTACATCATTCAGTCCACGACACCTCCGGCAGACAACCTTATGGAGCTGCTGCTGACCATAGATGCGGCCAAGAGGGCTTCGGCAGACGAAGTGGTGGCGGTGATGCCGTATTTCGGCTGGGCGAGACAGGACCGCAAGGACCGCCCCCGCGTCGCCATAGGCGCCAAGCTCGTGGCCAACCTTCTGCGCGCCGCCGGCGCCGACAGGGTGATGGCCTGCGACCTCCACGCCGAGCAGATCCAGGGCTTCTTCGACATACCCCTCGACCACATCTACGCCAGCAAGGTGTTCATCCCCTATATCCAGAGCCTCAACATCGAGAACCTCGCGATAGCCGCGCCCGACATGGGCGGGGCCAAGAGGGCCAACGCCTACGCCAGGGAGCTCGACGCCTCGGTGATCATCTGCCACAAGACCCGCGAACGCGCCAACGTGGTCGGCTCCATCACCGCTATCGGCGACGTGGAGGGCAAGAACATCATCATAGTCGACGACATGATTGACACCGCCGGAACCCTCTGCAAGGCGGCCGAGCTGCTGGTCAGCAAGGGCGCCAGGAGCGTGCGCGCCTGCGCGACCCACGGAATCTTCTCCGGCGAAGCCGTCAGGAGAATCCACGACTCCGTGCTCTCCGAGGTGTTCATCACCGACACGGTGCCCCACCCCGAGCTCGCCGCCGACCCCAAGATCAGGACAGTGACGATGACCGAAGTCTTCGCCAGCATCATCCACAAAGTCTACAACTACGAGTCAATAAGCAAGGATTTCGTATATTGATATGAAAGTTTTCCTCCTCTCCGTCGTCATAGTGGCCCTCTGCGTGTTCGGATTGTGCTTCAACATAATCTTCCGCAAGAAGGACTTTCCCCACTATGACGTGGGGTCGAACGAGGAGATGCGCAAGCTCGGCATCCGCTGCTACAAGGACGAGGACGCCGCGCTTCACTCGAAAAAATGCACGGGCAACTACAGCGACGCCTGCAAAGAATGCAAGTTATATGAGTCTGGTAGCAATAGTGGGAAGGCCTAACGTAGGCAAGTCCACCCTTTTCAACCGCCTCGTGGGAATGAGGCAGGCCATAGTCGACGACACCGCCGGCGTCACCAGGGACCGGCACTACGGACGCTGCGAATGGTGCGGCCGGGAGTTCTCCGTGGTCGACACCGGAGGCTACACCACCAATTCCGACGACGTGTTCGAAAGCGCGATACGCTCCCAGGTGCAGATCGCGATCGACGAGGCCGACCTCGTGCTCTTCATGGTCGAGGCCGGCACCGGCATCACCGACTACGACGCCGAAATCGCCGACATTCTGCGCCGCAGCAAGAAGCCGGTGATACTCTGCGTCAACAAGGTCGACACCGGCGACAAGATGTTCGACAGCTACCAGTTCTACTCCCTCGGACTCGGCGAGATCTACAGCATCTCGGCGGCCAACGGCAGCGGCACGGGCGACCTGCTCGACGCCGTGGCAGCCGCGCTTCCCGAGGAAGCAGACGGGCCCGACCCCTACGCCGGCCTGCCGAGAATAGCCATCGTGGGCAAGCCCAACGTGGGCAAGTCCTCGCTGACCAACGCGCTGCTCGGAGAGGAGCGCAACATCGTCACCCCCGTGGCCGGCACCACCCGCGACGCCGTGGAGACCCACTACAACAAGTTCGGCTTCGAGTTCATGCTCGTGGACACCGCGGGCATACGCCGCAAGACCAAGGTCCGCGAAGACCTCGAGTTCTATTCGGTGATGCGCTCGATACGCGCCATAGAGCACTCCGACATCTGCATACTGATGATAGACGCCACCACCGGAATGGAGGCGCAGGACATGCACATCTTCAACCTGATCCTGAAGAACCGGAAAGGCTGCGTGCTGGTAGTGAACAAGTGGGACCTCTTCATCAAGGACTCCAACACCATGAAGGCCTACTCCGACTCGCTCCGCCAGAGGCTCGCCCCGTTCAGCGACATCCCCGTGATCTTCACATCGGTGGTCAAGATGCAGCGCATACAGGACGTGCTGCAGGCCGCGACGGAAGTCTATGCCAACTACTCACGCAAGATTCCCACGGCGCAGCTCAACGAGGTCATGCTGCCGATAATCGAGGAGACTCCGCCTCCGGCATGGAAGGGCAAGTACGTGAAGGTGAAATACATCACTCAGCTGCCCACCCGTTTCCCGGCCTTCGCCTTCTTCTGCAACCTTCCGCAGTACATAAAGGACCCCTACAAGCGCTTCCTGGAGAACCAGCTGCGGCAGAACTTCAGCCTCACCGGCTGTCCGGTACAGATCTACTGCCGCCAGAAATAGGATAGCATATCGTGAAGCATGCCCCGCCGAGAGCGAATGAGCGGCTGTAGCTGATCGTCGCGCCGCTGCGCTCCAGTATGTTCCTGCAAATCGCGAGACCCAGTCCGGAGCCTCCGTCCTTCGTCGTGAAATTGGGGGTGAACAGCCTCTCCACGTTCTTTTCGGCCACTCCGGGGCCGTTGTCCTCGAATACTATGTCATAGCAGCCCTCCTTCGTCGAGGAGAGGCGCAGCGACACTCCTATCCGGCCGCCATCCTTGTCGCCTATGGCCTGGATGGCGTTGTTGAGCAGGTTCACGAACACGCGGGTGAGCTGGGGCTTGGGGGCGAGCACCCTGGCGTCGCTGAGGCCCAGGTATCCGATGGTGATGTTGCTTCGGTTGTCGAACATCGACACTTCGCTCTGCAGCATCTTGTCGAGATCCACCTCGACGGGCTCTTCGGAATAGAGCTTGGCGAAGGTGGAGAAGTCCTCGGCAGTCTTCGCCAGAATGTCGATGTGCTCGAGCAGCACGGAGCTGGCCTCGTCGAAAATCTCTATCCAGCGGGGGTCGCCCTTCTCCTTGAGGCGCCTGACTCTCTGCACCTGAAGCATCATGGGGGTCAGAGGATTCTTGATCTCGTGGGCCACCTGACGTGCCATCTCGCTCCAGGCCTTGTCCCTCTCCGCCGCGGCCAGCTTGCGGGAGCTCTCGCTGAGCTTGCTGACCATGCTGTTGTAGGCCTGCACGATGGAGTAGACCTCGTCCTTGTGGTCATATTCTATTGGTTCGAGGGAGTCGATGCCTCCGTTGTCCATCTTGCGGCTCATCTCGCTGAGCGGGCGGAACAGCCGGTCGACCACTGCGGTGACCACGAACATCATCAGCAGCAGGAGCAGCAGGAAGAACGACACTATGCTCACCGCATGGGTGATGGTGTCCACTCCGAAATCGAAGTTCTCGCCGCTGTAGGGCGAGGCGATTATCGCGATGATGCCGCCGTTGCCGCCTATGATCGGCGCGTACATGCTGTAGTATCTGGCCCGTCCGGCCTTCTCCTGGAATATGCAGTAGCGCTGATGGCCGTAGATGATGTTGCCGTAGGCCTCGCCGCTGATGCGCCCGCTGAGCATCATCCGCTCGAACACGAAGGGCGTGGTCGTGGCGAGCACCGTTCCTGCGGGAGAATAGACGGTGATGTCGGAATCGGTGTCGGCGCTGATTCGCCTGATCAGCCGCAGCAGGTTCCCCCTGTCGATGAAGCTGCCCACATTGGACGCCTCCGCCTCGACCATGGCGGTCAAGGAGCTTATCCTGTCGGACATCGCGGTGTTGAGGTTGTTCTCGTTGCGGTTGTAGACGTAGACCACGCTCACGACCGAGAAGAGCGTCAGCGTGACCACCTGGGAGATTATCAGAACGCCTCTGATGCGGGTGCGGAAATAGCTTTCCTTGAATATTATGGGCTTCTCCCTGCCCATGAGCAGGGAGAACAGGGCGAGCAGGAGGAACTCCACCAGGGCCAGGAACAGGACGGCCTCGGCATAGGTCAGGGCGGTGATCTTGGCGCGCGACAGCACCATCGCCTCCCTCTCGCCCACGCGTGTCACGAAATGGATGTGGTCGTTCTTGAGGATATGGTCGGCCCCGTCGACATAGATGCTGCGGTATTCGTCTTCGTCGAGCATCGTGGGATAGGCGTAGTTGCCGCGGTTCTCCTTGAGTTCGTAGCCCTCGTAGCGGGCGTAGGAGAAGCCGTCGGGGAGCGCCACCCTGCCCGGAGGAGCGAGGCCGAATATGTCGGCGTAGCCGCTGCGGCTGCCCATGTCCCGGGACTCCAGCTGCAGCATCACCCTGGAGATGCTGCCGTCCTCGAGCAGATAGAGGAACACTCCGATGTAGTAGGAGCGCCCGCTGTCCCTGCGCACGTACAGGAAGCGCGAATTGTCGGCGACAGTCTGGCCTCCTCTCACGAGTGAGTTGTAGAGAGCCGCCGAAGCGCGGTTGTTGTTGCTCTGGTTGAACACGTAGACGGTCACCGCGTAGTTCATGTCGCGACGCGAGAAATAATTGACCAGGATGCGGTTCTGTATGGTGTTCGCCGTGTTCTCGAATCCCGAGAGGGCGGCGATTATCGGGTCTTCGGCGATCTGGTTCTCGATGCCGCGCAGGTAGAGCTCGAGCGAAATGTCCCGGTCGAACGCGAGCCTGTTGGCGAGCATCTCCATGCGGCTCTCCTCCTTGCGGAAACCGAGCACTCCGGTGGTGCATACGAGGTATCCCGCGATCACCGCCGCATAGACGACGCGGCTGCGCATCGAGAAGGCGTCGTATTTCAGGGAATAGAACTCGAAGGCCACCGGACGGTAGAGCTGGAGCAGCAGCGGGACGCTCATGAGCATCGTGATGAAGGAGACATAGACCACCACGCTGAAGGTCGAGATGCCGGACAGACGGTAGAGCTCGAGATTCAGTCCGGAATTCAGAATTATGCTCCTGAAACCGAAGAAGGTGAAGGTGAGTATGCCGGCGACCGCCAGCAACAGGGCGGCAAGGCTGAGGTTGGCCGCGGTCCGGCTGCGGATGCGGCTGCACAGCGCGTCGCGCACGATGTACAGAGCCAGCGCCGTCATCAGTATGGCCAGATTGATGAGCACGACCGCCCCCAGCGAATACAGCACTCCGTTGCCGGCGTAGATTCGCGGGGAGAATATGACGTACTGGTCGCTGATCGACCAGCCCAGGCCGTATATCGCGCAGACCACGACAAACATGCCCAGAAGCACCAGACGCAGTCGCCTGAGGGTGCGGCTCGACGACAGCCAGAACAAGGCTCCGACAAACGCCATCGCAAGACCTATCCAGAGCACGAAGGACACCGAGTGGCCGGGGTTCCTGAGAGATTCCTGCACGAGCTTGAACTGGGGCCTGCCCATCACGGTCACGGCGAAGCCGCCGTCGGTGGAGATGGGCCTCACACTCAGGTATGCCGGAATATTGAGATGCTCGTTGGCTTCAGGAGCGCCCCTCTGGCCCCTGGAGCCGGCAATCTTCAGGCCGCCTATCACCAGGCAGTCATCTTCGGCGAGGGTCTTGGCGAGATACCAGTCGGAGCCCAGGCTCACGAAACTCAGTGTGTCCGCGACCGCTGCGAGCGGGGACTCGAGAGAATAGTCGGAGCTGGCGAGGAGCGGAGCATAGACGCGGTACTGGAGATTGTCGTTGTATATAGGGAATTCGTTGCACCAGGACTGCAGGGTGTCGCTGCAGTAGCGGTAGATGACCATGTCGTCCGGCAGACCGTCCAGTTCGAGCCAGCCGGAATGATCCTCCTCCATCGCCATGGCCATGAAGGACTCGAGCTTCACCACCCTGTGTTCGACCGCGGCCGACACTCGCCTGGCCACGACCGCGGGGTTGTTCGACAGGCTGAAGGGGCCGAAGGCGATAACCATCAGCACCACGCCGGCGAATGTCAGCACCAGCGAGGATACATCTTTTATTTTGCGCTTCGTTTTCACTCGTGATGATACGGTTCACCTCTTATTATCGTGAAGGCACGGTAGAGCTGCTCTGCAAAAATCGTTCTAACCATCTGATGAGAGAAGGTCATTTCGGAAAGGGACATCTTCCAGTCCGCCCTGGCATATACCTCCGGAGAGAAGCCGTAGGCTCCGCCGACCACGAACACGAGGTCTCCCGACGCATGGGCCATCCTGTCCTGAATCCAAGCCGCGAACTCCACCGAACGGTACTGCCGTCCGTGCTCGTCGAGCAGCACCACGTAGTCGGAAGGCTTCAGCTGCCTGAGCAGCAGGGCGCCCTCCCTGGTCTTTATCTGGTCGCGGCTGAGCGCCGAAACGTTCTTCAGTTCTGGAATCTCGGCCAGTTCGAAGCCGGCATAGTGCCTGAGCCTGGACACATAGAGGTCAAGCCCGGTCCTGACCCAGGCAACGTCGGTCCTGCCCATTGTCAACAGCGTAAACTTCATGCCTTTATGACTGGACACAAATATAATTACGTGGCTTGATATTTGCAAAACAAGCAGCCGTGCCGAACTTCATGAAAATAACCGCAGCCTCGTTCCTGCTGCTTCTATGCCTGAACTTGTCCGCCCAGTCGGAGAGGTACGACGTATTCCTTCCCATCAGCAAATACATGCTCAAGGGCGACGCCGAATGCCTCTCGGCGTGGTTCGACGACAACCTCGACCTGAGCATAATCAGCGAGGAGAGCACCGCGAGCAAGGCCCAGGCCAAGCAGATACTCAAGGCCTTCTTCTCATCCCACACCCCGCAGTCGTTCGACATCACCCACGCAGCCGAGAAAGCCAACATGAAATACGCTCTCGGCAGCCTCACGGCGGGAGGCGAGGACTTCATGGTCACGATATTCGTAAGTTCCAAGGGCCGGGACTACAAGATACAACAACTGAAAATCGAGCGCATGTAACAACATACGCCCGATTTTTTTCTTTCTGTCTGATTGTTCCGGCTACACCCTCTGTCCGTATGAGCGGTCCGTGGTGTTGACGGTGATCCTGTCGCCGGTCTCGATGAAGAGGGGAACCATGATCTTGGCACCGGTCTCGAGGGTCACCTCCTTGAGTGCGGAGGTGGAGGCGGTGTTGCCCTTGACCGCAGGCTCCGAATATGTAACCTCGAGGGTCACGTAGGTGGGGAGCTCGCAGGTGAGGCACCTCTCCTCTCCGACCACGAACATCATCTCGACATGCTGGCCCTCCTTCATGAGGTCAGCGTTCTCGACCACGTCCTTGGGCAGGAGAATCTGCTCGAAGGTCTCCTCGTGCATGAAGTTGTAGCCGTCCTCCTCGGCGTAGAGGAACTGGTAGGGGCGGCGCTCCACGTCGATGGTCTCGATCTTCGCACCGGCGGTGAAGGTGTTGTCCAGAATTCGGCCGTTCTCAAGATTGCGGAGCTTGGTCTTCACGAAGGCGGGACCCTTTCCCGGCTTCACGTGCTGGAACCATACTATCTGACAGGGCTTGTCGTTGAACTTGAGATAAAGACCGTTTTTGAAATCTGCTGTTGTTGCCATAAATATTTATTCTTGAATCATTTCATTGAAATCGCGCAAAATTAGTCAATCGGCGGAACTAATGCAAATTTTCCACCGCGGCGGCCACTTTCTCGAGCAGCCACTTGGGCGTGGAGGTCGCGCCGCACACCCCCACGCTGTCGCCGGGACGGAACCAGTCCGCCCGCAGCCCGTCGGCCGAAAGCACGTGGTGGGTCCTGGGGTTCTCGCCCAGGCAGAGGTCGAAGAGCACCTTTCCGTTCGAGCTCTCCCTGCCCGACACGAAGACTATGACGTCGTGCGACCTGGCGAATTCGGCCAGCTCCCGGTGACGCGAAGCCACCTGACGGCAGATGGTGTCGTGGACTGTGAGCTCCGCCCCGCCCTTCATAATTCCCTCGAGGTAGGTGCGGAGTTCGCGGTAGCCGTCGGGGTTCATGGTGGTCTGCGAGAAAAGCTCTATGTCGGCGTCGGTGCGCAGCGCTCCGCTCTCCACGAGCCGCACGGCATGCTCCGGACTCTGCACGACCAGCACGTCGCCTCCGACCTGGCCCACGAGCCCTAGCACCTCCGGATGCCCCTCCTTGCCGAAAATGACCACCTTGCCGCGGCCTTCGAGCCGCGCGTGGGCCGAGCGTATGTCCTTCTGGAGCCGGAGCACCACCGGGCAGGTGCAGTCGATTATGCGGTAGCCCAGGGAGGCGGCCGTGCGGTAGACCGCGGGCGGTTCGC
>JADILW010000044.1 GCA_017695095.1 Candidatus Cryptobacteroides avistercoris | reverse complement strand
ACCGGCGACGTCCACGGTTCATGGTTTGACCGTTCCTATGTCGACGACAACGTTCCATACAGTCTGATGCATGTCAACCACTATGTCGACAGTCTCAGGAACGCGGTCGGAAGCGAGAACGTGCTGCTGCTCGACGCGGGCGACTGCCTGCAGGGCAACAATGCGTCGTATTACTACAACTTCGTCGCCACAGACGGAGGGCATCTCTTCCCGAGGCTCGTGGACTACATGGGCTACGATGCGATCGTGGTAGGCAACCATGATGTCGAGACCGGACATCCGGTCTATGACAAGGTGTACGCCGAACTCGCGGAGAGGGACATTCCCTGGCTGGGAGGCAACGCCGTGCGCACCGACGACGGCGAACCTTACTTCCCCGTGTATGCGATGTTCGACAGGGCCGGCCTCAGCGTGGCCGTGCTCGGCTTCACGAACGCGAACATGAAGGCCTGGCTCGGAGAGGAGCTCTGGGAGGGAATGGATTTCCTCTCGCTGATTCCCTACGTGCAGGACTGCGTGGATGAGGTTCTGGAGAAGGAGAATCCCGACGTGACCATAGTCGTGGTGCATTCTGGCACCGGCGAGGGCGACGGCTCCATGCTGGAGAGCCAGGGCCTCGACCTCCTCGAAAGCCTCGAGGGAGTCGACCTGCTCGTGACCTCGCATGACCACAGGCCCGCGGTCGTCAGGTCCGAGGACGGAGAGACCATGCTGCTCAACGGAGGCTCTCACGCCAGGAGGGTCGGCCACGCGGTGATCGACGTGGACAAGCGTGGCGGAAAGTCCGTGTCCAGGGAGGTTGACGCCGAGGTGGTCAGCCTGAACTGGAAGAACAGCGACCAGGCGATGCAGCAGGCCTTCGACAAGGAGTTCCAGGCGGTGAAGGCGTTCACGAACAGGACCATAGGAAGCCTGACTGTCGAGCTGCGCTCGCGTGACGCCTACGCCGGAATGTCCGACTACATCAATCTCGTGCACACAGTGCAGCTCAGCGTGCCCGAAGCCGAGATTTCCTTCGCCGCACCCCTGAGCTTCGACGGAACAGTCGAACCCGGCACCGTGATCTACAACGACGTGTTCACGATATATCCCTACGAGAACGAGCTTTACGTAATGAAGCTGAAAGGCTCGGAGATAAAGAGCTACCTCGAATACTCCTACGACGGATGGATCCAGACCCCCGGCGACCATGTGCTGCGCATAGTCGACAGCCCCGACCCCCGCACCGGAGCTTCCAGCTGGTCGTTCGTCGGACGTTCATACAACTTCGATTCCGCCGCGGGTCTCGTCTATACGGTCGACGTGACCAAGCCCTACGGCCAGAGGGTGGAGATACTTTCGCTTGCCGACGGCAGCGAGTTCGATCCGAGCCAGTGGTACAACGTGGCCATGACCTCCTACCGCGCCAGCGGCGGCGGAGACCTGATATTCAAGGGAGCAGGTGTCAGCCGCGACGAACTCGAGTCACGGACGGTGGCGCGCTACCCGGCTATCAGGGACATGGTCAGCGACTTTATCTCTTCGCACGGCACGATAGACTCGGCGGCCGTTTCCGACCCCGAAATCCTCGGAGAGTGGCATTTCGTTCCCGAAGGAACTGCCGACCGCATGATAGGCGCGGACCTGGAACTTATCTTCTGAGATTCTTGAGCCGCTGCTGGAGAGATCCGTCGACGGCCATCTTCATCATCTTGCGAGTCTGCTCGAACTGCTTGAGCAGCTTGTTCACATCGGCGAGCGTCGTACCTGAGCCTCTGGCTATCCTGGTGCGGCGCGAACCGTTTATGCACTCGGGATGCTCCTTTTCGTAGGGAGTCATCGGCTGGATGATGGCTTCGGTGGACTTGAAGGCGTCGTCGGGGATGTCGACGTCCTTGAGCGCCTTGTCCATGCCGGGAAGCATGCCCATGAGGTCCTTGACGTTTCCCATCTTCTTGACCTGCATCAGCTGCTTGTAGAAGTCGTCGAGGGTGAACTGGTTCCTGGCGATTTTTTTCTTGAGGGCTCTTGCCTGCTGTTCGTCGAACTGCTCCTGGGCCTTTTCCACGAGGGAGACCACGTCGCCCATTCCGAGGATGCGGTCGGCCACGCGGGCGGGATAGAACACGTCGAGCGCCTCCATCTTCTCTCCAGAGCTCACGAACTTGATGGGCTTGCCGGTCACCGCCTTGATGGAGAGGGCCGCACCGCCGCGGGTGTCGCCGTCCATCTTGGTCAGGACGACTCCGTCGTAGTCTATGGCTTCGTTGAAGGCCTTTGCGGATTCGACGGCGTCCTGTCCGGTCATGGCGTCGACGACGAACAGGGTTTCGGAGGGCTTGAGCTCGCGGTGGAGCCTGGAGATTTCATCCATGAGCTCGCGGTCTACCACGAGGCGGCCGGCGGTGTCGACTATGAGCACGCTGTATCCTTCCTTCTTCGCCTGTGCGAGCGCGTCCCTGGCTACCTTCACGGGGTCTTTCTCCCCGTCTTCGGCGAACACGGGGACTCCGACCTGCTCGCCGAGGGTGCGCAATTGGTCGATGGCGGCAGGGCGGAAGGTGTCGCAGGCCGCGAGCATTACCCGCATCCCCTTCTTGCTCTTCAGGTTCAGGGCGAGCTTGCCGCTGAAGGTGGTCTTTCCGGAACCGTTTAGTCCGGCCACGAGCACGATGGCGGGGGAGCCCTTGATGTTGATTTCGGAATGTTCGGAACCCATGAACTCGGCCAGTTCGTCGTGGACGATCTTGACCATCATCTGCTGGGGCTTGACGGCTGTGAGCACATTGGCTCCCATGGCCTTGTCCTTGACGCGGCTGCAGAAATCCTTGGCGACTTTGTAGGAGACGTCGGCGTCGAGCAGGGCCCGGCGTATCTCCTTGAGGGTTTCGGCTACGTTGACTTCGGTTATCTTGCCTTCGCCCTTCAGTATCTTGAAGGAACGCTCAAGTCTTTCGGAAAGGTTCTCAAACATATTCGGTGTATTATATCAGCCTGCAAAGTTAATAAAATAATGAGTATCTTTGTGTGTTGGTTAGAATATGGGACATCAGCATCATCAGCACGGCATGGCCGGAAGGCTTACGTCGCTCAGTCATACATACTTCTTCGCGATCGGGCTTAACCTGGCCTTCGTGGCCGCCGAGGCCGCAGTCGCGCTGAGCTACGACTCGCTCAGCCTGCTGTCGCACGCCGGCCACAAACTGCTGGACGTCCTGTCGCTGGCTGTCTCGCTCGTGGCCTTCAGGCTTGCGCAGACGCGAGCGTCCAGGCGTTTCACCTACGGTTTCCGCAAGACTTCCGTGCTGATCTCCCTGCTCAACGCGGCGGTCTTGGCGGCCGCGGTGTGCGTGATCATCGCCGAGAGCGTCGAGAAACTCGGCAGCCCTGCCGAGGTCAACGGGGCCGCGATTTCATGGACCGCCGGAGCGGGCATAGTCGTGAGCGGAATCAGCGCGATGCTGCTGATGCGACATCAGAAAGGCGACATCAACACCCGCGGCGCGTTTCTGCACATGGCGACTGACGCGCTGGTGTCGCTTGGCGTGGTGGTCTCCGGCATAGTAATCAGCCTCACCGGCTGGTATTTCATCGACCCGGTGATAAGCCTCGCGGTGGCCGCCGTCATACTCGTGAACACCCTGCGGCTCCTGGTGGAGAGTTTCTGTATGTGCGTCGACGGTGTTCCGTCCGGAATCGACTACGACCAGGTGCGCGGGCTGATAGCCTCGGCTCCAGGAGTGAAGGTGGTGGAGCAGCTGCATATCTGGCCGGTCAGCATCTTCGACACGGCGCTGACCGCACACGTGCTGCTTGCTCCGGGAATCCGCGGCGCGGAAGTGCTTCCTGAACTGCACCGCAGGCTCAAGGAGGCGGGCGTCGCCTATGTGACCGTGGAATGCATGGAAACTGAAAAATGTACAACCATTAAATAGAAAAGAATATGAAGATCAAGGCAATTATGGCCATGGCGGCTGCATGCTGCATGGCGTTTTCCTGCAGCAGCCCCGTGGAGCTCGGGGGAGCCGAGTGGGTGTTCGACACCGTAAATGGAGAGAAGGTGGTTACTTCCGAGAAGACCCCCTTCATCGAGTTCAACGAGGCTGAGGGCCGCGTCCACGGCTGCCTCGGAGTGAACATCGTGAACGGCGGCTATACCCTCGACGGCAACAACTTGACTTTCAGCCAGCTGGCTTCCACAATGATGGCCGGTCTCCCCGCTGACATGGAGGTGGAGAGCAAGCTCGGCGCTGCGCTGGGCACCGTGGCTTCAGTTGAGGTCAAGGGCGATGTGATGAGCCTGAAGGACGCCGAAGGCAATGTGGTGCTGACTCTTGTCAGGACCGAGATTCCTGCCGAGCCTGCCTCCGCTCCCGCTGATTCCGTCGTAGCCCTCGAGGCCGCAGCAGATTCAACGGCAGCTGAGTAGCACCGGACAGTCGGCATATCGCATCCGCATCTTTCCGGCACCGGCCGGATCAAAGCGGCCGGACCGGCGAAGCGCCGTAATAGACAGTTGCAGTACAGCAGGGCCGTTCAGGCCTTTCTGTACTGCAACGGCGTTATGCCCGTGTGGTGCCGGAAGAATTGGACCATCACCGAGGGGCTGGAGAAATTCAGCTCCTCCGATATTTCCAGGACTGTCTTGTCGGTGACCTTCAGCTGCATCTTGATTTCGTTGACCAGGGTCGAACTGATCCATTCGGCGACCGAACGCCCGCTGATCCGCTTGATCGCGCCGGAGAGATATTTCGGCGTCCTGTGGAGCTTCGCCGCGTAGAAGTCCACATTGTGCTCCGTGCGGAAATGCTTCGCCATCAGCCGGAAGAAGTCGTCGGTGAGCTTCTCCTGACGGGGTTTTGCGATGTCGGCCGCATCGTCGCCGGCGCTCCGCAGCATGTCGCAGATTTCGAGCAGCAGCGCGTAGAGCAGGGTCTTGGAGATCTCCTCGCGGTAGGCGCCTGCCTCGCGGGAGTACTGCTTGCCGATGAACTCGTAGTATTCCAGCAGCCTGGCCATCCTGCCGTCGTCCAGCATAGTCACGGGTTTTCGCAGGGCTGTGGTCATGATGTCTATGTCGACCGGGCTTGGGAATTCGAGAATCACGTCGAGCGAGACGATTATCGACTTCCAGGCGAGGTCCGGACTCGACGACTGTATCTCGATCAGCTGGTCGGGGTAGAAGATTATCAGCGAGCCGGCGGAGATTCGGTAGTTCCTGCCGCTGATTCTCGCCGAGCAGCTTCCGGATATGCAGAGGCTGATGAAGAATCCGTTGAAGGAGAACGAGTGGACTCCGCGCAGCACCTTGGTGTCGAAGTCCCTGCCAGACAGGTAGAAGTGCCTGACGGCGTTACGGTCGCCTCGTTCGAACAGGTCTGTCATGTCGAGGCGCAAGTATTTGTCCCTATCCATTAAAATCCGACTTTTTCAACATTTTTTATTCTGCAAACATAACAATATATCCTGATACTGCGACTAATTTTGCAGGCGTTTTCAAAGGGGCGTGCCGGCTGTGCCGTCCGCTCCCGTTCAGTAAGTAGTCATTAAGTTGGTAATGAAAGAATTCTACAATCGGACAATCCAGGATGTCGCCGGCGAATTCAGCACCGACGCGTCCAGAGGTCTTTCCTCGCAGGAGATAGCCTCCCGCATCGAGAAGTACGGCAAGAACACTCTCGTGCAGAAGAAGAACAAGTCGTTCTTCGTGATGTTCGTCTCGCAGTTCAAGAGCTTCATGATCATACTGCTCATCATCGCGGCGATAATCTCCGGCGTGATGGGCGTCAAGACGGGCGAGGGTCTGCTCGACACCTACGTGATCATGGGCATCCTGCTGCTTAACGCGATCATCGGCGCCTATCAGGAATACCAGGCGCAGAAGTCGCTGGAGTCGCTGAAGAAGATGGCAGCGCCTGCGGCGAAGGTCGTCCGCGACGGCGAGTCGATGATAGTCAACGTGGAGGACGTGGTGCCCGGCGACCTGGTGGAACTTGAGGTGGGCGACATCGTGCCCGCCGACATCAGGATCACGGAGGCCCACAACATGAGCATACAGGAGTCTTCGATGACCGGCGAGTCAGTGCCGGTGGAGAAGCATCCCGACGTGCTCGAGAACGAGGACATTCCTCTCGGAGACAGGAAGAACATGGCATATTCCAGCGGCGTGGTCACCTTCGGCCACGGCAAGGGCATAGTCGTGGGCACCGGAATGGACACTGAGATAGGCAAGATCGCCGACATGCTCGGCGGCGACTCCGACACCCAGACCCCCATGCAGGTACGCCTCGAGAAGCTCGGCAAGGTCATCGGAACCGCATCGGTGGTCATCTGCGTGGTGATATTCCTCATCGGCCTGGCCTACGGGCGCGAACTCATCAGCATGCTGATGGTGGCCGTCTCCCTGGCCGTAGCCGCGATTCCCGAGGGCCTACCCGCAATCTCCACGATCATCCTCTCCATGGGCGTGAAGCGCATGGTGAAGCACAATGCGATCATCCGCAAGCTGCCCTCGGTCGAGACTCTGGGCTGCACCACCGTGATCTGCTC
>JADILW010000043.1 GCA_017695095.1 Candidatus Cryptobacteroides avistercoris | reverse complement strand
CTCCTCCACGCGCAGCTCGCCGCGCAGAAGGGCCTGGGGAAGCTCCTCCGGCAGGGCTTCGGAAAGGAAGCCGAGGCGCCCGAAGTTCACCCCGAGTATGGGGATGTCGGCCTGCACCGCGAGCTTCGACGCCATCAGGAAGGTTCCGTCGCCGCCGAGGCTCAGCAGCCCGTCGGTCGACGGCAGTATCTCCACCGCGCTCCGCACCCGGTAGACCTCCGCTCCCCCGCCGTCGAGCCGACCAAGAAGGGCGTCGATGCGCGGGTCGGCGCAGAGGCTGTCGTTCTTGATATAGTATGCGAATTTCATTACAAACTCACAAATTTAGCACTAATGTTCGTATTCACGAATAAATAAGTACTTTTGTGGGGTAAAATGACCGAGACATGACAAGACTCAGCGTAAACATCAACAAGATCGCCCTGCTGCGCAACGCCCGAGGCGGCAACATGCCCGACGTGCTCAAGGCGGCCCTCGACTGCGAGCGCTTCGGCGCCGAAGGCATCACGGTGCATCCCCGCCCCGACGAAAGGCACATAAGATACTCCGACGTGCGGACTCTGCGTCCCGCGCTCTCCACCGAGTTCAACATCGAAGGCAACCCCACGGGCAGCTTCACCGCCCTGGTGTGCGAGGTGGTGCCCGACCAGGTGACCCTCGTCCCCGACGCTCCCGACGCCCTGACCTCGAATGCGGGCTGGGACACCGTGGCCAACCGCGGCTTCCTGACCAGGACCTGCGCGGCATTCAAGTCGAGAGGCATACGCACCTCCATCTTCATCGACCCCGATCCCAGGATGGCCGAAGGAGCCGCCCTCTGCGGCGCCGACCGCGTGGAGCTCTACACCGCCGCCTACGCCGCAGGCTACGCGCAGAACAGGGAGCAGGCCGTGGAGCCCTACCTGCGCACCGCCGAGAAGGTCAGGGAGCTGGGACTCGGCCTCAACGCCGGACACGACCTCTCGCTCGAGAACCTCACCTATTATATAAGGACCATACCCTGGACCGACGAGGTGAGCATAGGCCACGCCCTGGTCTGCGACGCCCTGTACGAGGGTCTGGAGACCACCATCGGCAAGTACCTGGAGGCCATTTTATTAGCAGATTAATATTTTTTGACTAATTTTGTAGACTGTATTTAAGCCCCGCGGGGCCACAGAACAAACAGACAATAAGAGAAATGAAAAAGTTACCCATCATCCTCAGCGTGATCTCGCTCCTCGGAGTGATAGCGCTCGCGGTAGTCGTACTCTCAGGCAGGTCATCCGAGGCCGCCGGCGCCGAGACCGCCGTAAGCACCGAAGCCGGCGCACAGAAAGGCACCATCGTATACTTCAACCTCGACAAGGTGCTCAACGAATACGACATGGCCAACGACCTGCGCAGCGTGGTTGAGACCAAGGTCAACAGCATCAACCAGGAGGTCAACCGCAGGGGCACCAAGCTCGACCAGGACATCAGGAGCTTCCAGGAGAAGATCAACAAGGGCCTGATGACCCAGTCGGTGGCAGAGACCCAGAGCCAGAAGCTCTCCCAGCAGCAGAACGAGTTCCAGACCTACGCCGCACAGAAGCAGCAGGAGGTCGTTGAGGAGCAGACCGTGATGATGAACCAGATCGCCGACGCGATCAACAGCTACATCATCGAGTACAACGCCGAGAAGAAATACGCGATGATACTCGCCACCCAGGGTGACATCCTTCCCCTGCCCCTCGTGACCGGTGACTCGGCTCTCGACATCACCGACGACTTCCTCGAGGGCCTCAACGCCGCATACGTGAAGTCAAAGGCAGAAAACAAGTAGGCGGCCTTGAGAATTGCGATACTGTCCTGTTTCTACCCCTTCAGGGGAGGAATCGCCCAGTTCAACGCCAATCTGCTCGGCGAGCTGGGCAAGGCCCACGAAGTACGCGCCTTCAACTTCCGCAGACAGTATCCCTCCTTCCTCTTCCCGGGGAAGACCCAATACGTGACAGACGAAGATGAAGCGGTTCCGGTACAGTCGGAGCCGCTCCTCGATACTGCCAACCCATTCAACTGGCCCCGGGCGGCGGCGGAAATCCGCAGATGGAACCCCGACCTGCTGGTCATGCGCTACTGGATGTCCTACTTCGGCCCCTCTCTGGGCTACGTCGCGCGCCACATGCGTCCCGAATGCAGGGTCGTGGCCATCACCGACAACGTGATTCCGCACGAGCCCCATTTCTTCGACAGGCCTCTCACAAGCTACTTCCTACGGGGAGTCGACGGCTGCGTGGCCCTCTGCGGGGAAGTCGAGGCCGACCTGCTCCGGATCAGGCCTGACGTCCGCCACACGGTGATCCCCCATCCAGTCTACACCCACTTCGGACAGAAGCTGCCCCGCGCCGAAGCCGAAAGACGGCTCGGCATCCCCTCCGGAAGCCGCAACCTGCTCTTCTTCGGGCTCATACGCGAATACAAGGGGCTGGACCTGCTGATAGAGGCCTTCAGCCGGCTCGACAGCAGCTACCGCCTGATCATCGCCGGAGAGCCCTACGGCTCCTTCGAGAAATACCAGCGGCTGATAGACGCCTGCCCCGACCCTTCGAGAATCCACCTCTTCCCGGAATACATACCCGACTCCGAGGTCAGCACCTATTTCTCGGCGGCCGACGTGGTCGTGCTCCCCTACCGCAGCGCGACCCAGAGCGGCATCAGCGCCGTGGCCGACAACTTCGAGGTCCCGATGATAGTCACCGACGTGGGCGGACTGCGGGAGACCATAGGCGAACGCGGCACCGGAATCGTCTGCCGCGAAGGCACGCCCGAATGCATAGCCGCGGAGATAGAACGCTACTTCGGCACGCCCGGGCTGCGGGAAAGCTGCGTGGAAGCCATACGTTCCGTAAACGAAAGGCTGAGTTGGAACAGATTCTGCAGGGACCTGATCGCTTTCGCCGATTCCCTCAAAGCTTAAGGAAATGAAAAGACTCATCACCATACTGATCGCACTCTGCCTGCTGAACACAGGCGCCTACGCCCAATGGTATCTATTCCCCGGAGCACGAGGCAAGGCCGCGGAACAGCAGCCTGCCGGGCAGCAGACCGAAACCCCGCGCAACGAACCCGGAGATAGAGGCCAGCTGCGCGGCTCCGTGACACCTCCCGCCCAGGAGCGGCAGGAAGAGGAGGAAGGCGGCTGGCAGTCGCTCTTCGGCTTCGGCGGCGACCTCTCCACCGTGAGGGTCACGCTGGCCCTGCCTTTCGCGGCGGGCACCCAGAAGCCCAACGCCAACTATCTTGAGATGTACGGCGGCGCCCTGCTGGCGCTGCGCGACCTCGGAGAGGAGGGCGTGAAGGTAAGGCTGCGCGTGGTCGACACCGCTTCCGGCGCCCTCACGCGCGACGACATCGAGGACAGCGACGTGATCATCGGCCCGGTGACCTACGCCGAAGTCCGCGACGCCCTGCCCCTGTGCGGCGGCGACAAGGTGCTGGTCTCACCCCTCGACCCCAAGACAGCCGAACTTGCGGCCGGCGCCCCGGTCATCCAGGCCCCGGCTTCCTGGACGAGCCAGATCGACGAACTCGCCGAATGGGTGCAGGAGGAGCTGATGCCGGAAGATGAGCTATACGTGATACGCGACGCCTCCGAGAAAGGCTTCGGAGAGCAGGCGCGCTACCTCATCGACAGGCTCAACAACAAGGTGCTGCGCTACCGGACCGTGGCCTCGGTAAGCGACATAGCCTTCCAGGAAGGCAGGACCTACCGCATCCTGATAGCCTCAGACAGCGACGCCTTCCTGACCGGAGCCACCAGAGCCGCGGCAATCGAGGCCGCGCGCAACCGCGACATCATCCTCTATTCAACTTCCAGGATAAGAAGCACCATAGGAACCAACGTCAACGACCTCTACAACACGAGGACCAGGCTCACGGCGTCATATTACATCGACTACGGCTCCCAGGCCGTCAAGGACTTCGTGCTGGCCTACAGGGCGCTCTTCAGGAGCGAACCCGGCTCCTTCGCCTTCCAGGGCTACGACACGATGCGCTATTTCGCCGGCACCTGCGCCGACTACGGACGACGCTGGTACCGCAGGCTCCCGGAATACCCGGCGAAGGGCCTGCAGTCGGACTTCGAATTCAAACGTTGGGAAAGCAGCGGAAAGGTCAACGTGGCCGTGCGCCGCATAGTCTACAACTCCGACCTCACCACCACCCTGCTTCAGAATTAGACTGGCGGCGTCCTATCCGGCAAGCAGCACCCTGGCATTCTCCAGGGCGGCTCCGGTGATTTCCGAACCGCTGAGCAGCCTTGCGACCTCCCTGACCCGCTCATCACCTTCGATGCGCCGCAGCGACGAACTCGCGCGACCGTCGGCAGCCTTGGCCTTGCTCACCACATAGTGGGCGTCGCCCTTCGCAGCCACCTGAGGCAGATGGGTGATCGCGAACACCTGCATGTCCTTGCCCATGGAGCATATCATCTGCCCCATCCTGTCGGCCACGCTGCCGCTGACTCCCGTGTCAATCTCGTCGAAGATCAGGGTGGGCATGCCGGCGGTCCGGGCCATCACGGCCTTGAGACACAGCATGATGCGCGAAAGCTCACCGCCCGACGCCACCTTGGCGAGCTCCCGGGGCGCGTCTCCTCCCGAAGAAAAGAGGAAGCTGACCCGGTCACAGCCGTCGGCTCCTCCGGCCTTCGGATCTATATTGACCTCGAATCTCGAATTCTCCAGCTCGAGGAAACGCAGCGACTTCAGGATCTCGTCCGCAAGAGCGGGAGCCGCCGCCCTGCGGGACTCCGACAGCTCAGCACAGAATCTCTCCCAGTCTTTCAGAACGGCCTTCTCCCTCTTTTCGAGGGCGGAAATGCGTTCTTCGAGAGCTTCCGAGCCGGCGATGCTGGCGCCGAAGGCGTCGCGAGCAGCCATGAGTTCGTCTTCAGTGGAGCAGCCGTACCTGCGCAGCAGAGAATACAGCTGCGACATCCTGTCCTCGACGGCTTCCAGCCGCTCCGGCGACATGTCCAGCCGGGAGTCGAGGGTCTCGAGTTCCGAGCACACGTCGTCTATCTCTATTCTCGCCGACTCCAGGCGCGAGGCGAGCCCTCCCGCCGCCGGCATGTATGAGGCTATCTGCTCCAGCCGCCGCACGGCCCCCTTGAGCAGCACGGAGACTCCCTCGCCAGTCTCGTCGGAGTTTATCGACGAGGCCGAGGCGGCAAGCGCCTCCTTGATCTGTTCCGCGTTGGCCAGGCTCTTCTGCTCCTCCTCCAGTTCCTCCAGCTCGCCGCTGCGCAGGCCGGCCTCGCTGAGCCTTGCGAACTGGTCGGCGTTGTAGTCCTTCTCCGAACGGAGCTTCCCGAGTTCTTCGCGCAGTCCCGCGAGCTCCGACCTCACGGCAAGCAGCTCCTTCCACGCGCCGCGGCATCCGGCCAGCAGTTCGCCGTCACGGGCATAGCTGTCGAGCACGGAGAGCTGGAAGCCGCCGTCGGTGAGCAGAAGGCTCTTGTGCTGCGAATGTATGTCCACGAGCTGGCCCGAGATGCTCTGGAGCACTCCGAGCTGCACCGGGCAGTCGTTGATGAAACTCCGCGAACGCCCCGACGACGACATCACCCTGCGTATGAGCACCCGGCCGCCGTCCGGCTCGATGTCGTTGGCCTCGAGCAGTTCGGCCACGGCCGGTGAGGCGCTGTCGAACTCGGCCTCGACCGTACACGACGACGCCCCAGGGGAGATCATCGAGGCGTCGGCCCTGGCTCCCGCGAGGAAGCTGAGCGCGCCGAGCATGAGCGACTTTCCGGCTCCCGTCTGCCCCGTTATAATGACAAGACCCTCCGGAAAATCGACATCCAGAGAGTCTATGAGAATGTAGTTCCTAATATGCAGGGAGAGGAGCATGGCCTATGCCCTCCTATTCCTGGTTCCCGCCGGCGACACCGTCCTCCTTGGCGAAACGGTAGTAGAGCTCGCCGTTCTCGAACTCGGAGATGGCGACGAGGTCGGGCTTGGGCTGGCGCTCATAGTACTTGGAGATTTCGATCTGCTCCTTGTTCTCGAACACCTCGTCCATGGTGTCGCGGTCGCCGCGGAACTCCTCGAGCTTCTTCGCGAGCTCCTTCTTCTCGGCGAGCGCTATCTGGTTGGCTCTCTTGGAGAGTATCACCACTGTCTCATAGATGTTGCCCGTGGGGGCTGCGAGGTTCTTGATATCCCTCGTGATGGTGTTTGTAGGTATTTTCTTTTCCATACTTTTTTTACGGCGCGACGCGGCTATAAAGTTTCATTTTTTTCTCTTGCCCTCTCATAGAGCCGGTCGAGCTCCCTGCGGTAGTGGGATTCGGGATACTCGCCTATGAAGTTCAGGTAGTCGTCCATGAAGGTCAGAAACCTCTCCTTCTGCTTGGACCTCACGCTGAGGTCGGCGTATTTGTAGGACGACATCGCAGAGTAGTAGAGTATGTCCTCACGGTAGATGTTGTCAGCGTCGTCCTTGAGTATGTTCCTGAAGGCGACTCTGGAGGCGAGGTAGTCTTCCATGTCGTAGTAGAGGCGCGCGTTCTCGAAAGCCTTCTTGTCGAGCCTGGCGTTGAGCTCCTCAAGCATGTGGCGGCAGATGTCGGTGTTCGCTCCCTCCGGATGGCTGAGTATGTACTCGCTGATGGCGCTGATGGCAGTGTAGGTGGGAGTCTGGTCTAGCTCGTAGCGCAGCGTGGCCCTGTAGAGGCAGTCCACGTGCAGGAACTCCGCGTTCTCGGCGAAGGGGCTGCGCGGGAAGTTGTCAAGGAATGACTGGAAATTGGCCTCAGCGGTAGGGTATGCGCCGTAGGAATAGTTGCTCAGCGCCCAGTAGAACTGCACGGTGTCGGCTCGCTCGGTGCCGTTGGTCAGCATGGCGAGCGATTCGAACAGGGATGCAGCGCGGGTGTACTTGCCCTCGTTGTAATACTGGAAGGCGGCGGCGTACTTGGCGTCGACGTCGTTGCTCTCGAGCAGGATGTCGTACTGCGACTTGCATCCCGCGGCGAGCGCGAGCGTGACGGCCACGCCCGCTATGATTCTGTAGATTTTCATCCTTTCAAATATTTTTCTGCGTCGAGGGCCGCCCTGCATCCCGAAGCCGCCGCGGTGACCGC
The DNA here is from genome assembly GCA_017695095.1 of Candidatus Cryptobacteroides avistercoris. Taxonomy (GTDB): domain Bacteria; phylum Bacteroidota; class Bacteroidia; order Bacteroidales; family UBA932; genus Cryptobacteroides; species Cryptobacteroides avistercoris. The sequence goes on along the minus strand of JADILW010000043.1, from coordinate 11,473 downwards.
CTGGCGGTAACGGGGATCCTGGACATCGCCTGCGGCGAACACTCCCGGCACGTTGGTGCGGCTGCTTCCGTCCTCGGTCAAGATGTAGCCGTTGTCGTCGGTCTTCACCCATCTGGAGAAGAGCTCGGACACGGGGTGGTGGCCTATCGCGAGGAAAAAGCCGTCGACCTTTATATCAAAAACCTCGCCATCATTGCGGACCAGGCGGACTCCGGTGACTCCGGACTCGTCGCCGAGCACCTCCTGCGTGTTGCAGTTCCAGAGAACTTCGATGTTGGGGGTCTCGCGGACCCTCTTCTGCATGGCCTCGGAGGCGCGGAACACGTCCCTGCGCACTATCATGTAGACCTTGTTGCAGAGCCCCGCGAGGTAGGTGGCCTCCTCGCAGGCTGTGTCGCCGCCCCCCACCACGGCCACGTCCTTGCGGCGGTAGAAGAAGCCGTCGCAGGTGGCGCAGGCGGAAACCCCGAGCCCGCGGAACTTCTGCTCCGACGGCAGTCCGAGGTACTTCGCGGTGGCGCCGGTGGCTATGATCACGGCGTCGGCCTCGATCTGCAGTCCGGAATCCACGGTGACAAGGAGGGGCCGGCGGTCGAAGTCGACGGCGGTCACGCTGCCTCGCCTGATGTCGGCGCCCAGCCTCACGGCCTGCTCGCGCATGTCGCCCAGGAGTTTGTTGGCGTCGACTCCGCCGGGGAAGCCGGGGAAATTCTCCACCACGGTGGTGGTCGTGAGCTGTCCGCCGGGTTCGGTGCCCTCATAGAGCACGGGTTCGAGGGCGGCTCTGGAGGCGTAGATCGCGGCGGTGTAGCCGGCGGGGCCTCCGCCTATGATGAGACATCTTATGTGTTCCGTATTCATAACTTGCAAAAATAGTCAAATCCGCCGTAATCCCCAAGATTTTGAAATTTTCAAAATTAACTCTACTTTTGCCAAAATTTTCATGCTATGACTGCGACCAGAACCGCTCCAGACCTCATCCGCTTCAAGGACATACTGAAAGAAAAGGGACTCAAGGCCACTCCCCAGAGGCTTGCGGTCCACGAGGCCATGCTCAAGCTCGGACACGCCAGCGCCGACATGGTCGCGGAGCAGATGGAGAGCGCCGGATTCACCAGAATCACGATCGCGTCGGTCTACAACATCCTCTCCACGCTCGCCGACCTCAGGGTCTACTCGAGGCGCATGAGCTCCAACAACAAGATGTATTTCGACGTGAACACCTTCAAGCACCTGCATCTCTACGACAGGACCTGCAACGAATACCGCGACGTGCTCGACGACGAGCTGGTGGGCCTGGTGGAGAGCCGTCTCAAGGGCCGCCGCTTCCGCGGCTACACCGTCGACCACATCGACATCCAGATAGTCTGCCATCCCACCCGCCGCAAGACCCGCAGCTCAGCGGAATAAGCCCGCGACTACTCCGCCAGGTCGCACAGCAGCGTGGCCTGGGTGCAGTCGCGCACCTTAACGCGCACGAAATCCCCGGCCTTGTGAGCCTTGTCCGCCCAGACGCACATCTTGTTCTGGGGGTTGCGGCCGCAGAGCTCGTCCGGGTTCTTCTTCGAAGGCCCCTCGACGAGCACCATGAACTCCTTCCCGAGGTCGCGCCGGTTGCTTTCCAGCGAAAGGCGGTTCTGCAGGGCGATTATCTCCTCGAGACGGCGCGTCTTGGTGGCTATGTCCACGTCGTCGGGATATTTGCGCGCGGCCAGGGTGCCGGGCCGCTCGGAATAGTAGAACATGTAGGCGGCGTCGAAGCCGACCTTCTCGAACAGGCTCAGGGTGTCGCGGTGGTCCTCCTCGGTCTCGGAGCAGAATCCGGCGATCACGTCGGTGCTTATCGCGCAGTCGGGCATAAGCTCGCGTATGCGGTCCACCCTCGAAAGGTACCATTCCCGGGTGTAGCGGCGGCGCATCTTCTCCAGAATGCGGTCGGAACCCGACTGGACCGGCAGGTGGATGTGCCTGCACACGTTGGGATGCGAGGCCATGGTCAGCAGCACCTCGTCGGAGATGTCCTGGGGGTTGGAGGTCGAGAAGCGTATGCGCATCCCGGGCACGGCCTCGGCCACGGTCTTCAGCAGCGCGGCGAAGTCCGTCCCCTCGTAATTATACGAGTCGACGTTCTGGCCGAGAAGCGTGACCTCGCGGTAGCCGCGCGAGAAGCAGTCGCAGGCCTCGCGGACTATGGATTTCCAGTCGCGGCTGCGTTCCGCCCCGCGGGTGTAGGGCACCACGCAGTAGGAGCAGACGTTGTTGCACCCGCGCATTATGGAGATGAACGCCGACACCCCGTTCTTGTCCATGCGCACGGGGTCGATGTCGGCATAGGTCTCCTCGCGGGAAAGCAGCACGTCGATCTGCGGCCGTCCGCAGAGGGCCTCCTCTATCATCGACGGAAGCCGGCGGTAGCTGTCGGGTCCGGCCACGATGTCGACCTTTCCGGTATTCAGCAGCTCGTCCTTGAGACGCTCGGCCATGCAGCCGAGAATGCCCGTCACGACTCCCGGGCGCGCCTTGCGCCAGATGTTGAACTGCTCGATGCGCCCGAGTATGCGCTGCTCGGCGTTGTCGCGTATCGAACAGGTGTTCGCCATGATCACGTCGGCGTCGGCGATCTGCTCCGCACGCCCGTAGCCCGCCTTGCCGAGAATGGAGAAAACCACCTCGGTGTCGGCCACATTCATCTGGCATCCGTATGTTTCGATGTATACCTTCTTCATAATGCTCCGCAAAGATATGGATTTTTCTTATCTTTGCGTGATGCCGACATGGCAAGATAATTGAATGAACGACTGTCCGACAATGATCAGAAGCAGAATTTTCATCATAGCAACGGCCCTTCTGCCCACCGCTTTCTCCGCCGCGGCACAGCTCCCCTCCGTCTCGGGCGACGAACTCGTGCATGCCGGAATCGAGGCCGAAATCGACTCCACCCTCTACGGCAGGGACATCTTCTCCGTCCTCCCCGACGACGTGGTGGTGCAGCAGCCTTCCGAGGTCCGCGACGCGCTCAACGCCAGCATCGAGGCCAACGAAGAGAGCAGTTTCAACGGCTTCCGCATACGCATCTACATCAGCAGCAGCCCCAGCGCCAGGGAGGAGTCGCTCGAGACCCTGCTGCGCTTCAACCGCAGATACCCCTACATCCAGGCCTACCGCAGCTACACCTCCCCCAATTTCAAGGTGTCGGTGGGCAATTTCCGCACCCGCGTGGACGCGGAGATACTGCTGCGCGAGATCCAGGAGGAGTTCCCCGACGCCTTCATCGCCAGGGAGAGATTCAAGTATCCGTCGATGGGAGCGCCAGACCTGCGCACGCTGACCGAAGAGAACTCCTCCGGACAGGCGTCCAGGGAAGTGGGTCCAGTGCCCGTGGAAGGGCGTTATTCGATACCGTACCATGATTAAGCAGGGGCTCGAACTCAAGCAGCAGCAGAAGCTGTCCCCGCTCCAGATCCAGACCATAAAGCTCATCGAGCTGCCTGTGCAGGAGCTGGAGCAGCGCGTGCGCGCCGAGCTGGAGGAGAACCCCGTGCTCGACGACACCCCCGACCCCGACAAAGACCCCGAAGACACCAAGGAAGTCTCGCTCGACGAGATCAAGGACGACGACTACATCCCGGCCTACCGGCTCAAGGTCAACAACTGGGGCAAGGACCCCCGACCCGAGTACAACACGTTCTCCGTGACCACGAGCTTCACCGAAAACCTGATGGACCAGCTCGGCTGCCGCAACCTCTCGCAGAGGGAGCACGACATCGCGGCCTTCATCATAGGCTCGCTCGACGAGGACGGCTACCTGCGCAGGGACGTGGAGTCGCTGGTCGACGACATGGCCTTCCGCGCCGGAATCCAGACCGACGCCGAGGAAGTCACCCGCATGCTCCAGATGATCCAGGAGTTCGAACCTGCCGGCGTGGGCGCCAGGGACCTCAGGGAATGCCTGCTGCTTCAGCTCAGGAACTGCCGCCAGACTCCCGACGTGTTGGACGCCGAGCGCATAGTGGGCGACTTCTTCCAGGAATTCTCCAACAAGCACTTCCAGAAGATCATGTCGCGCATGGGCATCAGCGAAGCCCGGCTCAAGAAGGCAATGGCGCGCATAGTCCGGCTGAACCCCTCGCCCGGCGGAGGCTCCGACGACTCCTACACCGACCGCGCCCAGCAGATCGTGCCCGACTTCATACTCGAGAACAACGACGGCGAGCTCTCGTTCACGATGCCGCGCATCTCGGTGCCCGAGCTCCGGGTCAACAAGAAATACGCCGACCTACTGCTTTCCGCCAAGGGCTCTTCGGAGCGCGCGCAGAAGGAGGCCGCGACCTTCGTGCGGCAGAAGCTCGACTCGGCCAAATGGTTCGTGGAGGCGCTCAAGCAGAGGCAGAACACCCTGAGCCGCACCATGCAGGCCATACTCGACTACCAGCACAGCTACTTCGAGACCGGCGACGAGACCAACCTCCGCCCCATGGTCCTCAAGGACATAGCCGAGAAGACCGGATTCGACATCTCCACGATCTCCCGGGTGGTCAACAGCAAGTACATCGAGACCCATTTCGGGATATTCCCCCTCAAGTATTTCTTCTCGGAGGGCATGGAGAACAGCGACGGCGAGGAAGTCTCCACGCGCGAGCTCAAGAAGGTGCTCCAGGAGTGCATCGCCGCCGAGGACAAGAAGAAGCCCCTCACCGACGAGCAGCTGGTCGCCGAGATGGCCAGACACGGCTACAAAGTCGCCCGCCGCACCATCGCCAAATACCGCAGCCAGCTGGGGATACCTCTCGCCCGCTGGCGCAAGGAGCTATAGAATACCAGCCACCCTTTCTTCGGCGAAGGAGAAGAAGCAGTCGTCGCATACCACCACATGGTCCACCAGCTGCAGCCCGCAGGCCTCTGCGGCCTTGTGGAGCATTGCAGTCTGCTTCTTGTCGGCCTCGCTCGGACGGGGGTTCCCGCTGGGATGGTTGTGGACCAGGATTATGCCCGAGGCGCAGTTGTCGAGGGCTATGCGCAGCACCTGGCGCGCGTCGATGACGGTGGCCCTGCCCCCGCCCGAACTCAGTTTCACGCTCTTCATAAGGTAGCAGCTGTCGTTGAGCAGCAGTATCCAGCATTCCTCGTGACTTATGCCCTTGAGGCGCGGGAGCATCATCTCGAACACGCTGCGCGCCGTGACCACCGGCGTCTTGTCGAGGCTGGACTCCTCGTTGAGAAAACGGCGGCCCAGCTCGAACGCGGCAAGCACTGTGGCGGCCTTGCCCTCCCCTATGCCGGATATTCCAAGCATGCGTGCGGCTTCCATGTTGAAAAGTCTGGACAAACGGCCGTCGGCGATGTTCAGCAGCTGCTGCGCAAGTTCGACGGCGCTGTAGCGGCGGCTGCCGCTGTGGAGAAGCACGGCGATGAGTTCGCCGTCACTGAGTCTGGCGGGACCTTCCGCCAGCAGTTTTTCGCGCGGCCTTTCGCTCGCGCAGAGTTCCTTGATCTTCATAGTTTCAGTTCAGTATGGCATAAAGATACGCAAACATTCCAACTTCGCTACAAAATTCCTATCTTTATTTGTCCGACAAGACCCGAAAGCATGAAGATACTCATCATAGAAGACGAACCCTCGCTCCAGGAGCTCATGGCTCGCAGCCTCGCAAAGGAGCAGCACGTCGTGGAGACCGCCTCGAACTACGCCGAAGCCGAAAGCCGGCTGGCGGACTACTCCTACGACTGCGTGCTGCTCGACATCATGCTTCCCGACGGCAACGGTCTCCGCCTGCTCGGGGAGCTGAAGGCTCAGGACAGGCGCGAGGCGGTGATCATAATCTCCGCGCGGGACTCCCTCGAAGACAAGATACGTGGGCTGGAGGACGGCGCCGACGACTACCTGCCCAAGCCCTTCCACCTCGCCGAGCTCTCCGCCCGCATCCGCAGCGTGGCCCGCAGGACCAGGGGCGGAGGACGCAGGGGCATCACCCTGGGCAACGTGACCGTGGAGCCGGAGAGCTTCAGGGCCGTAGTCGACGGACGGGAGCTGCAGCTGCTGAAGAAGGAGTTCGACATACTCGCCTACTTCATGCAGCGCCCCGGCCACGTGATCGACAAGGCCGTGCTCGCCGAGGCCGTCTGGGGCGACCACATCGACCAGGCCGACAACTTCAACTTCGTCTACTCGCAGATGAAGAACCTCAGGCGCAAGCTGGAGGAGGCCGGAGCCACGATAGAGCTCAAGGCCGTCTACGGCTTCGGCTACAAGCTCGTCTGCCCATGAAGCTCATCTACAAGATAGCCCTGCGCCTCTCGCTCTTCCTGCTGCCCCTGCTCACGCTCTGGGCGGTGATATTCTATTTCACGATGGTCCGGGAGATCAACGACGAGGCCGACGACGCGCTCGAGGACTACTCCGAACTCATCATAATGCGCATGCTCGCCGGCCAGCCCCTTCCGAAGATGAACGAAGGCTCCAACAACAGCTACTCCATCACCGGGGTCAGCCCTGAATACGCCGCCGCTCATCCGGCGTTCAGCTACCACGACGCCGAGGTCTACATACCTGAGAAGGAGGAGACCGAACCGGCGCGCGTGTTCACCACCATCTTCCGCGACCACTACGGGGACTTCCACGAACTCCAGGTGGCGATGCCCACCTTTGAGAAGGACGACCTGCAGCTCACGATGCTGCGCTGGCTCGTGAGCCTCTACCTCCTGCTGCTGGTCATCACCGTCGGCACCACGCTCTGGGTGTTCCACAAGAGCATGCGGCCGCTCTACACCCTGCTAGGCTGGCTCGACAGCTACGTCCCCGGCAGGAAGGCAGCTCCGGTGCCCAACGACACCGACATCAGGGAGTTCCGCCGGCTCAACGAGAGCGCCCAGCAGGCCGTGGACCGCTCCGAACAGCTTTTCGAGCAGCAGAAGCAGTTCATCGGCAACGCCTCCCACGAACTCCAGACCCCGCTCGCCGTGCTCCAGGGCCGCCTGGAATACCTGGTCGACACGGCAGGCCTCAGCGAGGAGACCATGCTCGAGCTCTCGAAGATGCAGGGCACCCTGAGCCAGGCTATCAGGCTCAACAAGACCCTTCTGCTGCTCACCCGCATCGACAACGGGCAGTTCCCGGAAAGCAGCGACGTCGACATCGCCGCCATGCTCAGGGAACTGCAGCAGATGTACGCCGACATCTACTCGGAAAAACAGCTGAGATTCAGCCTGGACATTCCCGGAAGCTTCACGCAGAAGATGAACGAGTCGCTGGCCTCCGTGCTGCTCTCCAACCTGCTGAAGAACGCCTGCATCCACAGCCGCGACGCGGCACAGGTCAGCATCTCCCTGAGAGACGGCCTGCTCGAGGTCGCCAACGGCGGCGACGCCCCTCTCGACGCCACCCGCATCTTCGAGCGTTTCTACCAGGGGTCGAAGAAGGAAGGGTCCACGGGGCTCGGGCTGGCCCTCGTGCGCGCCGTGGCCGGATACTACGGCATGGACCTCAGCTACGGCTTCTCAGGCGGCATGCACCGCTTCCGCGTCAGGTTCAGCCAGCCCTGACAGCCTCCGCCGCCGTTTTCCGGAAAAATCCGCAAAATTTTCCGACGGTTACAGATTCGCTACAGAATCGGGTTCTACCTTTGCATCGTAAAACAAAGGAAACAATGAAAAAGATAATGACTCTACTCTCTGGCCTGATGCTGCTTTTGGCAATTCCCGCGGCAGCCGACAACGACAGGGCCGTGACCATCGACCAGCTTCCCGCGGCGGCGAGGGAATTCATAGCGGAGAACTTCCCGGGCGAGCAGGTAGCCTACGCCAAGCTCGAGCGCGACTTCCCCGAATCACGCTACGAAGTGGTGTTCACCAGCGCACGCAAGCTTGAATTCAAGCGCAACGGCGAATGGACCAAGATCGACTGCCGCTACTCCTCCGTACCCGAAGACGCGGTGCCTCCCCAGATCAGAGCCAAGGTGCTCGAACTCTTCCCCGGCGCGTCGATAATCGAAATCGAGCGCGACAGGCGCGAGACCGAAATCAAACTGGACAACCGCATGGAGATGAAGTTCGACAGGCGCGGCCTGCTGATCGAAATCGACGACTGACATCAATAACATATAACTGACGACAACTGATAAACCCACACATCATGAAAAAGATCATCATCGCAGCCGCAGCGCTGCTTCTCGGAATCGTCTCGGCCAGCGCCGACAACGACCGCCCCATCAACGTCAACCAGCTTCCCAAGGCTTCGCAGGACTTCCTGGCCGCCCACTTCGGCAACCTGCAGCTCGCCTTCGCGGTGGAAGACCCCAAGTACATGGGCAGCGAATACGAAGTGGTCTACACCGACCGCACCGAGGTGGAGTTCAACACCCAGGGCGAGTGGACCTCGGTTGAACGCAGATACGAAGCCGTACCCGCCGGGATAGTTCCCGAACAGATCAGCAGCTACATCGACAGGACAGACTTCACCCGCGGACACAAGATCACCAAGATCAGCCGCAACCGCTTCGAGTGGGAGGTGGAGCTGACCAACGGCCTCGAAATCGAGTTCGACACGAACTTCAACGTGATAGGAATCGACGACTAAAGTCCTTCCTGCGCCTCCAGCCGAGCCTTTTCCTCGGCTGACAGAGAATCCAGACGCTCATCCACGACTTCACGGTAGTCTATGCGCCGCTTGTAGTCATGGATGAGTTTCTGTTGTGCGTTCTCGCGGACGGCCCTGTCTATGCCCTGCCGGAAGATGTCCCTGATGGACTCCCGCAAGTTGATGCGGGTCTCGTCGATGACCTGCGAGAACACGGGCACGTCGGCGCTCTTGTATTTCGGCCTGCCTATGCGGAAGCTGAAGTCGTCGAAATTTCCGGAGAGGTCTATGCCCACCCTGAACGGCAGCGGCGACTCTATCACGGACACGTGGTATTTGAAGCTGGAGTCGAGGTTCTGCTCCCCGCTCATCGCGAGCGTGTAGCGGTCGACCTTGAGCACGAAGGGGAACACCTCTATCACGTTGTCGGCGATGAGGCCCTCCACTGACATGTGGTCGATGTGCCCGCTGGTCCTGTCCTTGAAGCGCAGCTTGCGGGCTATCTCGGTGAAGGCGGTGCTTTCCGACAGGGTGAGGTCGTCGCCGCTGATGCGTATGACGCCGCTGATGCTGGGCGTCAGGATGTTCATGGAGGTGTCCATGTCGGCGGTGGCTGACACGGTGCAGTTGAGCCTGCCCCTGAATGACTTGAGCATGGACATCACGCTGTCGACGGCAGGCATCATCTCTATGACCTTCTCGGCCGTTATGTCCTTGAGCTGCAGGTCGAAGCCTGTCTTGAGGTCCCGTTTGGTGCGGGTGGAATAGAAGCCTTCGAACTCGATGTCGCCGATGCTGGAGTTCGCCACCGTGTTAGTCAGCTGCACGCAGCGCTCCCGTATGGCTATGTCGGTGGTCATCGTGTCGATTCTCAGGGCTGCATAGCTGACATCGGCCGCATTGAGCGACAGGTCGGCCACTATGTTGGCCGGTATGACTATCAGGGAGGGTTCCGGCGCTACGGCGGTTTCGAGCGAATCGGCCGCCACCATGTCTTCATACTGCTCGTCGCTGATGTCGAGGGTGGACGGCGCGGACGCTGCGGGTTCGTAGGCGGAGCCTGCCTGCCATGCGGCCAGCAGTTCGTTGACATTCAGCCTCCTGGAGCCGAGGTCGAGCCTGAGGCGCAGCATTCCGCGGTTGCGTATGGCCTCCCTAAGGCCGCTGAGCTCCCCTCTCGCCGACAGGTCGGAGCGTCCGCTGCGGAGCCTGAAGCTGTCGAAACGGATCTCGTCGTTGTTGAAGGACGCTCTCACGTCACGCAGCTGGCTGCGGAGGGGGAAGCGGGGGCTGACAAGACCCGCCCTGCCGAGCGAGATGCCGCCCTCGAAGTCCCATTCCCGGAGGTAGCGGGTCAGAGTCTCCCCGAGGTCTATGCGTATGTCCCTGGCGCGGAAGTCCTCTTCGCTGAGCCAGTCGGGCATGGGGCGTGAGCCGCGGCTGCGTCTGTAGTGCCGGAAGAGCGAATCGCGGGGGACGTCGGGGTTCATGCGCGCGAGTGAATCGACGAAGGCGCGCGAACGCCGTCTCCGCTGTATGGAATTCATCGCCGCGGTGGCGTCGAGGTCGAGGTCCCTGGCGAATATGCGGTTCACCGGTCCGCGGAGGAACACCCCGCCGTTGGAGCTGTCGAGGGTCAACACTGGAACCTCAGGGGCGCCGCTCTTCGGCGAAATCTTGAAGATGCTGCTGGAAGAGCTCACTGCGGCGTAGGTCGTGTCGGCCCCGACCACGGAGAGGGAACCTATGTCCAGACGACCGCCGAAGGGATAGAAGAAGGACGAGTCGGTCTTGTCGAGCACCGCTGCCGAATTCTGCGCCTTAAGGGAGATTGACCTTCCGGCAATCCGCATGTCGTCCTTCACCGAGAGGAAGATGCTGTCGACCGAGGCCGTGAGGGCGAGCATGCGTTCTCCCTGCGCCACGCTGGAGTCGCGGGTGTTGCCCACCGCCCCGAGCCACACGTCGAGGCTGTCGGCCAGGAAGCTGATGCTGTCCTTCTCGGAGACCACGCGGAGCATGGAGCCCCTCAGTTTTCCGGAGATGTCGGTCTGCGCAAGCTGGTAGGGGTCGAGCTGGGAGAGGGCCGCGCCTCCCCTGATCTCGGCGGAAAGGTTGCCGGAGAGTTCGAGGCCGCTGCGGCGCCTGAGGTAGCGCGAGAGGGTGTCGAGGCTGGCCTGCACGCCGGCGTCCGCATCGACCAGCGGGTCCGCTCCGAGCAGGTCATGCACCGAAGCTCTGAGATCCACGTGCAGAGCCTTGCCCATGACATGGAAGTTGTTGAGCCTCACGTCTATTACTCCGTCGCCGCTGCCGTGGACCTCTGCGTTGAGCGCCAGTTCGTGCCGGAGGTCAAAAAGTTTGTTGTCCAGAGTGGAGCGGGGTATCGTGAGCCTGGCGTCGAATGCCGGAATCTCGCCCGCGGAGGGGTTGAGGCAGCCGTCGAAGTTCAGTGCGAGACTTATCTCGGCGTCGGTGTCGATGTTTTCAGCGGCCTTCAGGAGATTGTCCCGGAAATAGTCGAGCACCCGGTTCACCCGGCAGCGCTCGATGGCGGCGTTCCCTCTCATGTACATCCTGTCGCCGAGGCTCACCCGAGCGGAGACCTTCAGCGGTATGCCGGCTATACGCGCCCGGCAGTCGAGTATGTCAAGGGTGGTCACGGAGTCTTTATGGAACCCGACCTCGGCCCTGACGCCCACGGGCACCGCGATGCGTCCGTAGCTTCGGGTGCCAAGCCATCCCGTCGCGGAGGCGTCGAGGTCTACGTGCCCCTGATGGAGCTGCGCTCCGAGCCTGTCGAGCCTCAGGAGAAGGGTGTCGGACGGCAGACGCCCGGCCACCAGCATGCTGTCGACCCGCAGGCCTATGCGGTTTCTGCGTGCGCGGCGCACCTTGCGG
>JADILW010000042.1 GCA_017695095.1 Candidatus Cryptobacteroides avistercoris | reverse complement strand
GACCATGGTCACGATGCGCAGCGTGTCCTCGTCGGTCACGCGCCGCCCTTCTATCATCCTGGGTTCCATGCCCAGCTGCTTCTGCATCCTGCTGGCAAGGGCTCCGCCGCCGTGGACGAGCAGCTTGGGGCCCTGGAGCTGCGCGAAGTCACGGCAGAACTGCCGCAGCAGCTCCTCGTTGTCAACCACGTTCCCGCCTATCTTGACTACCTTGATCATATTCGTAACTTCATTGACCTTAATGTATATGCTCTCGAGAGGCTAGCCGCCCGCGGCTGTGAGCGGGCGATGCGGAGCATCGATGGAGCGCAGCGGAACCTCGAGAGAGCATATACATTAAGGTCAGATAGTTTTAAGTATTTGCTTGAGCACTGCTTGCGCGGAGACCACGCGGTTCGCGGCTTCAGGGATGACCAGCGAGCGCGGCCCCTCGATCACGTCGTCGGAGACGATCATGTTGCGGCGCACGGGGAGACAGTGCATGAAGAAGGCGTCGTTCGTCAGGGCCATCTTCTCGGAAGTCACCGTCCAGCCGCGGTCGCCGCACAGCACCTTGCCGTAGCCGGGACCGTCGGGCACCGACCAGTTCTTGGCATACACGAAGTCGGCACCGCGCAGAGCCTCGTCCTGGTCGTGGGTCACCACCGCGCCGCCGGTGAATTCGCGGGGCAGGTCGTAGCCCTCGGGATTCGCTATCACGAAGTCGTAGCCCGCGAACTCCATGCCCTCGGCGAAGGAGTTGGGAACGGCCTGGGGCAGGGCCTTGGGATGGGGCGCCCAGGTCATCACCACCTTCGGCCTGGCCTTGGTCTTGTGCTCCTCGATGGTGATTATGTCGGCGTAGGTCTGCAGCGGATGCCTTGTCGCTGCCTCCATGCTGAACACCGGCTTTCCGGAATATCTGATGAACTGGTTCAGCACCTCCTCGCCGTAGTCGCGCTCCCTGTCCTCGAGTCCGGCGAACGAGCGTACGCCGATGATGTCGCAGTAGCAGCCCATCACGGGGATCGCCTCGAGCAGATGTTCGCTCTTGTCGCCGTCCATGACGACTCCGCGCTCGGTCTCGAGCTTCCACGCACCCTGGTTCACGTCGAGCACGATTACGTTCATGCCGAGGTTCAGCGCCGCCTTCTGCGTGCTGAGCCTGGTGCGCAGGCTGTTGTTGAAGAACACCATGAGCAGGGTCTTGTTCCGTCCGAGCTCCTGGTCGGCGAAGGGATGCTCCTTCACGTATCTGGCGGCCTCCATCGCGTCGTGAAGGCTGCCAAGCTGCTTTATTGAAGTGAAATGTCTCATTTTCCTGTATTATTTGAAGTGAGTTCCCTCCAGCTGCCGATGAAGCGGTCGGCGGTCTCTACGCTGAGCGTGAGGGAGGGGAGCAGGCGTATGACCTTCGGCCCCGCGGCGCCGGTGAAGAAATGCCTCTCGAACAGCAGCCGGTCGCGCAGGCCGATGAATTCGTCCTTGAGTTCCAGTCCTATCATCAGGCCCTTTCCGCGGTATTCAGCGAGCGCGGGGTCGAGACCTTCGGGGCCGTTGAACGCCTGACGGAAATGCTTCCCGACGCGGGCGGCGTTTTCTATTAGATGTTCATTCTCGATCACGTCGAGCACCGCCAGAGCCGCCGCGCAGGCGAGATGGTTGCCCCCGAAGGTGGTTCCGAGCATTCCGTATTCCGGCTTGATGGCAGGAGAAATCAGCACTCCGCCTATGGGGAAGCCGTTGGCCATGCCCTTGGCGGTGGTTATGATGTCGGGGCGTATTCCGGAGAACTGGTGAGCGAAGAAGCGGCCGCTGCGTCCGTAGCCCGACTGGATCTCGTCGGCGATGAGCAGGGAGCCGTGCCTGTCGCAGAGGCGGCGCAGCTCGCGGAGGAAGTCTTCCGAGGGTTCATATATTCCGGCGACGCCCTGTATGCCCTCGATGATCACGGCAGCGTACTGGCCTCCGGAGAGTTCCCGCTCCACGGCTCCGATGTCGCCGAGAGACACGAAGCCCACGTGGCCGCTCTCGTTGAACGGCGCGCGTATCTTCGGGTTGTCGGTCACGCCAACGGCGCCGCTGGTACGGCCGTGGAAGGCCTTGCTGAATGCGAGCACCCTGGCTCTGCCGGTTGCGAACGAAGCGAGCTTCATCGCGTTCTCGTTGGCCTCCGCGCCGCTGTTGCAGAGGAACAGGCTGTAGTCGTCGTAGCCGCTGAGTCTTCCGAGCCGGGCCGCCAGTTCGGTCTGCAGGCTGTTTTTTACCGCGTTGGAGTAGAAGCCGAGCCTGGAGAGCTGACGGCTGACCACCTCCACGTAGTGAGGATGGCAGTGGCCTATGCTGATGACCGCGTGGCCGCCGTAGAGGTCGGTGTATTCGGTGCCGTCTGCGGTCCAGAGGGTGGTGTCGAGTCCGCGCACGGGCTCGATGTCCCAGAGTTTGTAGACTTCGAAGAGGTTCATGTCAGAATGCTGAGGCTTTGAGTTTGAGTCCGCTGTCTTCGGGCAGTCCGAACATCAGGTTCATGTTCTGGACGGCCTGGCCGGAGGCTCCCTTGAGCAGGTTGTCGATTACGGAGCTTATGACTAGCTTTCCGCCGTGCTTCTCGACGTGGAGCAGGCACTTGTTGGTGTTGACCACCTGCTTGAGGTCGAGCGGCCGGTCGCAGATGAAGGTGAATGCCGCGCCGGCATAGTAGTTCTCGTAGAGCGCCGCGGCTTCATCTTCCGCGAGCGGGCAGTCGAGATATGCGGTGGCGAAGATTCCCCTCGCGAAGTCGCCGCGCATCGGGACGAAGTTCACCGGAGCCTGGAAGTCCGGCTGCAGCAGCCCGAGATTGCGCGTGATTTCGGCGAGATGCTGGTGCTCGAACACCTTGTAGGTGGAGATGTTGTCGCTGCGCCAGCTGAAATGCGTGGTGGGCGAGGGCTTGACACCTGCGCCCGTGGAACCTGTTATGGCGGTCACGCTGACTTCCGAACCTATGAGCCCGGCCTTTGCGAGCGGTAGCAGCGCCAGCTGGATCGCGGTGGCGAAGCAGCCGGGGTTAGCTATGCTCGCGACCCCCTGGATCTTCGGCCGCTGCATCTCCGGCAGTCCGTAGACGTAGCCGTCGCTCTCGTCGCGGAAGTCCTGGGCGAGGTCTATGACCTTGAGTCCGGCGGGCCTTGCATGCCGGCTCCAGAACTCGCGGCTCTTTCCATGGCCGGAGCAGAGGAAGAGCACGTCAGCGTCTTCGAGGCTGAAGGAGTCGCAGAACTTCAGGTCGGTGTCGCCGTATAGGCCTTCGTGGACCTCATGGACATACCGGCCGGCGTTGCTCTCAGAATGAATGAAGGCGAAGCCGGCCTCGGGGTGGTTCACCAGCAGGCGTATGAGCTCGCCTGCGGTGTAGCCCGCTCCTCCTATGATTCCGACCCTGATCATATCATCTCGTCCTTATGGTTGCCGTAGTAGACCCTCAGGGGAGTGGAGAGCAGCTTGATGAAGCCCTTGGCGTCTTCGGCGGTCCAGCCTTTCTGGGTCTCGCCGTATTCGCCGAGCTTGGACTTCACGAGGTCGTCGGGGGAGTCCACGCCCACTGTCGAGAACGACCAGGGACGCAGTTCGAGGGTCACGGTTCCGTTGACGTTGCGCTGGCTGCTTTCGAGCATGGCCTCGATGTCGCGCATCACTGGCTCGAGATACTGGCTCTCGTGCAGGAACATTCCGTACCAACCTGCCACCTGGTCCTTCCAGTACTGCTGCCATTTCGAGAGGGTGAACTTCTCGAGGAACTTGTGGGCGCCTATGATGAGCATCGGAGCCGCGGCCTCGAAGCCCACGCGGCCCTTGATGCCGATTATCGTGTCGCCGACGTGCATGTCACGTCCGATTCCGTAGGCGGCCCCTATCTCCTCCACGGCTCGTATGGCCTCTATCTTGTCGTCGTAGGTCCTGCCGTTGACCGAGCAGAGCTCGCCTTTGGTGAACCCGAGGCTGAGTATCTCGCTGCCTTTCCTGCTTATCTGCTTGAGGTAGGCCTGTTCGGGCAGACCCTGACGGGAGTCGAGGATCTCGCCTCCGCAGATGGACGTCCCCCAGATGCCCACGTTGTAGGAATATTTCAGCTTCGCGAAATCGGCCTTGAAGCCGTGGGCGTTGAGATAGTCGACCTCCTCCTTGCGGCTGAGGTTGCCGTCGCGGGTCAGTGTGATGATCTCCATGTCGGGGCACATCACGAGGAAGGTCATGTCGAAGCGCACCTGGTCGTTGCCGGCCCCGGTCGAGCCGTGGGCGATGGCGTCGGCACCGATCTCCCTGGCGTAGCGGGCTATGGCCATGCCCTGGAATATGCGCTCCGACGATACGGAAATCGGGTAGGTGCCACCTCGAAGCACGTTGCCCCATATCATGTACTTGAGGCTCTTGTCGTAGTACTCACGGGTCACGTCGAGGGTCACGTACCTGGTCGCTCCGAGCTTGTATGCGTTCTCCTCGTTGGCCTTGAGCTGCTCGGGGCTGAAGCCTCCTGTGTTCGCGCACGCGGCGTGGACTTCGTAGCCCTTCTCCTTTGCGAGATACATCACGGTGTAGGATGTATCGAGGCCGCCGCTGAACGCGACGACGACTTTTTTCTTATTGTCCATGGTTATCGCTTGAGTCTGTTGTTTCGTCGGGATGATGGATGGTCAGATGCTCTTTCGGATCGTAGAGCAGTCCGGTGCAGATGCACATCTTGTAGTCGTGGTTCTTGAGAATCTCGAAATGGCGGCAGCCCTCGCAGCCCTTCCAGAATTCAGGGTCGTCGGTGAGCTCCGTGAAGGGGACCGGGCGGAAGCCGAACTCGTAGTTCATCTTCATGACCGCGGCTCCGGTGGTGATGGAGAATATCTTGGCCTCGGGGAAGAGGCGGCGGGAGAGCAGGAAGGTCTGCTCCTTTATCATCTTGGCCACGCCCATGCCCCTGTAGGCATGAGCGACGATGAGGCCGGAATTGGCTACGAAACTCTTTCCTCCCCAGGACTCGATGTAGGAGAAGCCGGCGAAGTCGCCGTCGTCGGTCACGGCTATCACCGCCTTGCCCGCCCTTATCTTCCCGCAGATGTATTCGGGAGTGCGCTTGGCGATTCCCGTCTTGCGCTCAAGAGAGGAGATGTAGATTTCGCGGCAGATGGTCTCTGCGAATCTGGTGTGGCTCTCGTCAGCCACGCATACGTTTATCTTCATTTCTGCATATAAAGTCCCTAACGGCAAGACAAACCTGGATTGTCAATTGCAATTTTCATTAAGGACGAAAATTCTTTGCTACTTTTGGGGTACTATGAAAATTTCCGGATTGTGGGAGGGTTCTACGCCTCCTAAATTCGGCAGAAGACAGAATATCTCGAAAAATTGTAATTCATAGCGCGGCAAAGATAGTGATTTAAATCGTCGAAACAAAATAATCCATTTTTATATAAGAGGGCAGCGATGTTTTTGTTAACTTTGTCGGGATATGAACCGTTAAAAAGATATGCTTGTTACCATAATAATACTGGCCGTCTCGATCATCTTTTTCGTCAGCGGAAAGGTGCGGTCGGACCTCGTGGCCCTGTGTGCGCTGCTGGCGCTGCTGATATTCCAGATACTGACTCCCGAGGAGGGGCTTTCCGGCTTCTCCAACTCCACCGTGATAATGATGGTGGGGCTGTTCATCGTGGGCGGCGGAATATTCCAGACCGGCCTCGCCAAGATGATAAGCGGCAAGATACTCAAGCTCGCCGGCAAGAGCGAGACCCGTCTCTTTCTGCTCGTGATTCTCACCACGGCGGGCATAGGAGCCTTCGTGAGCAATACCGGAACCGTGGCGCTGATGCTGCCCATCGTGGTGAGCATGGCCGCCCTCGCGGGAGCGAACCCCAGCCGCCTGCTGATGCCTCTCGCTTTCGCGAGCAGCATGGGCGGAATGATGACCCTGATCGGTACCCCTCCGAACCTTATCGTGAGCGACGCTCTCGCCTCAGCCGGGTTCGACAGGCTCTCGTTCTTCTCCTTCCTGCCCGTCGGCCTGATATGCGTGGCCGTGGGCGTGGTCGTGCTGATGCCGCTCAGCAAGAAGTTCCTGACCAAGCGCCGCAAGTCTGAGAATTCCTCCTCCGGCAGCAAGTCGCTGAACGAACTGGTCAACGAATACGGGCTCTCGGTGAACCTGTTCCGCGTGCGCATCCCCCAGGACTCCGAGGTGGTCGGGAAGACCATGGGAAGCCTCGACCTGCGCAACAGGTACGGGCTCAACATATTGGAGATACGCCGCCAGGACAATGTGCAGCAGCGCTTCATGCGCACGGTGAAGCAGTACTCCGCGCCCGACACGGTGCTCGACGGCAACGACGTGCTCTACCTCTCGGGCGACCGCTCCCAGGTGCAGCGCTTCGCCGATGACTGCCGCCTCACGCTAATGGACGACCACAGCACCGAGGAGACCGGCGACACTGCGTCGCTCGACTTCTACGACATCGGCATAGCCGAGGTGCTGCTGATGTCGTCAGCCCGGGTGAACAACCATACGGTGCGCGAGGCCGGCTTCCGCGAGAAATTCAACGTCAACGTGCTCGGCATACGCCGCAAGCAGGAATATCTGCTCCACGACATCGCCGACGTGAAGATGCACGAGGGCGACGTGCTGCTCGTGCAGGGCGGATGGAAGGACATAGCGCGCCTTTCCAATGAAGACGAGGACTGGGTGGTTCTCGGCCAGCCTCTCGAAGAGGCCGCCAAGGTCACTCTCGACTACAAGGCCCCCATAGCGGCGCTGATCATGGTGCTCATGGTGGTGCTCATGGTGTTCGACTTCATTCCCGTCGCCCCCGTGACCGCGGTGCTGATTGCCGCCGTGCTCATGGTGATGACCGGATGCGTGCGCGGCATGGAAGGAGCGTACAAGACGATAAACTGGCAGACCATCGTGCTGTTCGCGGCGATGATGCCTATGTCGCTCGCCCTCGAGAAGACCGGCGTGTCAAACTGGATTTCCGACACTCTGGTCAACAGCATCGGCGGTTTCGGCCCGCTCGCGCTGCTGGCGGGAATCTATTTCACCACCTCTCTGATGACGATGTTCATCAGCAATACGGTGACCGCGCTGCTGATGGCCCCCATCGCGATGCAGAGTGCGCTGCAGCTCGGGGTGAGCCCGGTGCCGTTCATGTTCGCCGTCACCGTGGCCGCGAGCATGTGCTTCGCCTCGCCCTTCTCGACCCCGCCCAACGCGCTCGTGCTGTCGGCGGGGCAGTACAGCTTCATGGACTACGTGAAGGTCGGACTGCCGCTTCAGATAATAATGGGCGTGGTCATGGTGCTGGTGCTGCCGCTGCTCTTCCCGTTCTGATATTGTACTGAAGTACATAAAATGAGGGCCTGCCGGACGGCAGACCCTCGTTTGCATTTTACATATCGGGTTTGTTGTCTTTTTTGTCTTTTCGGTTTTTATTGTTCTACTTGCAGAGATTGCCGCATTTGTCGAGGTCGAACTTGAACCAGTCCGAGCAGCTCAGGTATTCGTAGGGGATGAACTCGAAGCACTGCACATAGACTGTGTTGTTCTCCTTGCAGCTGTAGACGTCGAGCCTCAGGCTTTCCTCCGAACCGGATTCTGTCCAGTCGTGGGCGGAAGGGTCGCCGGCGAGGGCTTCGAGGATTTCTTTCTTGCGGGCCTTGGGATAGAACCTGTGGACGAGCTTGTAGTTGGCTCCGGTTTCGTCCCTGCGGACGCTCTTGAGCACGCAGAGCAGCACGATGCCAACTATGGTGATGAAGCATCCGAGGATGCTGACTGCGATTGATGAAGGTACGAGTATGCATGCGAGTCCGGCGAGCGTGAGGACCAGGGAGAGTACGAGGTCGCGGGCGCTGCGGACGCGGGTGAATTCTTTGTTCATTGGTATTGTTGTCTTTTTTCCTGCATTTCTCTGTCCGCTCGCGGGAGGTTCCGCTGCGCTCCATCGATGCTCCTGTTCAGCCGGATTTGCAATCCGACTCAGGAGCATCGCCCGCTCACAGCCGCGGGCGGCTAGCCTCCCGCGAGCGGACAGAGAAATGCGATGTCAAACTGATAATTCTATACGTTTGTTAAAAAAACTAGCATGGCTCCGGGCATGCTACATACAAGATTCCGATATTGGAATCAATGAACGGGGTGTAGTAAGCACTGGACCTGGAGATGCCGGCGGAAAGAGATACTTCCGCTGGTGTGGGAGGAATCAGATCCGGAGGTTCTGGAGGATGACGGGGATGGGGTGCCGGTAGCTGCCTGGCGGCGCGGCGGCCGCGGAATGGAGATATTGCAGCTCAGGGCAGCTGAGACCTATGGTGTCTCCTCCCTTGAACAATATGTTTCTGAAAGATGAATTGACGCGCCGTGAGCCGCAGTTCAGGGTGCGGGATTTGCCGGAAGGGGCCAGCACACCCGAGCCGAAGCGCTCTTCGAGCCTCAGCTCCGGCACGGAATCGTCGGGATTTTCGGTGGCGAGGAGCGCCCCGCAGCAGGTCGGCTGCCTGTCGCCGCCCGCCTTTACGGCCGCTCCGTCGTCTGATGCGCCATGACTCAGCGCCGACCGGCACAGCAGTGCCAGCAGCAGTATGGAAAGTATTCCGAGGAGTCTTTTCATCGGGGACTATCTGCCCGCGACGGCGTCTATCTCCACCTTGGCGCCCTTGGGAAGCGCGGCCACCTGGTAGCAGACTCTCGCAGGCTTGTCGCCCTTGAAGTATTCGGCGTAGACTGCGTTCATGGCTCCGAAGTTGCTGATGTCGTCGAGCAGCACCGTGGTCTTCACCACGTCGTCGAAGCTGAGCCCGGCCTCTTCGAGTATGTAGCCGAGGTTGTCGAGCGAGCGGCGGGTCTGGGCCTCGATTCCGTCGGGCATCTCCCCGGTGGCGGGGTCGGTGGGCAGCTGTCCTGAAATGAAGAGCGTGCCGTTGAGTTCTATCGCCTGTGAATAGGGTCCGACCGCTGCCGGAGCCTTGGGTGAAGCTATCGTCTTTTTCATTTTGGTCAATCTTATCTTTGCGAAGATACGAAAAATTCCAGTCTTATAGTATATTTGCTCTCCGAATCTCAGCTGACATGCAAGAATATTCTGAAAAAGAGATTTTCCAGAGGACGGAACTGCTCGTCGGTGGCGACGTGCTCGCGGCTTTCCGCTCGGCGAAGGTGATAATCTTCGGAGTCGGGGGAGTCGGCAGCTGGTGCGCCGAGGGGCTGGTGCGTTCCGGCGTGCGCCGGCTGACCATAGTGGACTCCGACAAGGTGAGTCCGAGCAACATCAACCGCCAGCTGATGGCCACCGTGAGCTCGGTGGGCGAGGTGAAGGTGGAAGCGCTGAAACGCAGGCTGCTGGACATCAACCCCAACGCCGAGATCGAAGCGGTGGACAAGGTCTACGGGGAGCAGACGGCGGACGAGTTCGACCTCTCGGCCTACGACTACGTCATCGACGCGATTGACACCCTGAAGAACAAGGCGCGGCTGATACTTGCCGCCGCGGATTCCGGAGCCGTGTTCTTCTCGTCGATGGGCGCGGCCCTCAAGATCGACCCTCTGCGCGTGCGGACGGCTGATTTCTGGAAGGTCAGGGACTGCCCGCTCGGCGCAGCCCTGCGCAAGAAGCTGCGGCAGAAGGGGACTGTTCCCGAACGTTCGTTCCTCTGCGTCTACGGCGACGAGGTGCTCGGGAACAGAGGGGCCTGCGGCGGTGATTCCGAAGCTTCGCTCTCGGCCGAGGCAGCGGCGTCGGGCAAGGCCGTAATCAACGGCACCACGGCTCCGGTCACGGCCATATTCGGGATGACGCTGGCGGGGCTGGTCATAAATGACATCTACCGCAGGACGCTCAAGAAGAATGAAGACGATGGCAGATAAACTTTGGAACAGCAACTATCTCAAGATATGGACGGGAAACTTTCTGCTGAATTTCTCGTTCACCCTGATCGTGCCTCTGCTGCCGCTCTATCTGAGCGACACTTTCGGGGCGACCAACGACGCAATAGGCATGGCCCTGGCCGGGTATACGCTGATGGCTCTGATCATCAGGCTGTTCAGCGGATATGTAGTGGACAATTACCCGCGCAAGACCGTGCTCATGGTGTGCAGTTTCTTCTTTTTCCTGCTCTTCTTCGGCTATATCGTGGCCGGAAGCCTGGCCATGTTCACGATATTCAGGACCCTCCACGGAGCGCCTTTCGGGGCGACCACGGTGGCCGCGAGCACCGTGGCCATCGACGTGCTCCCCTCATCGCGCAGAAGCGAGGGCATAGGCTACTACGGACTCAGCAACAACCTGGCGACCGCCCTCGGACCGGTGCTGGCGATCTACATGCTGCAGGCCTTCGAAGGGGACTTCCATGCGCTTTTCTGGCTCTCCATGGCCATATCGCTGGCGGGACTGCTTGTCGACGCCTCCATCAAGCTTCCTCCGAGAGACTTCAAGCCCGAGAAGAGCGTGCTCTCGCTCGACCGCTTCTTCCTGCTCAAGGGCTGGCGCGAAGCTCTGGCGATGATGTGTTTCTCCTTCAGCTACGGCGTGGTCTCCACCTATGTGGCGATCTACGGCAGGGAGGAGCTGGGCATCACGAGCGGAACGGGAATATTCTTCTCGCTGTTCGCCATAGGACTCATAGTGTCCCGGCTCACCGGCGCGAAGGCGCTGAGGGAGAACAGGGTCAGCTACAACGCCTCCATCGGCTGCCTGGCCTCTCTGCTGGGCTATCTGGTGTTTGCGGCGCTCAAGACGCCTTTCGGCTATTATGCTTCGGCCTTCATCATAGGTCTGGGCAACGGGCACATGTATCCGGCTTTCCAAAACATGTTCGTGAACCTCGCCGAAAACAACCAGCGAGGCACGGCCAATTCCTCGATTCTGACTTCATGGGACGCGGGTCTCGGCCTCGGGGTGCTGCTCGGAGGCATGTTGTCAGAGCATTTCGGCTACCACACTGCTTTCTGGGCGGCTCTTTTCCTGAACGCCGCGGGGGTCGTGTGGTATTTCCTCCGCGTCCGCCGTCATTTCGAAGAGAACAAATTGCGTTAGCCCGCCGCATCAGCGGCCCGGCGGAGCGTCAGCGAGATTTGCATAGCAAATCGAGGCAGCGGAGCCGGCGGCCGGAGCAGAGCGACGGCCGAGCAACGCGAAGCGTTGTGAATTGGAAATGAGTGCATAGTTTCAAGAACTGACAGCCGTCAGTTCTTGAAACTATGCACCGGGGCTGGAATCCGCCCCTCGCGGCTGATGAAAGCCTCGCAGCTGAAACGGTTGACCGGCATTACGGGAGCGTAGCCCAGCAGCCCGCCGAACTCCAGACGGTCACCCACCTTCATCCCCTGCGCGGGAATGATCCTCACGGCGGTGGTCTTCTGGTTAATCATTCCGATGGCCGCCTCGTCGGCGATTATGCCGGACAACGTGGACGCCGGGGTGTCGCCTGGAATAGCAATCATGTCGAGCCCGACGGAACATACGCAGGTCATAGCCTCCAGCTTCTCTATGGTCAGGGCCCCGCATTCCGCAGCGTCTATCATGCCCTGGTCCTCACTGACCGGGATGAAGGCTCCGCTGAGACCGCCCACATAGGACGACGCCATGATGCCGCCCTTCTTGACCTGGTCGTTGAGCAGCGCGAGAGCGGCGGTGGTGCCGGGCGCGCCGGGCTGCTCCAGCCCTATCTCCTTGAGGATGTCGGCCACTGAATCGCCTATCGCGGGCGTGGGTGCTAGCGAAAGGTCTATTATGCCGAAGGGTATGCCGAGCCTGCGCGAGGCTTCCTGAGCCACGAGCTGGCCGGTGCGGGTGATCTTGAACGCGGTCTTCTTTATGGTCTCACAGAGCGCTTCGAAGCTCTCTCCGCGGACTTTCTCCAGTGCGGCCTTGACAACTCCGGGGCCGCTGACCCCGACGTTTATCACGGCGTCGGCCTCGGTGACTCCGTGGAAGGCCCCGGCCATGAAGGGGTTGTCGTCGGGTGCGTTGCAGAGCACCACAAGCTTGGCGCAGCCTATCGAGTTCCTGTCGGCGGTGAGTTCCGCGGTGCGCTTTATCGTCCGGCCCATGAGGCGGACGGCGTCCATGTCAAGACCCGTCTTCGTGGAGCCCACGTTCACGCTGCTGCACACCCTCTCGGTTACGGAAAGGGCTTCCGGAATGGACTCGATGAGCAGCCTGTCGGCCGGGGTCATGCCCTTGGAGACGATGGCAGAATAGCCGCCGAGGAAGTTCACGCCTATGCGGGCGGCAGTCTCGTCCAGGGTCTTTGCAATCTTCACGAAATCGGACGCGGTCCTGCAGCAGCCGGCGCCCACGAGCGATATGGGGGTCACGGAAACGCGCTTGTTGACTATCGGTATTCCGAATTCGGCCGATATGTCGTCGGCGGTCTTTCTCAGGTCGGAGGCGAGCGAGAGGATTTTCTCCCTTATTCTCGCGCAGGTGCCGTCCACGCTGTCGGTGGCGCAGTCGAGCAGGCTGATTCCTATGGTGATGGTGCGCACGTCGAGATTGTCCTTCTCGATCATGTCGTGCGTCTCGAATACTTCGTGGATGTTTATCATGGTCTCAGATTCTGTGCATCTTGTCGAAAATGTCGCTGCGCTGGCAGCGTATCTCGATTCCGAGGCTGTCGGCGAGTTCGCTGAGCGTCCTGTTGAACGCAGCGAAGTCCATGTCGAGATTCGTGGTGTCCACGATCATCATCATGTTGAAGTAACCCTGGACTATGGTCTGCGAGATGTCGAGTATTCCCACGTTGTGGTCGGAGATGCATGTGCAGATCCTGGCTATGATGCCGACGCCGTCCCTGCCGACGGCGGTGATGATTGCCTTGTTCATTTTGTAGCCTGATAAAAATTCAAACAGGCCAAAGTTAGCCAAATTTTCGCCATTTTTCGCTAAATTTGAAAGTTAGTCCGAAAGATTGAATATGTACACGAAAATCAGCGATTCAGTATGCTGCATAGGCACTGACGACCTGGCCCTCGACCTGTTTGAAAGCCAGTACCCCGTGCCCTCCGGCATGTCCTATAATTCCTATCTCATTGTAGACGAGAAGGTGGCGGTGCTGGACACCTCCGACGCCCGCGAGGGCGCGCAGTGGCTCGCCAACCTCGAGGAGGCCCTGTGCGGCCGCGTACCCGACTACCTCGTCGTCCACCACCTCGAACCCGACCACTCCGCGATGATAGCCGCGGCGATGGACAGATATCCTTCGCTTACGGTGGTCTGCACCCAGATCGCCGCCAGGATGCTGCCTCAGTTCTTCGAGGACGAGAATTTCGAAGGGCGGTGCATGGTCGTGGGCGAGGGCGACAGCCTCGAGCTCGGGAGCCATTCTCTCAGGTTCTTCATGGCTCCGATGGTCCACTGGCCGGAAGTGATGGTCAGCTGGATGCCGGAGGAGAGACTGCTCTTCTCGGCCGACGCTTTCGGGACTTTCGGCGCCGTGCAGCCTTCAGGCAGTCCTTTCTGCCGTGACCTCGGTCCGTGGAAAGACGAGGCTGCGCGCTATTATTTCAACATCTGCGGAAAATACGGAGCCCAGGTCGGCAAGCTTCTCGACAAGCTGGGAGATCTGGAGGTGGAGCTGATATGCCCCCTGCACGGACCGATGCTGACAGATGTCGCTCAGGCCGTGC
This sequence comes from Candidatus Cryptobacteroides avistercoris, assembly GCA_017695095.1. Classification (GTDB taxonomy): domain Bacteria; phylum Bacteroidota; class Bacteroidia; order Bacteroidales; family UBA932; genus Cryptobacteroides; species Cryptobacteroides avistercoris. The sequence goes on along the minus strand of JADILW010000042.1, from coordinate 26,332 downwards.
GGCTCTACCGCCTGTGGAGCAGCTATGAGCCGGAGAACGACTCCGTGCTCGTGGCATACGCCTCCATCCACGGCGGCACCGCGCGTCTGGCCCTCCGGCTTGCCGAGATGCTGGAAAAGCGGGGCGCGTCCGTGGTGCTCAGGGATCTGAGCCGCTGCGACGTCTCCTATGCCGTCTCCGACGCCTTCCGCTGCAGGCGGACGGTGCTCGCCGCTTCGTCCTACGATGCCGGCGTCTTCCCTCCGATGCACGACTTCCTCTGGCATCTGCAGATCAAGTCCTGGCAGAACAGGCAGGTGGCCGTGGTGCAGAACGGCAGCTGGTCGCCTACGGCCGGACGCGCGATATGCGACATGCTGGCGGCGATGAAGAACGTGGAACAGAAAGGTGAGACCCTCACGATACGCAGCCGCATGCACGCGGCCGACCTTCCCGCCCTCGAGGCACTCGCAGACGCCGTCTTAAGTTAGCCGCTCCGTTCCGTAATCGTGGCACGGGATTTGGAAATTGATGTGGCGAGAGATTCAAGAAACAGATTTTTTCATAAGCTACATTAATTTGGTATTGTCCTACGGCCCGGCTCTAACCCCGGGCCTTTTTCATGAAACTCAAGTCTGAAACAGCAATGAAGATAGTTTTTCTCGACGCGTCCACTCTCGGGGACACCCCGATGGACGAAATAAGTTCGCTCGGCGAATATGTGGCCTATCCAGTCAGTTCAAGGGAGGAGGCCCTGCAGAGAGTCGCCGACTGCGAAGTGCTGATAGTCAACAAGGTGAAGGTTGATGACGAACTCATGGCCGCCGCCCCGCGGCTGAAACTGATCTGCGTGGCAGCCACCGGGGTGAACAACATCGACCTGCAGGCCGCAGAAAGCAGGGGAGTCGCGGTGCGCAACGTGGCCGGATATTCGACCGACTCCGTGGTGCAGCAGACCTTCACGCTGCTGCTCTCGCTGGTCGGAGACGCTCCGTATTTCGACGACTATGTCAAGAGCGGCAGATATTCGGCGAGCGGGCTCTTCACCGACGCCAGCCGTCCGTTCATGGAACTGAGCGGCAAGACCATGGGCGTCGTGGGCATGGGCAGCATAGGCTCGAAGGTCGCCGCGGTGGCCGCCGCCTTCGGAATGGAGGTGGTATATTTCTCCACTTCAGGGACCGGGCACTGCAAGGCTTACCCTTCTCTTCCGCTCGACGAACTGCTTTCGCGGGCGGACGTGGTGAGCATCCATGCTCCTCTCAACGAACGCACCGCCGGGCTGATAGGTGGGCGCGAACTGCGGCTGATGAAGCCTTCGGCGGTGCTGCTGAACCTCGGGCGCGGAGGCATAGTCGATGAAGCCGCGCTCGCGGCGGCAGTCGACGACGGAATCCTAGCCGGAGCCGCCCTCGACGTCTATTCCCGCGAGCCGCTTCCCTCCGACAGCCCGCTGCTGCACCTCCGGCATCCCGAGAGGTTCCGTTTCTCGCCGCATGTCGCGTGGGCGAGCTCCGAATCCCTCCGCCGCCTTGTCAGCAAGGTTGCCGGGAACATCCGACTCGGCTGGTGATCAGAACAGGTATCCGGTATTGATGTAGAACGCGCCGGTGCCGTCCTGATTGTAGAGAGGATGGTTCTTGGGATAGAAATGCGTGATGGGGGTGCCGTATTCGAGCGCCACGATGAAGTTCTCGTTCATGATGAATCTCAGTCCGGCGCCGACGGTGATGTGCGGCGAATCGTGCTCCTGTCCCTTTGACATATACTCCTCGTAGGATGCCCGGTATTTCTCCTCGCCCCTGAAGCTCATGTCGCGTCCGCGGGTGACTATGGTTCCGTCGCTGAATGCGCTCAGGCCGAAGGCGATGTTCTGGTTCCACAGGCTGAAGTTTATGAATCTCCAGCGGAGCTCGGCGGTGTAGGTGGCCATGTCCAGGCCCACGACCCTGTCGCGCATCACGCCGCGCACGGTGCGGTAGCCTCCCATTCCGTCCTTGTCGCAGTTCTCTCCCATCACGGTGATGTAGGGGAGCACGTAGTAGGGGGACTGGTTGCCGAAGGCTCCCTCGTAGTTGAGCCTGTAGGCGAAGGTGAGCACGTCGTTGTCGATGATGGGGAAGTACTGCCTCAGGGTGACGGAGTACCTGTAGTAGGGGTTGCTGGTGCCCAGCCAGCGGGGCGCGGCGATGATGTGGCCTTCCGCCCAGGTGCCTCGGGTGGGCGCGCCCTCCTTGTCGCGGCTGTCGTAGACGAGTCCGAGCCGGATGCTGCTCGTGAAGCCCCCGTCGGCTTCGGCGTCGTCGATCAGCCCCCAGTTGCGGTAATTCTCGAACAGGGTGGGTTCGCTGTCGGGATAGATGTTGTAGTCGTCCTTGCCCTTGTTGATGCTCGCCCTGTCTATCGGGCCTTCCTTGAACCAGCTGAAGTGGTACCCGGCCTCCCACTGCAGGTGCTCGGTGATGTCGCCGATGAAGTCGGTCTTTCCGAGAATCTGCACGCGGCTCACGCGGTAGAACGGGGTGTAGAGGTACTTTTCAGGGTCCTGCCACTGCTTCTTGTTCTGCTTGCCGACTGCCACCCTTTCCTGGTCGAACCAGGAGCTGTAGCCGTTGAAGCCGTAGAAGTCCATGGCCTTGTCGATGGATGCGGTGAGGGCCGAGGACCAGCGGATTCCGGGAATCAGCATCTTGTTGTCGTATGTGAGGGTGTAGAGCTGCGAGCCTTTGGTGAAGAAGGAGGCTTCGAGGTATATTTTCGAGCCGTAGTTGGGATAGAGCGTGCCGTCGCCGTAGTTGTATATGTTCAGTATGGCTCCGTACTGGAAGCCCTTGTCAGCGTCGTAGGCCACGGCGGGCAGCGGGCCGAAGTTGTAGCCGGTCTTGACGATTTCGGAATCCTGGGCTGCGGCGCTGAGGCTTAGCAGCGCGGCTCCGAGAAGGGGAATGATCTTTTGCATCTATCTCAGGTCTTTTATCAGTTTGTCGTAGAAGTCCAGCAGCCGCGTGGACACCCAGAAGAAGGGGATGAACAGCGGCAGCAGCAGACGGAACACGTAGTACACGGTATGGGTCCAGGCTTTGTCCTTCATGGTGCGGAGCACCAGGCGCGAAGGCAGCCAGATGGGGAAGGCGCAGAGGTCGCAGACGACGAACAGGGGCAGCGAGAGCACGGCAGCAGCAGCTCTCAGGGCGATGCGGTCGTGCCTCCTTTCCGGTATGCGGTCCACGAGGCGGAGAATGCGGCCGCGGAGTTCGTCGCAGAGGCTTTTCCACATCTGCGAGTCGCTGTCGCTGCGGTGCATGGCCATGAACTCGTTGATCTCGAACGCCTCTCCTATGCGTATCACCGCCTTTCCTGTCTGCCGGAAGAAGTATTCGTAGTCGAGTCCGACCGGCACTATGTAGACAGGTTCGCCGAGTTTCTCGGAAGCGATTCTCGCGGCGCGGAATATGCCCTTGTGGACAGGCATCATGCCGGGTTCGGTCCGGTGCGTGCCCTCGCTGAACAGGCAGAACGGCATTCCGTGGGCGAAGCAGTCGGTGATCTCGTCGAAGGTGTCGTAGTTTTGGATCACCTTCTTCAGACCGTCACGTTCGCGGGCTATCGGAAGTATGCGCAGCCAGCGCAGCGCGGCGGCTATCCGGGGTTTGCGAAAGATGTCCATACGGGCTCCGAAGCCTATGGGGCGGTGGTCGATGAGCAGCATCAGCAGCGCGTCCATCAGTGCGCAGCGGTGGTTGGGGGCGAGCATCACGGCGCCTCTGGAGGGGATGTTCTCCTTTCCTTCGACCTTCACCGAGGAGAACGACGCCCTGGTGCAGAAGTCTACGTAGTATCTGCCGATGTTGTACCAGAAGCTCTCTTTCCAGATCTTTCTCACGCGCGGATGCGTTTTTTGCGGTCGCTGAGGTTGAAGAGCAGGGCGGCGACAAGTCCGCTGACGATGTGCCAGATGCCCCACCATGCGGTGATCACCAGGGTGCCTCCGTGGGGAGGGAAGTCCGCGAATATCGAAGTTCCGAGCAGCAGCACGAGTCCCAGTCCGCTGTTCTGTATGCCGGTCTCGATGGTGATGGTGCGGCGGTCGCGGGCGTTGAGCCTGAATGCCGAACTTGTGCCGTAGCCGAGCAGAAGCGCGAGCAGGTTATGTATCAGAACGATCAGAAAGATGTATTTGATGCACTTAAGGAATGCGTCGATGTTGCCCATGAACGACAGGACTATCATCGCGATGAAGAAGAGTATGCTGAATATCTGCATGGGCTTCTTGAGCTTCTCGGCGATTTTCGGCAGATAGTGGGCCGTCAGGATGCCGAGGGTGAGAGGGATGCCCAGGAGGATGAATATGGTCTTGAACACGTCCCAGAGGGGTATCGCGAGCTGCGGGACCTCTCCGGCGATGTTCGACAGGTCCATGTAGAGGTTGCCGTAGAACCAGAAGTTGAAGGGGGTCGTGAGTATCGCGAGGGCGGTGCTGATGGCGGTAAGGCTCACCGACAGCTCGACGTTCGCCTTCGAGAGCGAGCTGATGAAGTTGGAGATGTTTCCGCCGGGACAGGAGGCCACCAGTATCATTCCCATGGCCATGGTCCAGGATATTGACGAGCCGAGCGCGAGTGCCAGCAGGAAGGTGAACAGCGGCAGCAGGATTATCTGGCTGCATGCGCCGACCAGCACGGACTTGGGTTTCTTGAACACTTCCACGAACATTCCGGGCTTGATGCCCAGGGCGACTCCGTACATCACGAACGCGAGCACGATGTTGATGGTGTTCATGCCGCCGGCGTTAAGGGTCACGTCGATTCCGTCGATCAGCGAGACGATTTCAGGTTTCATAAGTACACGGTCTTAAAGTCCGGGCACAAAGATATTTCAATTTTCCATTATCAGCAAGGGAGGGAGGGGGGATTACAGGTAGCCCTTGTAGTGCTGGTAGCTTCCGCAGGGGCCTGAGTAGTAGTCCGGATCCGGTCCGCTTGCGGGGCAGTTCGCGGTGCCGTGGTGGAGGCAGGTGCCGCAGCATCGGCTGGTGTCGACAGACTCGTCGCGTGCGTCGTCATCATCGGCAGAAGATGAGGATGATGACGAGCCTGAGCCGGAAGTCAGATAGCCGAGCAGCAGGATAGCCGCGTATATCAGCAGCAGCCAGATGAAAACCGTGATCAGGGAGAGGGCGGCGGCAGTTGCGAATGCCAGGTAGATCATCTCGCAGAACGCGGCGCGCGTGCCGAGCTTCCTTCCGCGTATGCCCAGCACGACAGCCCAGTACAGCAGCGGCACCGCGGCTATGAGCCAGTACGTTTCGGGAGCCAGCACGGCGACGGCGAGGCAGCCTCCGGTTATGACGAACGTGGCGAGTATGGGACGCAGCATGGAGAATGACAGGCGGTGTTCTACGATTTCTTCTCCGTCTGCCAGGTCGTTGACCCAGTCTTTCAGCGCGTCGAACTTGAACAGATAGAATATGCAGAACACAATCAAAGCGATGGCAAGGACCAGTCCGAGGACTGACGCGACAAGGACTAATCCGGTAATCAGCCCGGGGCTGGGGCTGCCGAGGCTCTCGAGGTTGACGAGATTGTCAAGGTTGCCGAGGTTGCCGAGGTTGTCGAGAATAGATGTGTCCATTTTTCCTGTATGAGTTGATTTGTCGGTAAAAATACGTAATTTTATCCAATGTTCCGGCAGAATGCCGTTCCGTCGTCTGCGGGCGGTCCGGGGTTTGAAACTGTCGTAACTGACGTCAGATGCCCGCCTTCGGGGTCTGCAAGTCTTGTCCGGGCGCAGTTCGGGCCATATTGCCGCTCTGGATTAACAAAAAATTTACAAAATCGTAACTGCTTGATTTGTAGGTGCGGAAAAGATTATTAAAATTTTTTCAAAAAAATTTTGCAGATTAAAATAAAAGTTCTACCTTTGTATCCGGGTTGAGCAAGTGACCGTTCTGGCCCGTCAACCTATTGGTTATTAGTTTTAGTGTTATTAATTATGTGGTTAGTGTGAGTTGTTGCCGTGAGGTACCAACTCATTTCTTTTTATATCCCCGACTGTCTTGCCTTTGCGCCTGATAAGGTGCCCCGTTGCGCTGGATTTGCAATCTGCTGCCTTTCCGTTAGATTCACTCGCCGCCGGCAGAGCTCGCCCTCCGGCAGTAAGAACCACCGCACAGCCCTATACTGCCGGCAGGCCGACTCCGCCTGCGTCCTGAGTAAGCGGATTACAAATCTATCAAGCAAAATGGAGAATTGTGACTGCCGTTCGCCGGCAGAGCTCGTCCCCTTGTCGCGGTGGATTTGCAATCCACCGTCTCCGTCATACTGTTTTATGAAATTCAGTAGTCCCGGCGGGACAGCGCAGAGGCGGTTTCAGGGGTGATGGCCTGTACTACTGGAGCCAAATTGGGTCCAGTAGTCCCACCTGGCAGCCACCCACCGCCGCAGAACGGCTGCATTTGGTACCGATGAATTGCAAATCTGCCGAACAGGGCGACAGGCAGCAGGAAACGGGAGGACGATCAGCGGCGGCCGGCGGTGAAGTTCAGTTTCACGCCGCTCGCGGGATGCCGGAAGCTCAGCGATTCAGCGTGAAGGTAGAGTCGGGAGGCGGGGGAGCCGCCGTAGAGAAGGTCGCCCTTTATCGGTCTGCCGAGACCGGCCGGGTGCGCGGCGTGGACTCTCAGCTGGTGGGTCCGTCCGGTCAGAGGGTGGAAGAGGATGTCGATTTCCCCGTCCGGAAGAATCTCCAGAACCCTGTACTCGGTCACCGCCGGTTTCCCGTGCTCCCTGTCGACGATCTGCCTCGGCCTGTCGTAATAGTCCGGCATGAGCGGCAGGGCGACGGTGCCTGACAGCGAACGCCGGAAAGGGGAGCTGCCGGTGCTCAGCCTGGCCCTGTAGGTCTTGGAAACCGCCCTGCCCGCGAACTGGGCCTCGAGCACGGCCTTGCAGGAGAGATTGCGGGCGAACACCATGACTCCGGAAGTGTCCATGTCGAGGCGGTGGCAGGAATGGACCTCGCCGTATTGCTCCGAGAGCAGGTCAAGCAGCGATTTCACGCCGGTCCTTCCCGGCACCGAAAGCATCCCGGCCGGCTTGTTCACCACTATGATGTCCCTGTCGGCGTGCAGGATTTCCGGTTCCGCACCCTCGTATTCACGGTCGAGAGGGTTCGGCTCCATCTCCAGCCCTTCGGTCATGAAAGTCAGCAGCGGCCCGCATTTGCCGAAGCAGGCGGGGTAGAAACGGCCGTGCTCCCTGACTTCGGAGCAGTGCGACGCGCCGTACCAGAATTCCCCCATGGCCAGGGGCTTCATGCCGTGGAGGTAGGCGTGCTGCAGGAGTTTGGGCGCGGCGCATTCGCCGGTGCCGCCAGGGGGAACCATGCCCCTGCGCGCGAAGATCTCCTTTACCGAAAGGTTCTCTCCGCGGGCGTTCAGAACCCTGTACTGCTCGAACAGCCAGTCCTGGAGCCGGGCGGACGCATGGCTCTTGGCGATACCGTCGGGCATCGCCGAAATCTCGGCTTCGCGAAGCCTGAAATATCCGGAAGGGTCGCTGTAGTCGAAAACAGGCGGCACGAAGCCGTCCAGCACCGCATGCCCTCCGGCAAGTCCGCTGAATGCCTCGAGGGTGCCGCGGTCGGTGAGCAGCACGCCGAGCATCTTCCCTTCGGAGAAAATGCTCTTCAGAGCGGGTGAGGCATCGATTCTCGCCGAGAGCGCCCGGGCGGCCTCCATTACGCCCGGAGTGGGCGTATAGCGGAAGGGATAAGTGAACACCTTCTACAGGAACTTCTTGAGCTCCTGCCAGATGCGGTGGACGGGCAGGCCCATTACATTGTAGAAGGAGCCTTCGATACGGGATATGCCCACGTAGCCTATCCATTCCTGGACTCCGTAGGCTCCCGCCTTGTCGTAAGGCTTGAAATTGTCGATGTAGCTGTCGACCTCCCAGTCCTCCAGACGGCAGAATTCCACGATACTCGACACGCTGAAGCACTTTTCTACGCGCTTGTCGCGTATGGTCACGGCGGTGACGACCTCGTGTGTGCGGCCCGAGAGGGTGTGCAGCATCTCCTCCGCCTCCTCGCGGGAATGCGGCTTGCCCAGCACCCTGCCGTCGATGATCACCACGGTGTCGGCGGTGATAAGTATCTCGTCGTCTTCGAGAGGGCGGTGGAAGCCGTGCGACTTCCCGAGGCTCATGTCCACCGGCACCTGATGCGCCTCCACCCCGGGTTCCGCCGACTCCGCGAAGCTGTTGCCAGTGTCGACCGTGAAGTCTATGCCCAGGCCGGCGAGCAGCTCCCTGCGGCGGGGAGAATTGCTGCCGAGGATTATGCGCTTGTGGAGATGCATCCTAATAGATCTGGTCGTACCTGTCCTCGTCGAAGTTCCATTTGCCCTGGGCCTTCATGATGAGCTCTATGCCCTCGCGCAGGCATCCGCGTCCGCCGGGCCGGAGCGTCACGTAGTCGGCGGCGTCCTTGGCTTCCTGTACGGCGTCGGCGGGCGCTATTCCGAAGCCGCAGGCGCGCAGCACCTGGGTGTCGGGGATGTCGTCGCCGAAATATGCCACCTCGGAGGGGTCGAGGCCGTTGTTTTCGCAGAACCTGCGGAAGACCGCGAGCTTGCCGCGGGTGCCGAGGAAGAGGTTCTCCTCCCTGACTCCCATCTGCTGGCAGCGGCTGCTCAGGGCCGCCGTCTCGCCCCCGGAGATTACTGCCATGATGAATCCCTTCAGGGCCGCCGCCCTGGATGCAAAGGCGTCCTTGGCGTCGACTATCCTCACGAGGTCGTCCATGGTGGGGCCGACGGGGATGATCATCCCGTTGGTCAGCACGCCGTCGATGTCGTAGGCTATCGCCTTGATCTTCCTAAGATTTTGTTCCATTGGATGCGAGGTCTGCAAGGTTGAACGTGGCGCCCTTGGGCTCGGGGGTGCCGAGCTCGATGGGGCCGAACTGGGCTTCGTATTTGGCGATGTTGTCGTAGAGCACGTTGAGAAGGCGCTTGCAGTGTTCGGGCGCCATCACTATGCGGCTGTTGACCATGGCCTTGGGCATGGCCGGGAGCCTGGTCACGAAGTCCAGGACGAACTCGCTCCTCGAGTGGCCGACTATCACGAGATTGGAATAGGTGCCGTTGGCCACTTCCGGCTTGATTTCGATGCTGAGCTGTTGTTTCTTGTCGTTTTCCATAAAATTGAAAGTGTTGCGGCCGGACGTGCCGGCAGGAGACAAATTTAGTGATTAAAGCCCGAATATTTCAAATAATTCTCCCCAAAAATGACTATCTTCGCGACCTATGGACATTGATGCAAAATACAGTCCCGCGCAAGTCGAGGACAAATGGTATTCTTACTGGCTGGAGAACAGGTGCTTCCACTCCGAGCCCGACAACAGGGAACCCTATACAGTAGTCATACCTCCGCCCAACGTGACGGGCATACTTCATATGGGCCATGTGCTCAACAACACACTCAACGACGTGCTGGTCCGCAAGGCGCGCATGGACGGCAAGAACGCGTGCTGGATTCCCGGCACCGACCATGCCAGCATAGCCACCGAGTCGAAGGTGGTCGCCCGCCTCAAGGAGAAGGGAATCTCCAAGGACGACCTCACCCGCGAGGAGTTCCTCAAGTACGCCTGGGAATGGAAGGAGGAGCACGGAGGAATCATCCTCCAGCAGCTCCGCAAGCTCGGCGCCTCCTGCGACTGGGACCGCACCCGCTTCACGATGGAGCCCGAGCTTACCGAGGCCGTGACCGCCACGTTCTGCTACTTCTACAAGAAGGGCATGATCTACAGGGGAGTGCGCATGGTCAACTGGGACCCCGTTGCCCTCACCGCCATCAGCGACGACGAGGTGGTGCACAAGGACACCAAGAGCCATTTCTACTACCTTAAATATTATATCAGCGACGGAGAGGGCCGCCCCACCGCGGATTACGTGACCATCGCCACCACGCGCCCCGAGACCATCATGGCCGACGCGGCGGTGTGCATCAACCCCGCCGACGAGCGCTACCGCCACCTGCGCGGCAAGAAGGTGCTGATTCCCTTGATAAACAGGGAGATACCCATTATCGAAGACAGCTATGTGGAGATGGACTTCGGTACCGGCTGCCTCAAGGTGACCCCGGCCCACGACGCCCACGACTACGAGATAGGCCTGCGCCACAACCTGCCCGTCCTCGAGATCATCGACGACAGGGGCCGCCTGAACGAGAAGGCGCAGATTCTGGTGGGCGAGGACCGCTTCGACGCCAGGAAGAAGATAGTCGGAATGCTCGAGGAGGCCGGAAACCTCATCAAGGTCGAGGAATACATCTCGCCGGTAGGCTATTCCGAGCGCACCGACGCCGTGATCGAGCCCAAACTGTCGGCCCAGTGGTTCCTGAAGATGGACGAACTGGCCGCCAAGGCGCTCGAGAGCGTGGAGTCCGGAAAGATACGTCTGATTCCCGACAAGTACCGCAACACCTACCGCCACTGGATGGAGAACGCCCACGACTGGTGCATCTCACGCCAGCTCTGGTGGGGGCAGCGCATACCCGCATACTATCTGCCCGACGGCAGCGTGGTCGTGGAGGAGACTCCCGAGCTCGCCCTCGAGGCAGCCAGAAAGAAGGACCCCTCGCTGACCATGGCGGACCTCCGCCAGGACGAGGACGTGCTCGACACCTGGTTCTCGAGCTGGCTCTGGCCGATTTCCGTGTTCGACCCGGGAAAGCCCGGACATCCCGACCACAAGCCCAACCGCGACCTTTCATATTATTATCCCACCAACGACCTGGTCACCGGCCCGGACATCATTTTCTTCTGGGTTGCGAGGATGATAATGGCCGGCGACGAATTCATGGAGGACGTGCCCTTCCGCAACGTCTACTTCACCGGCATAGTGCGCGACAAGCTCGGCCGCAAGATGAGCAAGACCCTGGGCAACAGCCCCGACCCCCTCGACCTCATCGCGAAATACGGAGCCGACGCCGTCAGGCTCGGAATGCTGCTCTGCTCGTCAGCCGGCAACGACATCCTCTACGATGAGTCGCAGGTGGAGCAGGGTCGCAACTTCTGCGGCAAGATATGGAACTCCTGGAGGCTCGTGAACGGTTGGAACGTCGACGAGAAGGCGGCCCAGCCCGAGGTGGCGAGGATAGCCGTGAAGTGGTTCGACAACCAGCTCTCGCGCACTATCGAGGCCGTGGAGGACCATTACTCGAAGTTCCGTATCAGCGATGCTCTGATGGCCGTCTACAAACTCTTCTGGGACGACTACTGCAGCTGGTATCTCGAACTCGTGAAGCCCGCCTACGGAGCCGCCGTCGACGGAATCACCTATTCCGCGACCCTGACCTTCTTCGAGAAGCTGCTGAAGCTGATACATCCCGTGATGCCCTTCATCACCGAAGAGCTGTGGCATGCCATGGAGCGCCGCAGGCCAGGCGAGACCATCATGTTCCAGCGCACCCCCGTGGCCGGACCCTACGCCGCCGCCTTCCTCGACAGCTTCGACGCCGCCCGCGAGACCGTGATGTCCATCCGCGGAATACGCGCGCAGAAGCAGATTTCGCCCAAGGAGGCCCTGAAGCTCTACATCGACGGCGACTTCAGCGAGGAGCTGCTTCCCGTGCTGGCCAAATTCGCCAACATCTCCGAGTTCGGCAAGGGTGGGGCCGAGGGCGCTTCAGTCTCATTCATAGTCGGAACCGTCAAGATGAGCATCCCTCTCGAGGGGCACATCGACGCAGGCGAGGAGAAGGCGAAGCTGACGGCAGAACTCGAGCATCAGCGCAAGTTCCTCGCATCGGTGAGGGCCAAGCTCGGAAACGAGAAGTTCGTCTCACACGCCCCCGAGGCCGTGATAGCCGCCGAGCGCAAGAAAGAGTCCGACAGCCTCGCCCGCATCGAAGCCCTGGAAGCTTCGCTGAAAGCACTTGAATAACCCAAAATCACGATAATATGCTTGTATATCCTTTGATGATAGGTGCCTGGGAGATTGTCGCGATAGTGCTCGTCGTGCTGCTCTTCGTCGGCGGGAAGAAGATTCCCGAGCTGATGAAAGGAGTGGGCAAGGGTGTGAAGAGTTTCAAGGATGGTCTCAACGGCATTGAGGACGATGTGAAGAAAAATGGAGAATCCTCCGGGTCCTGACGGTGGCTGATGGAGGCGGCAAGAGGGCCGAGATGTCCTTCTGGGAGCATCTCGACGTGCTCAGGGGCTCGATAATACGTGTCCTTACAGCCGTCTGCGCGCTTTCCTGCATCGGCCTTGCGTTCAAGGAACCCCTCTTCCGGCTGATTCTCGCCCCTGCGGACCCTGATTTCTTCGTATACAGGCTGATGGGAGCCAGTTTCAGCATGGAGCTGATCAACGTCGACATCAGCGCGCAGTTCTTCGTGCACCTCAAGGCCTCGCTGGCCATGGGCTTCATCCTGGCCTTTCCCTATGCAGTCTGGGAAGTGTGGCGGTTCATCGCCCCTGCTCTCTATCCAGGCGAGAGGAAGGCGGTCGGCAGGACCTTCCTGCTGTCTTCCGGACTTTTCTATCTGGGCGCCGCGGTGGGTTACCTGATAGTGCTGCCCTTCTGCGTGCAGTTCTTCATGAACTACAGCGTGAGCCCTGACATCACCAACGCGGTGACCTTGCGCTCCTACATCTCGATGTTCAGCTCGCTGGTGCTGCTCATGGGCATTTGCTTCGAGTTCCCGTCGGCGGTAGTGCTGCTCTCGACCCTCGGAGTCGTCGACCGGCCGCTGCTGAAACGCGGCAGGAAGTACGCATTCATCGTGCTGCTCATAGTGGCAGCCTTCATCACCCCGACCGGCGACCCCCTCTCAATGCTGCTGCTCGCGGCTCCGCTCTACCTTCTTTATGAACTGTCAATACTGCTATGCTCGTCACAGAAGAACCCCTGATACAGACGCTCGCCTGCGTCAACTGGCCCGACCTCTATCCCGACAGGCCGTCGGTCTCGTTCGGCATCAGCTGCAGCGGAGATGAACTGCGGCTGCGCTTCCGCGTGCATGAGGATTTCACGCGCGCCGAATGCCGCGCCGACAGGGAGAACATCTGGGAGGACTCCTGCGTGGAGTTCTTCTTCGCGCCCTGCGACGACGGGCTGTATTACAATTTCGAGTGCAGCTGCATCGGCAAGCTCTATCTCTGCTGCGGCCGCGGGCGCGAGAACCGCGTTTTCCTTCCGGAGGAGTCGTATGCCGCAGTGAGGCGCAGCAGCAGCCTCGGCACCGAGGCGTTCGGACTGCGCGAGGGGCTCGACTGGGAGCTCGAGCTTGCGATTCCGGCTTCCGCGCTCGCTTTCCACAAGCTCAGCAGCTTCAGGGGCCTGCACGCAAGAGGCAATTTCTACAAATGCGGCAACAAGCTGCCGCGCCGGCACTATCTCAGCTGGGCTCCGATAGACACTCCGGCACCGGACTTCCACCGTCCTGAATTTTTCGAATCCATAGATTTCGCGTAATGGTATCAATAGAAGACGTAACAGTGGCCTACGGCGGCTATGTGCTGCTCGACAAGATAAATTTCCACGTCAGCGACAACGACAAGATAGGCCTTGTCGGCAAGAACGGCGCCGGCAAATCCACGGTGCTGAAGCTCATCTGCGGGCTCCAGAGCCCGACTTCGGGCAGGATAGACAGGCCTGCCGACCTCAGCATAGGCTACCTTCCGCAGATTATGGAGCACCACAAGGGCCGCACGGTGATGGAGGAGACGATGACGGCGTTCGACGCCTCCGCCGAGATAGAGAGGGAGATCGCCGAAGTCACCAGGGAGCTCGAGACCCGCACGGACTACGAGTCCGACGAGTATTCAGCCCTGATCGAGAAACTCAGCAGCCTCCACGACAGGCTCGACCTGAGCTACAGCGAACCGCCGGAGGTGCAGGCGCGCAAGACCCTGCTCGGCCTCGGTTTCCGCGACGACGAGCTCGGACGCAGGACCGAGACCTTCTCCCAGGGCTGGAACATGCGCATAGAGCTCGCGAAGATACTGCTGCGCAAGCCCAGGCTGCTGCTGCTCGACGAGCCGACCAACCACCTCGACATCGAGTCCATCGAATGGCTCGAGGACTACCTCAAGGGCAGCCGCTGCTCCCTGCTGATGGTGAGCCACGACCGCCGTTTCCTCGACAACGTGACCAACCGCACGGTGGAGATAATGCTCGGCCATGTCCACGACTACAAGGTGCCCTACAGCAAGTATCTGGAACTCAGGGCGGAGCGCCTGCAGCAGCAGACCGCTGCCTACGAGAACCAGCAGAAGATGATACAGAAGACAGAGGAGTTCATCCAGGCATTCCGCTACAAGCCCACTAAGTCCAATCAGGTGCAGTCGAGGATCAAGGCCCTCGAGAAGCTCGACAGGATAGAAATCGACGAGACCGACAACGTGAGGCTCACCGTGAAGTTTCCTCCGGCACCCCGCTCCGGCGATGTGGTGTTCCGGGGCACCGACCTGACCGTCGGCTATCCCGGGAAGGTGGTCTTCAGCCATGCGGACATAGAGATCAAGAGAGGGGAGAAGGTGGCCTTCATAGGCCGCAACGGCGAAGGCAAGACCACCATGATGCGCGTGGTCACCGGCGAGCTCAGGCCGCTCGACGGAGAGGCCTGGCTGGGATACAACGTGGAGACGGGCTATTTCGCCCAGAACCAGGAAGACGTGCTCGACAAGAACGACACCGTCTATTCCACGCTTGACCGCATAGCAGTGGGCGACATCCGTACCAAGCTCCGCGACATCCTCGCCCAGTTCCTTTTCCGCGGCGAAGACATAGACAAGAAGGTCTCGGTGCTCTCCGGAGGCGAGCGCGCCCGGCTCGGAATGGCCAAGCTGATGCTGCAGAGCCACAATCTGCTCGCTCTCGACGAGCCGACCAACCACATGGACATCAAGTCCAAGGACATATTGAAACAGGCCCTCAAGGCCTTCGACGGCACACTGATAGTGGTTTCCCACGACAGGGACTTCCTCGACGGTCTCGTGGACAAGATGTACGAATTCCGCGACGGCAAGGTCACTGAGCATCTCGGCGGCGTGAGCGACTTCCTGGAGAAGCGCAAGCTGGAGGACCTCAAGGAGCTGGAGCGCAAGTTCGCTCCCCGGCAGCAGGCGTCCGACGAGAAGAAGGCGGCGAAGGAGGTGCGCAAGGCCGCCGACGAGGAAAGGCGGCAGGGAAGCCGCGTGGACAAGAAGAAAAAGAACAGGATAAGCTGGCTCGAGAACGAAATCGGCAAGCTCGAAGCCAGGATGAAGGACATCGAGAACGTGCTTTCGGCCCCGAAGGAGACCGACGACATCATGGAGCTGACACGCAGCTACCTCGAACTCAAGCGCGACCTCGACGCCAAGACCGATGAATGGGCCGAACTGATGGAAGAGCTATGATAGTACTCGACGCACATTGCGACGCTCCCTCGCAGATGTCCCGTCTGCGCAACTACAGGCTGGACAACCCCGGAGCACAGGTGGACTTCCCGAAGATGCGCCGCGGAGGCGTGGATGCGTCGTTTTTCGCCGCATACGTGCCCGCCGGACTGCAAGGCGCCGACGCCACCGCCCATGCGCTGCGGCTGCTCGACATACTCGACGCCCAGATGGCGGAAAACCAGGACATCGCGGCATACGCCCGCTGTGCCTCCGGTGTGCTCAGGAACCGGCGCGCCGGCAGGATATCAGTGCTGGCCGGGATAGAGAACGCCTCGGCGCTCGACGGCTCCCTCGACAGGCTTAGGGAATTCTACAGGAGGGGAGTTCGCTACATCACCCTGACCCACAGCGCCGACAACGACGTGGCCGACAGCTGCACCGGGAGCGGCCGCTGGGGAGGACTGAGCCCCTTCGGCAGGGAGCTGGTGCCCGCGATGAACCATATCGGCATGCTTGTCGACCTGGCGCATTCGGCCGACTCCACCATGCGCGACGTGCTCGAGATTTCCGCCCGTCCGGTGGCCTATACGCACGGCTGCTGCCGGGCTCTGGCATCCCACCGGCGCAACATCTCCGACGAACTTATCCGTGCGATCGCCGAACGCGGGGGGATAGTGTGCATGAGCATCTATCCCTGCTTCCTCGACGACGAATTCGTGAAGACTCTCGAGGCTTCAGGACTGGAGGAGCAGATGTGGGTGGAGACTGAGTTCATCAAGGATCCTGGCGATCCCCGGAAGGCGGCCGCATGGGCGGAAGTACAGCGCCGGCTGGCCGAACTGCCGAGACCTTCGGTTTCGAGAGTGGCAGACCATATCGAGCATGCCGTGAACGTGGGCGGCATCGACCATGTGGGTCTCGGAACGGACTACGACGGCATCGAAGTGACGGCCTCAGGACTGGAGGACATCTCGAAATTCCCTTCGATTTTCGACGAGCTGGGCAGGCGCGGTTTCTCCCGCAGAGATATTGCAAAAATCGCCGGTGAAAACTTCCTCCGGGTGCTGAAAATGGTCAGAAAACGCGCTTAACATTTTTGTTATAGACTTGAACAAAAATGTTACATTCATTGATTTTCAATATAATCCGCTAAAAATTTAAGAGCGGCCTTTGCGAACTGGCGAATGTTGCCACGGCGGCCCAGATTGCAGCTGAAAAGTCTGGTTCTGGTGCCGGAAGGTCCGCTGACGGCCATCCATACTGTGCCTTCGGGGTAGTGTCCGTCGCCTCCTTCGGCAAGCCCCGTGGTGGCTACGGAGTAGTCGCTGCCCGTCGCCTTCCGCACGCCTTCGGCCATGGCGGCGGCGACCTCCGGGCTCACCACTCCGAAGGTTTCGACCGTCTCCGCCGGAACTCCGAGCAGCCGCTCCTTTATCGGGATGGCATAGGATGTCACGGAGCCGAGGTAGTATTCCGACGAGCCGGACACGGTGGTGATGAGGTGGGAGATTTCGCCCCCGGTGCACGACTCCGCCGCGCTCAGGGTTTTTCCGCTTCCTTTAAGAAGGCGGGCTATGCGGTATTGCTGTTTTTCTTTCATGACTGTCTGGAAGCAGCTTCCTTAAGGTTTTCCTGGAGATATTTGAGGGTTCTGCGGACTATTCCCGGGCCTTCGTGAACCAGTCCCGTGCGGATTTCGACCAGGGAGGCTCCGGCGCTCAGCGCCTCGAGGGCGTGTTCGGGAGAGTCGATGTGGTTGTTGGCTATCAGAGGAATGCGGCCTTTGGCGTAGAGCTGGATGTGTTTCAGCTGCTCCAGGTCGCGCGTCTCGATGCCGTCGACGCTGTTCAGCAGGCAGTAGTCCACGAGGGTCTCGACCTGGCTGTCGGCGAGGCCTTGGGGAATCTTTATGACTATTGGGCGGTACACCGGTTCGGCTATCCTGGCTTCCAGCAGGGAGTCGAGCGCATCGGTCGTGAGGTCGTCGGGCATCTCCACGACGAAGAAGTCGCAGAAGTCGTAGGCGAGGGTGAAGGCGGTCAGGTAGTCGGTGCGGATGCAGGCCGCGAGTATGCCTTTCTTGGGGTCTTCGTTGAGATTTCTGAGCGCCCTGCGCATGCCGTCGGCATCCATCGGGCCCATTTCCACGAAGCTGAAGCCGAGGTTGCCGAGGTCGTTGTAGAGTTCGCCGTGCAGGTCGAGCCCGGCACCGAGGCCGATGGGGTGGTTGAACTGCAGCCCGAACACCTCCCGCTGCAGCTTGGTGGGGCGGTTGCGGTAGACCCAGCGTGAGATGGTGCGTCCCAGAGGCAGACGTCCGATGAGCCTGAAATATCTCAGGCTTATCCTGGAGGCTCTGTCAAGCTCCATTCCGCGGACCAGCGGTTTGATGAGAATGTCGTATGCGCTCATTAGGAACAAAGATACGCATTATTTCAATTCCTCGAAGGTATTGTCGTCGTAGAACACGATCACCCGGCTGATATGCCGTTTTCCGGCGCTTTCCGGCGCCTTGGGGGATATGTCCCTGAGAATCGAATATTCCGGGGGAGTCGGGCTCTCGTCGGGGAATTTCCGATTCCTGCGGCGTCCGGCGCTTTCGCCGGAAACCGAGGAGAAGAGGTCTTCTTCCGGAAGAGTGTCGGGCGGAAGATCGTCATCGGAGTCGTCGTTCATCGCCGACGGAGCGGTATATTGTAGCTGCGTAACGTCCTCGGCAGACTGCGGGCCGCCGGTGACATACATTCTGCCGTTGCCCGTAATCAGCCAGGTGAGATTCAGGGAGGGGTAGTGCCGTGCCAGACTGGTGAAGAATTCGAAGCCGGGCTTGTTGCGTCCGGAGAGGATGTGCGAGATGCTGGCCCTGGCGACTCCGATGGTGTCGGCGAACTGTGACTGGCTGATGTTTTCAGCGAGCAGAAATTGTCTCAGACGGGTGTTCATTTGTAACGGATTGTTTCACAAATGTAACCATAAAACAGGGGAGTTGCAAGTTTTACACATGTTAACAGTTTGGGGATTGTTGATAAGTTGTTAATGAATCAGGCTATGAATTTACTGCGATGCGGTAGGGTATTTTTCTGAATATCCATCGGTTATATGTTGATAATCGTCTGTGTTGAGTTGTGTAGTGCCGCAGAACGGAAATTTTAACCGCAATTTACTGAAAATTAGGAGTAGATAAATATTGTAAATATCTGATTTTACGTGAAATATGTTTCCGATTCACACATAATAAGTTATTCTTATTTCACAAAACGAAATTTATGGATTAAAAGTTTGTAAACCATTGTGAATTTACAAATGTGATGTATGTTTTTACAAATGTAATCGGAATTGTGGCGCAATGAATCATTAAAAGACGACACGGACAGACCGGCGGCGGAAAATCCGCACGGAATACCAGGCTGAAAAGTGCGAAACATCATGGAGCGCTTGTTAATCAGTTAAACTTCGATTAACTTTGCCGGCCTTAACGCGTGACGGATAGAATGATACCAGTAATAAAGATTGAAGATTACACCTACGGGCTGCCCGAGGAAAGGATTGCAAAATATCCTCTGGCAGAGCGCGATTCCTCCAAACTCCTCATATATAGGGATGGTGAGGTCCGCGACAGCGTGTTCCGCAACATTCCGGACGAGCTGCCCTCGGACGCGATAATGATCTTCAACGACACCAAGGTCGTTCCCGCACGTCTATTCTTCCGCCGTCCCACCGGCGCCCACATCGAGATATTCTGCCTCGAACCCGACACGCCGGCCGAATACGACAGGAATTTTGCCGCTACCGACAGCTGTTGCTGGAAATGCGTTATCGGCAATGCCAAGCGCTGGAAGGACGACCTGCTGAGCTTCGACTCCGGCGAAAACGAGGCCGCCACGGCGCTGCAGCTCAAGGCCTCACTGGTTTCGCGCGACGGGCAGACAGGCGTCGTGGAGTTCAGCTGGAGCGGAGGCGCGCCGTTCTCGAAGGTGCTGGAACTGTGCGGCCAGGTGCCCATTCCTCCCTATCTCAACCGCAAGACGGAGGAGATCGACCTCGAGCGCTATCAGACCATGTATGCGAAATTCCGTGGCTCGGTGGCCGCTCCCACTGCCGGTCTGCATTTCACCCAGAGGGTCCTCGACGATATCAGGGCGAAGGGCATAGATACCGAAGAGGTCTGCCTGCACGTGGGCGCCGGAACCTTCCTGCCCGTGAAATCCTCGCTGATTTCCGAGCATCCGATGCACAGGGAGCCGTTTTCCGTGAGCCTGAATCTGCTGAAGCTGCTGCGCGACACCAGCCGCCACGTGATCGCCGTGGGCACCACGTCCGTCCGCACCCTCGAGTCGCTCTATTACGAGGGCGTCTCGCTGCTGCAGACCGGGAAACCCTCGGAAATCGCCCAGTGGGCTCCGTACACCGAAGAATATCCCTACAGCCGTGCCGAAGCGTTTGACGCCATCGTGCGCTACCTCGAGTCTCAGGGGCTTGACCGCCTCGTGACGGGGACACGTATAATAATAGTACCTGGTTTCCGCTTCCGCGTCACCGACATGATGGTGACCAATTTCCACCAGCCCCAGAGCACTCTGCTGCTGCTGATTTCCGCCTTCGTGGGCGGGGACTGGGAGACCATCTACCGCCATGCGCTCGACGGAGGCTACCGTTTCCTGAGCTACGGCGACAGTTCTCTGCTTTTCCGCCGCGACGCCTGACGATAAAAGTGAATCGATATGACCGACAACGAATACGAGAGCATAGTTCCCTATACCGACGAAGAAGTTGTGGAGGCGCTTGGACGCGTGTCCAGGAGCCCAATCCTGCCCATTGTGTCGAAGTTCTTCTTCCCGGACGAACCGCTCAGCACCCTGAGGAAACTGCTCAAGGACATACACTCCACCGAGGAGTTCCAGGAGGTGGTGATGTACAAGGTGGTGGCCACCATCATCGAGCGCAGCACCTCCGGGTTCCACTGCGACGGACTGGATAACATAGACCGCGGCAGCACCTTCCTGGCGGTCTCCAACCACCGCGACATCATTCTCGATCCGGCGCTCGTGCAGTGGATGCTGTATGCCAACAAGATGCCGCTCACCGAGGTGTGCGTGGGCAGCAATCTGCTCGAGGGCAACAAACTGGTCGCCGACCTGTTGCGCTGCAACCGTATGATCAAGGTCATCAGGGGCATCTCAGCGAGGGAGCTGTATCTGTCTTCCCAGCTGCTCTCCAAGTATATACGCGACACGGTGACTTCCGGAAGAAGCACAGTCTGGATAGCCCAGAAGGAGGGCCGCACGAAGGACGGACGCGACATGACCGAACAGGGGCTGCTCAAGATGTTCGACATGAGCGGCAAGGGGAGTTTCCTCGACAACTTCGACGCCCTGCACATCACTCCGATGAGCATCTCTTACGAGTACGAGCCCTGCGACATACGCAAGGCGCGCGAACTGCTGATTTCCCGCAGCCGCAAGTACGTGAAGAAGAAGATGGAGGACACCCACAGCATAATGCTCGGAATCAAGCAGTGGAAGGGCGGCGTGCATCTCAACGTCGACAAGCCCCTGACGCGCGGCGAAATCGAAATGGCTTCCGCCTGCGACCGCAACGACCGCTACCAGGCGATACGGCGCACCCTGGACCTGCGAATCATCAGAGGATACAAGCTGTGGAAGACCAACTACATGGGCTACGACCTCATGAACAACAGCAGCAAATATCGCGGACTCTACAGCGAGGCTGACCTGGAGGCCTTCAAGGCCTACACCGAGCGCAAGCTCTCAAAGGTGGAGCGTAGCCTCGACAGGGACGAGCTCCGCAAGATATTCTGGCAGATCTACGGCAACCCCGTCGCGGCCAGGGAAAGGGACCTGGAATAGACTTTTATGTTGAGAATCCTAATTGGGATGTCGTCTACGCCGGCAGAGGATGGGACCCCGATTTCGGGCTCAGCGATTATATAGACGTATATGTAGGTGCTGGCCGAGAGAACTATCTTGTCGGCTGGGGCACGCTCGCGGAATTCGAGCAGCAGGGAATAGAGGCCTTTCTATCGGGGGAGATTGCAGTCCGCGGCAGCGAGGAATGACTTTGTGACCGCAGTGTCAGACGAGAGGCCGACCCAAAAGGGATTTTTTGAGGTCGGCTTCTTTTTGCTGAGCTACCTTATGGTTAAAAATATTCTTTCGAATTGAAACGCAAAGTCATTATTAAGTCACAAACTATTATTAATTTCAATAATTAAACTACGAAAAATAATTTAATAAAAATTTTAATTAATCTTTTTCGGACTGATTTCAGCTATGTGTTCAAGGTACGAGACAAAATAGAAGCGGGAGTATATCGCTGATAATAAGCTTATTATAAAAATTGCTAGATGGCCAGCCTTTCTATCCGGCAACACAAGAACAGGACGAATCAGCACACTGTTGAAAATATTTGTAAAAATAATCATCCGAAAATTTATAGAATTTAATTAAAATTTTTACTTTTACCACAGCAAACTTTTTTAATCACAAATTTAAGTTCTATGAGAAATCAAGTACTTTATTCAACGCTGCTCGGCGCAGCTGTCCTGTTCTTGGTGAACGGATGCCAAAAGCCGGTGCAACCGGACCCCACTCTGACTTTGAGTCAGACGGCGATTTCTGTTCCCGCAGAAGGCGGCACTTTTTCAGTCGCCTACAAGGTTACCAACCCCCGCGAGGGTGCCGAGGTTTCACCCGAAGCCTCTACCAATGATTGGGTTACCAGTCTTGAGGTTGTGGACAACAATATCAACTTCGATGTTGCTGTCAACGAAGCTACCGAGCCAAGGTCTGTTGATGTAACCGTCAGCTACCCTGGTGCCGCTGATGCTGTGTTCACTATTACACAAGAAGCAGCCGATCCCGCGCCATTTGTTTTCAACCTCAAGGAGGTCAATGCCACCAACTATGTATTTGATATCTTCCCTGAAGATAAAGAAATGTCTTATATTCTTTTCGGTACCACTCAGGCGTATCTCGATGAATATGGACTCACGACAGATGAAGCCCTGTTCCAGGACGATCTGGAATATATGGGAGGGTCCGTAGCTGATTATGCTGCGGTCGGTGACATGCTTGACTTGACATTCAGCGCCACTCCTGAAACGGAAACGGTAATATACGCCTACGGAATTGATCTCAACACAAATACCAGGCTGACCGATATTGTCTACTGCAGATTCACTACTCCTGGAGTAGAGAAGATAGTAGCAGATTTTTCCATCACGACGACTGTCGACGGACCTGAGGTGACTGCCCACGTAATTCCTCAAGGATATGACGGCTACTATTGTGTAGAGGCTTATGAGACTGCATCCCTTGATCCGGACACGGATCTCTACGAACTCTGCTACAGCAACTTCATGTCGATGGTTTCTTTTTATCAGATGTTAGGCATGTCTGCCGATGATGCTCTGGCCGCGCTCTGCGGTCAGGGAGAGGGAGACTGGAAGTTTGCATTGTCACCTTCAACCGAGTATACTATTGTCGCATACGCGGTAAGCAATGAAGCGGTTCCCAATTCTGATCCTGTCTCTGTTGAAGTAACGTCAGGCCCCCTTGAACCGTCCGACAACCAGTTGACCGTAACTGTCACTGAAGTTGGCGCCAGAGTTGCTACTGTCAATGTCAGCACTACCAATGACGATCCTTATGGAATATATGTAGTACCTTCTTCCGAGCTGGCCGAATTTACCACGGATAGCGAAATCATGGAATATCTCCTGTATTGGTATTATCCTACCGAAGCTACCGGAGATTTCTCTCAGAGTTTTACCGGGCTCACTCCTGAAACCGAATATTCAGTATGCGCATTCGGCCAGGTTGCCGGTCTTGCCACTACTGACCTGTTCCGCACTGATTTCATAACTACGGAGGCTGAAATCGGAAACGCTACCATAGAAGTCGTATTCGACGAATATTATGACATGGCTGCATCTCTTGATGTACTCAACGAGATAGATCCTTCGCTTGCTTCCGAGATAGAAAGCTATATTTCGCAGGGACTGGAGGTTCTGCTTCCTTGTTACGCCGTAACAGAGCCTGCTGACGCTGAGTTCTATTACTACGGTCTGTACTCATACGATGAGAGCATGTTCGAGCAGTACAATGATAATGACATCATTAACACGCTTATGATGGATTCTCCGGCAGATCCTTCAACTCTGTACGTGCTGAACTATGGCGAGCCTCTGATTTTCCTCGGAGTCGCCCTTGACGCAAACGGCAATCCCGGCCCCCTCTTCAAAGGCGAACCTTTCACTCTGACTCCCGAAGAGGCTGCGGATCCCGAAGGATTATGGGATCTGTTCGGGGCTTCCGCATCAACGAAGTCTTCTGCACAGACAGGATTCTCAATTGCACGTGAGAAGATGTCAGTTCCCGAGGGCATTTCAGTCCGCAAGGATGTCGAGGCTCCTGTAGCAAAGGTTTATACTGAACCAGTAGTCGTTACATCTTCAAGCATCGAGCTTCCTGATGAAAACATGCTTCAGAATGCCAAAGTTCTTCCTAGAACTTTCTATAAGAAGTAAACCTTAAGCGATCAGTATTAAGTCGGGCAGGCTGTAGTCTGTCCGACTTTTTTATATCCGGGAGTATTTCGTTTCAACGACTCAATCGGATTTTCCCTCATCTTTGTGGTGCTTGGCCGGCTTCCGCAAGGCAGAGTCCGGAGAGTACCCGTGAGCTGCGGAGATGCGGTACTGGATGCTGAAGGACATGTGGAGGCCGCAGCCGGATCCAGCAAGGAGAAGATAGCCGGATATGAGACGGACAGGATAACAGAAGCCCTCGAAGCTGTTCGGCATCGAGGGCTCTGATGATTTCCCGGAAGGATCTTACAGTGTCGCGATAAGCGAGAGGTTGATTCCGGTGTAGGCCGGAGTCATGCGGCAGACGCCTCCTGAGCACAGGTAGCCTTCCTTGAAGCGTCCGGCGTTGATGGCGCAGCGGACCTTGCCGTAAGAGTAGCTTATGCTTCCGCTGGGGTAGTGGAGTCCGGTGTCGCCGTAGTTCCACATGTCCTGTACGGCAAAGCTCCATCTGGGGGCGAAATTGTATTCCAGCAGCGCGGCGGCCCAGTTTCCGTGGTCCCCAGGGGAGCCGAACAGGTGCTGCAGCTCCAGGCGTACCGAATTCTTGCGGTTGATCTTGTAGGTCATGTCGGCCACGAGAGCATGCGAGGTCAGAATGTCCGTACCGTTCATCTGTGTGAGTTCGTTGTAGGTCTGCCAGCTGTAGAGCAGTATCAGCTTGAAGTCGCTGCCGAACCAGCGCTCGATGTCGATGGTAAGGTCTCTGAACAGCAGTTTGTCGATGAGGTTGTCAGCCTCGTAGCCGCTGTTGAAATAGTTCGAGAAATTGGCGTGGATCTTCATGCCCTTCTTTCCTCCCAGGGTGGTGCCCCTGCGGAAATTGTAGTAGAGGTCCGCCTGGCCGCCTATTTCATCGCTCTGGGCGCTGTAGGGGTTGAGCGTGGCGAGCATGTAGGTGTGCTGCTGGGTGAGCGCCGGCACGTAGTTGATGTAGGTGTACATTCCGGACTCGCTGCGTATTCCCTGGAAGAAGGGGTTGTCCAGCTTGCGGAAGGTCACCAGTCCTCCGAACCCGTTGCCGGTGTAGCTCAGGTCCACCTGGATGGCCTTGCTGCGCCCGTTGTTGAGGCTGTTGTAGAAGGCGGGATCGCTGCGTCTGTCCATATATTCGCCCTTGAGCTGGAAGCCTTCGTAACCGAGCAGCAGCCTTCCTGAATAACCGGGGCTGTGAGAGGACCATGAGGCGTCGGCGTTGGACGGCTGGGCCTCATATTTGTCGATTACGCTGCCTTCAAGCACGATGTCGAACTTCTCCATGTCGAGAAGCCTGGAGAGCGAGAAGGAGAGGTCTGCTCCGGAAACCATGGCGTCGGAATACTCCCTGACGTTGCGCACACGGCCGTAGAGGCCTCTGACGCTAAGATAGTCGCTGAAAGTGTATGCGACGCGCACGCCTTGGAGGGCATTGTTGATTCCGAGCTCGCGGTCTTCGTAAGTGCGGAACAGCAGGCCGCTTCCGAACTGCTCGTAGAGGCTGCCTACACGGATGTCCCAGCCGTTGGCCGCGAATCCTGCGTAGATGTCGTAGCTCAGGAAGTTCCCGGCGGCGAGAGTGCCGCTGAAGTAGCCGCTGACGGCGGGCAGATAGCCTTCAAGCTGCACGCCGGCGGTGAATCCTCCCTTGGCGTAGTCGAGCTTGAGGTAGTTGTTGGAGCCGAAACGTCCGTCAGGTGCGGTCGCTCCGGTGCCTTCGTCGTTGAAATAGTAGGTCGTGTTGGTCTCGAAGCTGGCGGAGAGGCTGCCCTTGTCATCGGAATCAGCCCTTGCCGCAGGAGAGGGGAGTACCAGCACCGCGAGGCCGAGCGTCGCGAGAATGGAAAGTCTTTTCATGTCGCGGCCTTCCATCAGTCCTGAAGTTCGAGTATCTGGTCGAAAAGCTCCTCCTCGCTGCCTGGGGTGTAGCCTATGTGGGTGAAGACTATGTTGCCTTCGCCGTCAAGCACGAACGCCGTGGGGTCCACCTGCACGTTCATGGCCCTGGCAAGGTCTCCGTTCTCGTCCAGATAGTAGTTGAAATCGGTCCATCCGCGGCCCTTGACCATGGGTGCCACCTTTGATGATGAACGTGCGTCGTCTCTGGCGACTGCGACTATCTTGAAGTCGGCTTCATCGCTCCAGTCGACGTAGGCGTCGTTCATCGCTCCGAGTTCCTGAAGACAGGGCTTGCAGGTTGTGCTCCAGAAGGTGAGTATCACGGGAGTGGAGCCGTCGAGTGCGGTCTTTATGCTGCATGCCTGACCTTCGAGGTCCTTGACCTCAATGTCGGGAAGGACGTTCTGAGCCTGCCCCAGGAAAGGCAGCAGGCACAGAACCGCTGAAAGGACGAATTTAGTTTTCATATTCGAAATC
>JADILW010000041.1 GCA_017695095.1 Candidatus Cryptobacteroides avistercoris | reverse complement strand
CAGATCTACGACGGCTCTTCGGAGCACATCACCTTCTCGATGGGCGGGGTCAGGTTCAACGAAGGCATAGTCTTCTATGACATGGCTACTCTCCTGGACGACAACACCTCCTCCTACGCCATGTTCGACCTCGGAGGCGAGTTCGACTATGTGAGCTTCACCGCCGGCTATATAGGCAAGAGCGGGGCTATGAACAACGACGTGCTGCGCGTCTATGCCGACGACGAGCTGGTGCTCGAAGCCCCTCTTGTCGCCACGGCTCCGAACCGGGACTATGTGGTGCCCATCAGACGCTGCCGCAGGCTGCGTTTCGAGAACCAGGGCTCAGGTACGCTCGACGTGGCCGCTTACGGTGTGGCGGATGTGGTGCTCTACAGAGGAGAACCCGTGGAGAACGACCTCTTCGTGCACCCGAGGCCCGAGTGCCCGCCCGAAATCGACCTCATAGACCTCGGCGCCCCGTATATCCATTATGTTTCGCCTATGAAGGGCAAGGACATATTCTATGACGGCTCGACCATGCGCAACTATTTCGACCTGAACGGGCAGCGCATCACCAAGGGCTTCCTGCTGGAGACCAGCGTGCATTTCTCCCTTGACCACGGCGTGCTTTCCGGCACCGGAGGGGCGGCTGCGGGCGCGATAGGCAGTACGGCCGTAGGGTCCGCCTTCGTTTCGAGCGGAATCGCGGTCGGAGGTGCTGTCATAGGCAGTTCGCTGGCCGGCGTCGCCTCCTTCCTGATGCTGGCCGCCGGAGGCGAGGCGATGGAGAATTCGCTGGCGGCGTTCAACACCTACGGAGAGTACAACACCCTCACTTTCACCGTGGCGTGCTTGGATCCGCCGGGCAATGCCGACAGCTACAAGGAGACCCTGCTGATCGGGGCGGACGGCAAGGTGGCGGCCGAACTCGCGGTCTATGAGACCATGGAGCCGCAGACCATAACCGTGCCCATTGACGGCTGCGGGCAGCTGATGTTCTGGCTGGCGAACACTGACAACTGGTCCGGACAGTTCCTCTTCTACGACCTGAAGCTGACCAAGGAAAGGCTTCCGCTTGACATCCCGAAGCCTGTGCGCCTGTCACTGCCGGTGCAGACCCGCAATGTGTGGACTGTAAAGGCCCCCGAGCTGGAATGGGAACGTCCCCGGTCGTCGGGGCGCAGGGAGCTCGACAGCTTCCTGACAGGAGTGTCCAACGTATATGAGTCCCTGCATTCAATCATCAAGAATGCGGCGCCCCTCTACGACATCAGGACCTACTATCTCGAAACGGATGCCGGGCAGGTGTGCAAGGCCGTGCAGCTGATGTCCGACCTGAACCATACCACGCACGAGCCGATGTACATAACAAACGAGCTGAGCGGCTGCGAGAGGGAGCTCAGGTCCATCATCGAGCTGCGCCGGAGTATCACCGAACTCGGCTTCCAGCAGGTGGGCGCGGCCGTCGACCTTGTCGGCCTGGCGGGCATAACGCACGGCGGAGCATATTCGCAGGCGGTCAAGGTCCTGAAGGAATGCAGCGAGGTGGCCGGCCAGCTCTATCAGCAGAAGATGGCCGAGACGGAATTCCTGAGGTCCCTGTTCGTGAACGCGCTGGACATAGATGGCAAGCGGAGCACGGAGAAGACCATATTCAACCCGCTCTCTCAGGGCGAGACCCCTCCCACCGACCTGCTGCAGCTGGTCAGGTATTTTGACGTGAAGTGACGTACTCCTCTCCCCGCAGGAAAACCTTTTCTATCAGCGGGGTTTGGTAGGCGTAGGTGAAGAACTCGACTGAGGGCATGGGCCGGGTCAGGAAGAAGTTCGCGGCCTTGCCGGCGGTGATGGAGCCGAAGTCGCGGCTGAGCCCCATGGCGTATGCACCGTTGAGCGTAGCCGCGCACAGGGCCTCGCGAGGTGTCATCCTGAGGCGTATTGAGGCCAGCGAGCATACCATGCGCATGTTGCCGGAAGGGGAGGAGCCGGGATTGTAGTCGGAGGCCAGCGCCAATCCGAGGCCGGCGCGTATCATCTCCCGTGCCGGAGGGTTGCCAATTCCGAGGAAGAACGCGGCGCCGGGCAGCAGGGTGGGCATGGTGTCCGAGCCGCGCAGTGCTTCAATCTCTTCCGCTCCGCTGCTTTCGAGGTGGTCGACCGAGAGGGCACCGCAGCGCACTCCGGCCTGCACTCCGCCCGAAACGGCCAGCTCGTTGGCGTGGATCTTCGCGCGCAGGCCGTACTTCCGCCCTTCGCCTATGATGCGCTCGGTCTCGGCCACCGTGAAGAAGCCCTCGTCGCAGAATACGTCGATGAAGTCGGCCAGACCCTCCCGGGCCACGGCGGGCAGCATCTCCCGGCATACGAGGTCCACATATTCGCCCTGACGTCCGCGATATGCCCGCGCGACAGCGTGCGCCCCGAGGAAGGTTGCCCTGACTTCCAGCGGTACATTTTCGCGTATGCGCCTTATCACGCGCAGCATTTTCAGCTCGTCTTCGGTCGAAAGGCCGTAGCCGCTCTTGATCTCCACGCAGCCGGTGCCCATTGCGGCAATCTCCCGCACGCGCTCCATCGCCGTGGCGTAGAGTTCGTCTTCCGAAGCCGCGTGCAGCCTGTCGGCGGAGTTGAGTATGCCTCCGCCCCGGCGGGCGATTTCCTCGTAGGAGAGTCCGTTGATCTTATCCAGGAACTCCTGCTCGCGGCTGCCTGCGTAGACGAGGTGGGTGTGCGAATCGCAGAACGAGGGGAAGAGCATGCCTCCTCCGGCGTCGATACGCCTGCCGACATCCTCCGGCATACCTTCCGACGCGCTTCCGAATGCCGCGATTCGTCCGTCCTCGACGAGCAGCCAGGCGTCTTCAAGCGTCTCCATGCGACCCATCTCCTCGCCGCAGAGCCGCGTGCGCCCCTGCCTTTCGATGCCGAAGATGCAGGCGATATTGTGTACCAGCGTCCTCATCGCTCACGCAGGAATTGCACCGACGCTTCGATGTAGGGGTACATCACGGTGTCGTTGTCGATGAACGGCACCCGCCTGCGGTAGTCGGCGACAAGGTTCTCCAGCGCCGGGGAGGTGCGCGCCGGGCGGCGGAATTCCAGCGCCTGGGCGGCGTTGAACAGCTCTATGGCCAGCACGCGCTCGGTGTTGAGAACCACGCGGCGGAGCTTGGTGGCGGCGTTCGCCCCCATGCTGACGTGGTCTTCCTGGCCCTGCGACGAGGGTATGGAATCGACCGAGGCCGGCATGCAGAGACCCTTCGACTGGCTTACGATCGACGCCGCGGTGTACTGCGGAATCATGAAGCCGCTGTTCAGGCCCGGGTTGGCCACGAGGAAGTGGGGCAGTCCGCGCGAGCCGGAGATCAGTTTGTAGATCCGGCGCTCGGAGATGCTTCCGAGTTCGGCGAGGGCGATCGCCAGGAAGTCCATGGCCAGGGCGATGGGCTGCCCGTGGAAGTTGCCGGCGGAGATGATCATGTCCTCGTCGGGGAAGATGGTGGGGTTGTCGGTCGGCGAGTTGATCTCGGTCTCGAGAACGCCTGCGACGTAGTCGATGGTGTCCTTGGTTGCGCCGTGAACCTGAGGCATGCAGCGGAAGGAATAGGGGTCCTGCACATGCTTCTTGGGGCGGCGTATCAGTTCGCTGCCTTCGAGCAGGCTGCGCACGGCACGTGCCGTGGCGAGCTGTCCGGGGTGCGCACGTATCACGTGGACCTCGTCGTAGAAAGGTTCGATGCGTCCGTCGAAGGCGTCGAGGGAGAGCGCCCCGATGCGGTCGGCCCAGTCGCTCAGACGCCTGGCGTCGATGACGGCCTGTACGCCGTATGCGCTCATGAACTGGGTGCCGTTGAGCAGGGCGAGACCTTCCTTGGACTGCAGCTCCAGGGGCTTCCAGCCGAATTCCTCCAGGACTTCGGCAGAGGGTCGGCGGCGTCCGTCATGTTCGACTTCGCCCAGGCCGAGCAGCGGCAGGCTGAGGTGCGCGAGCGGTGCGAGGTCTCCTGAGGCTCCAAGAGAGCCCTGTCGGTAGACGACGGGGAGTATGCCGTTGTTGTAGAAATCGATGAGGCGCTCGACGGTCTCCATCCGCACGCCCGAATAGCCGTAGGAGAGCGAGCGTATCTTGAGCAGCAGCATCAGCCGCACGATCTCGGAAGGAACCTGCTCGCCTGTGCCGCAGGAATGCGACATGACCAGGTTGCGCTGGAGCTGCGAGAGCTCGTCGCCGCCGACCGATATGTCGCAGAGCGAGCCGAATCCGGTGGTGATGCCGTAGACGGGCTGGTCTGAATCCTTGATCTTCCGGTCGAGATATTCGCGGCAGCGCACTATCCTGCGGCGCAGCTCTTCGCTCAGGGCGACCGGCTTTCCGCTGTCGAGAATCTCCTTCAGGCCGGCTATGGTCAGCCTTTCGGAGCTGAGATGGTGGTATTCCATGTGTTTTGTTCCTTGTTTAGCCGTTGTCTGCCAGCGCCTCGCGTATGAGCTTGTCGTCGGCATAGTTGGGGAGCGTCACTTTAAGTCCGGGGGTGCGCTCCATCTCGCGGCGTATCGCCTCCACGGCCCCGTCGTTGCGGGACCAGCTGCGGCGGGCGATGCCGTTGTTGACGTCCCAGAAGAGCATCTCCCGGATATGCCGGGCGGAGTCAGGGGAGCCGTCAAGCACCATTCCGAAGCCTCCGTTGATGACCTCGCCCCAGCCGACTCCGCCGCCGTTGTGGAGCGACACCCAGGTGGCGCCGCGGAAGGAGTCGCCGATGACGTTCTGCACCGCCATGTCGGCCGTGAGGTTGGAGCCGTCGTAGATGTTGGAGGTCTCGCGGTAGGGGGAGTCGGTCCCGGAGACGTCGTGGTGGTCGCGTCCCAGCACCACGGGGGCGGAGATGCGTCCGTCGGCTATGGCTTCGTTGAACGCCAGGGCTATCTTCGTGCGGCCCTCGCAGTCGGCGTAGAGGATGCGCGCCTGGGAGCCCACCACGAGCCTGTTGCGGCCGGCCTCGCGTATCCAGTGGAGGTTGTCCTCCAGCTGGCCGCGTATGGAGCCGGGCGCCGTCCGGCACATGTCCTCGAGGACTCCGGCGGCGAGCCTGTCGGTCATTTCGAGGTCTTCCGGCTTCCCGGAGGTGCATACCCAGCGGAACGGGCCGAAGCCGTAGTCGAAGAACATGGGGCCCATGATGTCCTGCACGTAGGAGGGGTAGCGGAAATGTCCGTCTTCGCGCATCACGTCGGCGCCGGCGCGCGAGGATTCGAGCAGGAAGGCGTTGCCGTAGTCGAAGAAGTACATGCCACCGTCAGCCAGGCGGTTGATCGCGGCCACCTGCCGGCGCAGCGACTCCTGCACACATTCGCGGAAGCGCTGAGGGTCTTCGGCCATCATCCTGTTGGATTCGTCGTAGCTGAGCCCGGCGGGGTAGTAGCCGCCCGCCCAGGGGTTGTGCAGCGAGGTCTGGTCGGAGCCGAGGTCAACCTTGATTCCCTCGTCGGCGAGCCTCTCCCAAAGGTCGACTATGTTGCCGACATAGGCGAGGGAGACGACTTCCTCGCGGGCCACGGCTTCCCGTATGCGGGGTATAAGTTCATCGAGCGAGTCGTGCAGTTCGTCGACCCAGCCCTGGTCGAAGCGTTTGCGGGCCGCCTTGGGGTTGATTTCGGCGATCACGGAGACCACGCCGGAGATGTTGCCCGCCTTGGCCTGGGCGCCGGACATGCCTCCGAGTCCGGAGGAGACGAAGAGCATTCCGCGGGCCGAAGTGCGGCCGCCGCCGAAGCGCTTGCGTGCGGCGTTCATCACCGTGATGGTCGTTCCGTGTACGATTCCCTGGGGGCCGATGTACATATAGGATCCGGCGGTCATCTGCCCGTACTGCGAGACTCCGAGGGCGTTCAGCCGCTCCCAGTCGTCGGGCTTGGAGTAGTTCGGAATCACCATGCCGTTGGTCACCACTACGCGCGGGGCGTCGGGGTGGGAGGGGAAGAGTCCGAGCGGGTGGCCGGAGTACATGACCAGGGTCTGGCTGTCGGTCATCTCCGAAAGGTATTTCATGGTCAGGCGGTACTGCGCCCAGTTCTGGAATACGGCGCCGTTGCCTCCGTAGGTGATCAGTTCGTGGGGGTGCTGGGCCACGGCCTTGTCGAGGTTGTTCTGGATCATCAGCATGATTGCCGCGGCCTGCCGGCATTTCGCCGGGTACTCGCCTATGGGGCGGGCGTGCATGTCGTAGTCGGGGCGCAGGCGGTACATGTAGATGCGGCCGTATCTGCGCAGCTCCTCGGCGAACTCCGGGGCCAGGAGCGCGTGGTGCTTCGCGGGGAAGTACCGCAAGGCGTTGCGCAGCGCGAGCTCCTTCTCGGCGGGGGTCAGGATGTCCTTGCGCCTGGGCGCGTGGTTTATGCTTGTGTCGTAGGGCTTCGGTTCGGGCAGGATGTCGGGTATGCCTGCCCGGATGTCGGCCTGGAATTCTTCGAGGGTCATGGCTATTTCTTTATTTTATCTTCTACGATGCGGAGAATCTCGGCTTCGAGGCGCACGGCTTCAGCCGCGATGGAGTCGGC
>JADILW010000040.1 GCA_017695095.1 Candidatus Cryptobacteroides avistercoris | reverse complement strand
CAAAGATGCTCAACCTCCATTTCATTCCGGTTGGCGGCTTCGTTGGTTCGATTGCTCCGCAATCTCCCTGACACTCTGCCGCACCGCTGATGCGGTCTCCGATGCTGCGCATCGGTGCCCTTCGCTACGCTTCGGACATCGTCCGCTCACAGCCGCGGACGGCTAGCCTCCTCAGCGGAAATTCCGTACTGCGTGCTGTCTTCATCCGGTGGAGAGAGGCCGACTCCGCCGCGGCCTCGACTGGTCGCAAGTTGCGCGCCATACCGGGCGGGTGCGAGGAGATCCCTCCGCGGAGCTCCCCGCAGTGCGTGCTTGGCGATAGTGGTTCATAACCGCTGAAGAAGGCGTGAGACTTAGGAGCAGCCTGTTTTGAGAAAACGGCCCTGCAGGCGTCTGTAAAGCCGTTTTCACCGAACCTATCGCTCCGAAGTCGACCAAATTGCAGGGACGTGTGGGCACCGCCTGTTTGTAAGAAGTTCATATTCAACTATTCCCGCAAATTAACTGCTCCTACATAGTCTGCAATTACGTCGCAGTGCCGGATTTGCAATCTGCTACCATGCCGCCGGCGAGCTAAGCCTTGCACTCTCATAGACGGCACTTGCGATATTCTCCATTATTTTTGCATTCCCGGCATCCGTTTCTTTTGAATCCTTTATAATCACGACAAGATAACATTTACTGCCATCAGGCATATAAATCACTCCGGCATCCCCATCACCTATTTTAATTCCAGTCTCTGTTCGGTCTGAACTACCCGTTTTATGCCCAAAACGTACGCCTGCAGGCAATCCCGCTTTAAGTTTGTCGGTTCCTGTCGAACAATCAAGCATTGCTTTTTCCAAGAATCTAAAATACTCATCGGTCAATATGGCTTCTGTGTATACCTTTTTCAATAGTTCCGCCACTGCCAAAGGGGTGCTCCAATTATTATAGCAGCGCATTATATTTTCATGCATGCCGGCTTCTGTTTCTGTCAGGTTCTGCGCATTGATTCCAATGGATTTAATATATGCGTCCACTACTTCTATCCCTCCTGCAAAGCCTATGAGCCAATCGCATGTATTGTTGTCGCTATGAGTTATGGTATATGTTATCATATCGCCATACGATATATGTATTCTTTGTCCGGGGTATTTGTCCCTTAACGGACTGTATGTATTTGCATGCATTTGTCCGGGCTCAATATATACCATACTGTCCAATGCGATATTTTCCTTTTCCATTTTCTTCAATGCGGTTACAGCCACATGAAATTTGAAAACACTCATCAAAGGGTATTTTCTGTTATTGGATAAGGTATATACTTTGTCTTTGTATAGGACAGCTACACCAACCTCAGCTTGTTTGTCTTGAATGATTTTTCTTATTGCTGATGTATCAATCTGAGAATATGCCAGTGTGCCACAAAAGCACAATATCATTGATAGAATAATATTTCTCATTTTTTCAGTTTCTTTGTCTTATTAATACTTATCGGGGAGACTGATTCTTGAAATCTGAAGAATATGAAAACACCCGACTTTACATTCTTGGGTGTAAAAACGGGTGTTTCATTTGCAAAACATTGATTTTCAATGTTTATTGCGGTGCGGAAGGGACTCGAACCCTCGACCTCCGGCGTGACAGGCCGGCATTCTAACCAGCTGAACTACCGCACCAGGTTTTCCATTTGCTGGTCGCTTTCCGTCGAAAGCGGATGCAAATATAGGCATTATTCGTGGAATTGCAAGGGCTTCTCAAAAATTTTTAGAAAATCTTGCAGCCGGCCCGTCAGGCCTCCTTTCTTGCATAGAAATGCTAATAGTGTTATATTTGCAACCTATATTCGCAATCATTGTAGATATGAAAAGAATTTTTGCGGCCATGGCGGCCGCGCTGTTCATGATATGTGGCGTCGCGAGCGCTCAGATGACTGACGACCAGATCATAGAGTATGTCCAGTCCGCCATGGCTTCCGGCAAGGACGAGAACCAGATCGCTCAGGAACTTGTCTACCGAGGAGTGACGCGCTCCCAGCTCGAAAGGCTGCGTGACAGGTATCAGGGGCAGCAGTCCGGCTCTTCGGGCAGCTCCTACGGGGCAGGGTATTCCTCTTCCGGCAGGACACTGTCGTCGTTCGCCGACAAGGACGGCTACATCGACTATGGCGACGGCAAGGCCAATTCAGCTATCATGCCGTCATATCAGTATATCCCCCGCTACGGAGCTCAGACCCCCTACGGAATGTATCCTGTGGAGAACGAGCAGCTTCAGGGCTCCGACGCCAGGATGCCGCAGAGCCCATACGGAACTGCAGGCAGCATGGGAGCCTACGGCAATATCTACGGTAACGCCGCCGGCTATGGCTCGCAGTACGGCGCCTCGGTCCAGGGTATCTCCGGCATGCAGGGCATGAACGCCTACGGCGGCCAGAGCACGTACGGCGCCGCCACCGAGTCGGGACTGTACTTCGACCCCGCGACAGGAACCTACACTGTCGTGCCGGGTGCAGCATACGGATATGAGGAGCAGAAGGAGATTTTCGGGCACAACCTCTTCAGCGGAGTCAACCTGACCTTCGAGCCCAACGAGAACGTCGCCACTCCCGAGGACTACAAGCTCGGCCCCGGCGACGAGGTGGTGATCGAGGTCTGGGGCCTCAACGAGGACATGTCGAGGCAGGTGATCTCCCCCGAGGGAAGAATCAGCATAAGCATGGTCGGGCCCGTCTATCTCAACGGCCTCACGATAAAGGAGGCGGAGAAGAAGATAACGGCGGCCCTGAAGGCCAAGTACGCCGGAATCGGCGGTGAGAATCCCGGAACCTTCGTGAGCGTTTCGCTCGGCAACATCAGGACCATCAGGGTGAACGTGATGGGAGAGGTCGTTACTCCGGGAACATTCCGCATGTCGTCGTTCTCTTCAGTCTTCAGCGCCCTCTACCGCGCCGGCGGCGTGACCGAGTCGGGTTCGCTGCGCGAAATCAAGGTAATGCGTGACGGCAGCGAGCTGGCCGTGGTGGATGTCTACGAATATCTCTTCGACGGAAAGTCGGATTCCGACATAACCCTCAAGGAGGGCGACGTGATAGTGGTTCCTCCCTATGTCAACCTGGTTTCAGTCGACGGACAGGTCAAGCGCCCCATGTACTACGAGCTTACCGACGATGAGTCCCTGCAGAATCTGATCGACTATGCAGGCGGTTTCGCGGGCGAGGCGTTCAGGGGAGACGTCTCCGTGATCCGCGTGAACACCGAGAAACGCCAGATATACACCGTCTCCAGCGAGGAATATTCCACCTTCGCCCTCGAAGACGGCGACAGGGTGAGCGTGAGGTCCAACCTCAGCAGGTTCGCCAACAGGGTGGAAGTGTCCGGTTACGTGTTCCGTCCCGGCATGTATGAGCTCGGAGGCGACATCGCCACGGTGCGCCAGCTCGT
The DNA here is from genome assembly GCA_017695095.1 of Candidatus Cryptobacteroides avistercoris. Classification (GTDB taxonomy): domain Bacteria; phylum Bacteroidota; class Bacteroidia; order Bacteroidales; family UBA932; genus Cryptobacteroides; species Cryptobacteroides avistercoris. The sequence continues at coordinate 20,615 of JADILW010000040.1, read as the reverse complement.
CGAGGCGGCGGGCGGTGTGACCGAAGACGCCTTCCTCACCAGGGCTATCCTCCTCAGGGAGAAGGAGAACTTCGACTATCAGAACATTCCTGTGGACCTCGGAAAACTCCTTTCCGGCGAGGTTGACGACATCGTCCTCCGCAGGAACGACGTCCTTCTCGTATCTGGCATCCATGACGTCGAGGACAGGGGTACCCTGACCATAAACGGTTTCGTCGTCAACCCGGGAGTCTTCCCGTTTGCAGAGAACACCACCGTTGAAGACATCGTGCTGCGCGCCGGCGGCTTGCTCGACGGAGCGTCCACCGCGAGAATCGATGTGGCGAGAAGGCTCTACGACCCCGCGAGCATGGAGTCGTCCGACACCCTCGGCTTCTCGTTCAGCTTCTCCATGGCTGACGGCCTCGCCATGGACGGAGGCGAAGACTTCGTCCTGGAACCCTACGACGTGGTTTCTGTGCGCATGAGTCCGGGATACCGTCCCCAGAGGTTCGTCTCTCTCGAAGGGCAGGTGCTCTTCCCCGGCGAATATGTGCTGCTCAACGAAGGCGAGAGAATCTCTGACCTGATCGCCAGAGCCGGCGGCTTCACCGGAACCGCCTATCTCAAAGGCGCGAGAATCGTGCGGCAGTACAGGGACAACGAGGTGCTCAGCGCCATCAACGAGTCAATCGAGAAGATTTCTGCCTCTGCCATGCGCGACACGATGGAGGTGGAGATGGCGAGTGAATACGTGGTGAGTCTCGACCTCGCCCAGGCCATGGCGCACCCCGGCTCCGAGGTGGACATAGTGCTTCAGGAAGACGACCGCATCATCGTGCCCGAATATGTCAACACCGTCCAGGTGATGGGAGAGGTGATGTTCCCCAACGCGGTGGTCTACACCCCCGGCAAGTCCCTGCGCTACTACATCGACGCCGCGGGCGGATTCACCCAGAGCGCCAAGAAGTCCAAGGCATACGTGATCTACATGAACGGCAGCGCAGCCAGGAGCGGGCTCGGAAAGGCAAAGGTCCAGCCGGGCTGCACCATAGTGGTGCCCAGGCGTCCCGAACGCAGGCCGGTGACCACTTCGGATGTGCTCGGTACGGCTTCCGTGGCATCGTCGCTCGCAAGCACCGTGACAGTGCTCCTCAATCTGCTGAAGTAAATGCCGCTGCCTGAATAATTTCATTTATGGAAGATAAGAAGAACATACGGCCTTCCGCACCGGTTCAGGAGGAGCAGTATGAGGAAATAGACCTCATGGAGCTTCTGAGGAAGCTTCTGAAGAACTGGAAAACCATTGTCAAGTGGTGCTGCGTGGCCGGCGTCATCGGTCTCGTGGTCGGCTTCAGCATACCCAAGGAGTACACGGTGTCGTCAAAACTGGCGCCGGAGATAGTCTCCCGCACCAATTCCTCGCTGTCGTCGCTGGCATCGCTCGCCGGTGTCAACCTCAGCAACATGTCGACTTCCGACGCAGTATATCCCGAACTGTATCCGGAGATAGTCAGCTCGACCCCCTTCGTGGTGGAGCTTTTCTCCGTCCCCGTCGAGATCGAGACCAGGAGGGAAGGGACGGTGCACACCGACCTCTACACCTATCTGCTTGACTACACCCGCAGCCCCTGGTGGAGCGCGGTCTTCTCCGCACCCTTCAAGGCACTCGGCTGGCTGATGAACCTTGTCAGAGGCGGTGACGAGGAGGAGGTCGAAGGCTATGCCTCTCTCGACCCCTACGCCCTCACGCCAGAGCAGGAGGCCATAGTCAAGGCGATACGCGAGAGCGTGAGCCTCCAGGTCGACAGCAAGAACTCCATGATAACCTTGGAGGTGTCCGCCCAGGACCCCGTGGTGGCCACCGACCTCTCCAAGGAGGTGATTTCCAGAATCGAGTCCTACGTGACCGACTACAGGACCGAGAAGTCGAGGAAGGACCTCGACTACTACGAGCAGCTCTACGAGGAGGCCCGCGAGGAGTACTACGATGCCCAGCAGCGCTATGCGCGCTACGTCGACGCCAACCAGAACGTGGTGCTCAGAAGCGTGATGGCCGAGCAGGACAGGCTGAAGAACGAGATGGACCTCGCCTATAATCTGTACAACACCTGCGCCCAGCAGGTGCAGATGGCGAAGGCCAAGGTGCAGCAGGAGACCCCGGTGTGCGTGGTCGTGGAGCCGCCCACTCTTCCCACCCAGCCTTCCAAGCCTTCGAAGATGCTCACTCTGGTGGCTTTCGTATTTCTGGGCGCCTGCCTCTCCGCAGTATGGGTGCTGTTCGGAAAGGACTGGGTGGCGGACCTGAGGTCAGGCCTCAAGACGGCGAAGACGGACGCCCCTGCAACAGTTGGGGAGAAATAGTCCGTGGAAGAGAACATACGCATCGAGGGCGCCAGAGTCAACAATCTTAAGAACCTCACATTGGAAATACCCCGTGGAAAGCTCGTCGTCGTGACGGGCATTTCCGGTTCGGGGAAGTCCTCCCTCGTTTTCGACACCCTCTACGCCGAGGGACAGAGGCGTTTTTCGGAGAGCCTCTCGTCATACGCGCGCCAGTTCCTCGGCCGCATGACCAAACCCGACGTGGACTCGATAGAGGGCATCCCGCCCGCCATAGCCATAGAGCAGAAGGTGACCACCAGGAACCCGCGCTCCACGGTCGCCACCACCACGGAGATCTACGACTACCTGCGCCTCGTCTTCGCCAGGGTCGGCCATACTTTCTCGCCGGTTTCCGGCGAAGAGGTTCATAAGGACACGGTCGACGACGTGATGACTTGGCTGGAAGGCCGAAGCGGCACCTGCTACGTGTTGGCCGACCTCCGCTGGTCCGCGCGCGACGACAAGGTGGAGCTGATGCTGGGCCTCAAGGAAGACGGATACAACCGTCTCTATGCCGACGGGCAGCCGCGCCGCATCGACGAGGTGCTGCAGTCTGACGGCGACTATCCTGCCGACGCCTGGCTGCTGGTGGACCGCGTGCGCCTTCCGGAAAGCGGCGGGATGGACGCTGACACCCGCACCCGCCTGCTGTCGTCGGTCGCCGACGCATTCTCGCGGGGAAGCGGCGACATGGCCGTGGCGGCGGAGGACGGCGGCCTCAGGCGGTTCTGCAGCCGTTTCGAACTCGACGGCATCGTGTTCCGCGAGCCCGACGAATATCTTTTCAGCTTCAATTCGCCGCTCGGCGCCTGTCCGGTCTGCGGAGGGCTCGGAAAGATCATAGACGTCAGCGAGGATCTGGTGATTCCCGACAAGACGAAGAGCATCTACGACGGAGCCATAGCCTGCTGGCGCGGCGAGAAGATGGGCTGGTTCAGGGACCATCTGATCAAGGTGGCCGACCGCTACGGCATCCCCGTCTTCGAACCATGGTGTAACCTTTCCGAGGAGGTGAAGAAAACCATCTGGGACGGACATTCCGTCGAAGGCGACGAGGATTCCATAGTGGGAATCAAGGAATTCTTCGACTGGGTGGAGACCCAGCGCTATAAGATACAGTACAAGTACATGCTCAGCCGCTTCAGCGGACGCACCGAATGCCGCGCCTGCGGGGGAAGCCGCCTGCGCAAGGAGGCCCTCTGGGTCCGCGTGGGCGGAAAGAACATCCACGAGCTGCTCTCGATGAACGTCGACGAGGCTCTGGCGTTTTTCCGCGACCTGCAGCTCAGCCCCTCCGAGAGGGAGGTGGCCGCCGAGCCTCTTGCCGAGATAGTGTCGCGCCTGGAGTGCATCCGCGACGTCGGGCTGTCGTACCTGACGCTGAGCCGAGCCTGCAACACGCTTTCGGGCGGCGAGAGCCAGCGCATCAACCTGGTGACCGCGCTCGGCTCCAGCCTGGTGGGCTCGATGTACATACTCGACGAACCCAGCATCGGCCTGCATCCCCGCGATACGGAGAAGCTGATCGGGGTCCTGAGGCGCCTGCGCGACATAGGCAACACGGTGATAGTCGTCGAGCACGACGAGGAGATCATGCGCGCCGCCGACCTGCTGATCGACATGGGGCCGCTTGCAGGCCGCGCCGGAGGGGAGGTCGTCTTCTCCGGGAAACTCGGCGGCAAGCTGCCGCCGGAAGCCGTGAAGAACTCCATAACCCTCCAGTACCTCTCCGGTGAGCGCGGCCGCTACCAAAGGGAGAAGCGCGGCTGGCAGTATTCCATAGTGGTGAAGGGCGCTATGGAGCACAACCTCAAGGACATAGACGTACGCTTCCCGCTCGGGACGCTCACCGTGGTCACCGGAGTCTCCGGCTCCGGAAAGTCTTCGCTGGTCGGCGACATACTCTACCCGGCCCTGTACCGGCATATCCATGACGCCGGCGACCGTCCGGGCACCTTCCGCGGACTGGGCGGCAACCTCGACCGCATCACCAGGGTGGAATATGTCGACCAGAACCCCATAGGACGCAGTTCCCGCTCCAACGCCGTCACCTACCTCAAGGCCTACGACGACATACGCAAGCTGCTGGCCTCCCAGCAGTATGCCAAGATAAACGGCTTCGGCCCCAACTACTTCTCGTTCAACACCGACGGCGGACGCTGTCCGGAGTGCCAGGGCGAGGGAGTGGTGAGGATAGAGATGCAGTTCATGGCCGACGTGGAGATGGTCTGCGAGGCATGCGGCGGCAAGCGCTTCAAGCCGGAAGTCCTGGAGGTGCGCTACCGCGGAAAGAATATCGACGACATCCTCGGCATGAGCGTCGACGAGGCCATAGAGTTCTTCGCTGCAGGAACCGAGCCGGAGTCGCAGGCCGTGGCGTCCAAGCTGCAGCCGCTCAGGGACGTGGGTCTCGGCTATATCAAACTGGGGCAGAGCAGCTCCACGCTCTCCGGAGGCGAGAGCCAGCGCATCAAGCTCGCGTATTTCCTGTCGATAAGCAGGAATTCGGGCAAGCCCGAGAAAATCATGTTCATCTTCGACGAGCCCACCACCGGCCTGCATTTCTACGATGTCGAGAAACTGCTCAGGGCCTTCGATGTCCTGCTGGCCGCCGGACACAGCCTCGTGGTGGTGGAGCACAACCCCGACGTGATCAGGTCGGCCGACTGGGTCCTGGACCTCGGACCCGACGCCGGGGACGCCGGAGGCGAACTTGTTTTCGAAGGAACGCCGGAAAATTTGAAAAAAACTGATACCTTTACGGCAAAATACATTTGATGAAGAGAATAGCCGCTATTACCATGGTCAGAAACGATGATTTCTTTCTGAGCAAGTGGGTCGGATACTACGGCCGCCAGCTCGGGAAGGAGAATCTTCACGTGATTTTCGACGGACTGGACCAGAAGGTCCCTGAGTTCTGCGACGGGGTCAACGTGGAGCGGGTCGAGCATGTGAAGGGCAACGTCCATGAGGCCGACAGGGGAAGGATAGACCTGATCTCGCAGCGCGCTGCCCGGCTTTTCGACCGCTACGACATGGTGATAGGCACCGACGTCGACGAATTCCTTGTCGTCGACCCTCTGCTGGGACAGACTCTCGCCCAGTTCCTCTCGGGCGTGACGACCGGACTCCCTTCGATTTCCGGACTCGGCGTGGACGTGGGGCAGAAGATAGGGGAGGAGGCGGACATCGACGCCTCGCGCCCGTTCCTGAGCCAGCGGAGCTATGCCAAGCTCTCCACCCGCTACAGCAAGGCCAGCGTGCTGCTGCGCCCGGTGGCCTGGGGCTCGGGCTTCCACAGGACGCGCAGAGGCAATTTCCATATTGTCAAGGATTTGTATCTCTTTCATTTCGGCTGTGTGGACCTCGCCCGCATCCGCGCCAAGATGGATGACGGGGAGCTTGCCGCCGCCGGATGGACCCGGCATCTGCGCAAGCGTGCCGGCACCATATTCCTCGTCAGCAACTCCAGGGCCCTCGACTGGGACGCGACCGTGGACAGGGCCAGGAAGATACAGAACCTGGTGCGTCCTCCCTATGCCTGGAACAAGCCGGCGATGTTCGAGGCCAGGGTCGTGGTGCGCATCCCCCGCAGATTCGCCGAAATCGTCTAAATGAAACAGCGTATGAAGAGGCTTCTTGTAATTCTGCACGTATATTACCCCGATCAGGTGGGCTATTTCGTACGCAAGCTGGCGAACATCAACGGCTGTGACTGGAATCTTGTCGTGACTTCCCCCCGAATCGACGACGCCTCCCGGCGTCAGCTCCAGCAGCTGAAACCTGATGCGCGGTTCATTACAGTCGACAACATAGGCTATGACGTGTGGCCCTTCATCAAGGTGATCAAGGAGACCGACCTCTCCGCCTACGACTACGTGCTCAAGCTGCACACGAAGAGCGGAGGCGACGGCGGCAGCATCAACGGTCTGAACATGAAGGATTTCAGGTGGCGCAACCTTCTTGTGGACGCGCTGCTCAAGAGCCCGGAGCGCTTCCGGAAGTGCCTGGACTATTTCGAGAAGAACCCCAAGGTCGGAATGATCTGCTGCTACGAACTCCGTAAGGACCTGCACGAAGGCCTTCCCGAGAGCACGACCATGCTGGAGTCGGAAGTGCAGAGGATAGGCATTGTCAGGGATTATTCCGGCGACCGCTTCTGCGCCGGAACCATGTTCATCGTCAGGGCGGCCGCTTTGGGCAGGATACAGAGGCTCCACCTCGACGACTCCATGTGGGGAACCCATTTCGTCTCGCATTCGTGCGCGTCTCTGGCACATGTGTACGAGAGGCTCATGGGTATCATGGTGAAGGACGCCGGATATGAAATCCACGGCTTCATCAGCGGCAGCTTCAGCGCCTTCTCCGTGTTCGTGCACAATGTCGTTGGCCCCTTCCTCAAGTTCATTTTCAGCATCGAGAGAGACGAATACCGGAGGAAGTTCGTGATGGTATTCGGCAAAAAATACTATCTGCGCGATGATGCCGGGAAGATTCAGAACTAAGGCTGCGATAGTGCTCAAAGGCCATGTGCTGAACTGGCCCTGGCGCCCGCGTCTGGAAAGGCGCAGGGTCAGGGGAGAGGTGACGCGCGACGCCGTGTGCTCCTATCTCGGACGCTACGTTCCGGAGTTTCTCGAAATGCCCTTCGTGAAAGCTTCCGCCCCGGACGGAGACGCCGGCGATTCCGGTAAGATCTTCAGCGTGTGGCTGCAGGGCGAAGCTGCGGCTCCGGAGATAGTGAAAGCCTGCTGGCGCAGCATAAGGGCCAATTCCTCCCGCGAGCTCGTGGTTCTCGACTCCTCCAGCCTCCCCGACTGGATAGAACTCCCCGGACATGTGACCGACAAGTGGAGGAGAGGACTGATCCGGCCCGCCCATTTCACCGACATCTGCCGCGTCGCCCTCCTGCACAGGTATGGAGGATATTGGATGGACGCCACCGATTTCCTGCCGATGGAACTGCCGGAATGGATGGACAGGCAGGATTTCTTCGTGTACATGTCGGGCGAAAGGCAGCGCGGCTGGTATTCCTTCATACAGAACTGCTTCATCCGCGGACGCAGGGGGAATTACCTCCTCGCCCTCTGGCTGAACGCGATGGAGGTGTACTGGGAGCACGAGAACTCCGCCATAGACTATTTCGTGCACCAGCTGCTGTTCAGGAAAGCGGTCGAAAGCGACCCCGAGGCCGGCAGGCTCTTCGCCGCCATGCCCAGGGTCGTGCAGGACCCCACCCATACCGTATGGTTCGAGAATGCGTCCAGGCCGTTCGATCCCGAACTGTTCCGCACGCTGACTTCCGCAGCTGCCTTCCAGAAGACTGAATACAAGTCGTCGGACGCGAGCGCTCCGGTGCCCGGAAGTTTCGCCGACGCGCTGATGAAGATGTATCTTTGAGCATGCCCGGCAGACTTTTCATATTCGCTGCCTACGACGCAGGCGCCAGAGTCGGTGCGTCGCTGCTCTGGTATCTGCGGAGTCTCTCCGCCTGCGGCGACGTCGTGCTCGAGGCGGACACTGATTTCAGCGCCGGAGAATTGGAAAAACTCGGCGGGTTCTGCCTGCACGCGGGCGCCGCCGCCCATGGCGAATATGATTTCGGTTCGTACAAGAGAGCCTGGCAGTGGGCCCGGGAGAATCTGGACACTGACGCCTACGACTTCGTGTATCTGGTGAATGATTCGGTTTTCGGTCCGCTGCGCGAACTGGAGCCCTGCCTTGAGAGGATGGAGGGTCTGGGCTGCCCGGCTTTCGGGCTTGTGATGCACCCGAGCGGACATTCACCCCACCTTCAGTCCTGGTTCATGGGCTTCGGCCGTGAAGTCTCCGTCGCAGCCTGGTTTGACGCCTTTCTGTCTTCGGTGGAGAGGCAGGAGAGCAAGGAGGCGGTGTGCGAGAAGTACGAGAACGGGCTTACGAGGCTGTTGACGGCCCATGGCGTGGGTTTCAAGGGCCTGTTCAACCTGCCGGGGAAGAGCGTGTACAACTCGCCGCTCCGCCTATATCGCCGCGGTTTGCCCTTCGTCAAGAAGTCCTCGTTCACCCGTCATGCCGGATGCCTGGGCCGCCAGCTCAGGCTGGTGCTTGATTCTCTGCCCGGTCCATGCCGGGATGCTGTCCTCTCCGACGCCGCAAGGCTCTACGGCGCGGACTATGTGAATTCTCTGCTTGCTGCAGGCCGTTTTACTGTGGCTTGCCGCTACTTCAGATATCTTGCTTCGAAGCTGCGCGGCCGCAGCGCCTGAGCTTCTTTTCCAGTTTCCGGGAGAAAGGCTTCATGAAGCGCTCCTCCCAGGCCTCCGCCTGACGGGCGTCCGCCCTTTTCTCGTACAGCTGCGCGGCTGCCTCTATCGCAATCCTGAGGCTGCGTATCCTGTACTGCTGGGAGGAGGACGAGATGTAGCTCATCTTGTTGGGATAGTAGTAGTAGAGCGGCAGGTTGAGTATGGTGGCGGAGCGCACGTTGAGAAGGACCTCACCCCACCACGGGAAATCTTCGTAGATGATGCCGGGTATGAACCTTATTCCCTTCACGGCCTCGCTGCGGTAGAGGCAGCGCCAGGGCTGGCAGTGCTTCACGGCCCAGCGGCTGTCACCTCCGGGAACCTTCCCGTCGGACATTTCCGTGACCCAGCTGAAGATGTCGTCGGTGAGGAGCCCCTCGGTGTCGGACGGGCCGAATTCGGGGAACCTGACTTTCGCAGGGTCTCCGAGTCCGAGGGCGTGACGTATGATCAGCCTGGTCCGGTATTTCCTGTCGTAGGTGTAGGCTACCAGGTCGGAGCCGTCGCGCCTCGCGGCGGCGGTGGTGATCTCCAGGGCTCTGGGATGCAGGAAGTCGTCGCTGTCGACGAAGGTCAGGTATTCTCCGCCTATGAGGCCGAGAGCCAGGTTGCGGGCCTCGGAAACGCCTCCGTTGGCCTTGTGGACGACCCTGATGCGGGGGTCGGCGGCATAGGAGTCGAGCAGCGGGCCGCTTCCGTCGGTGCTGCCGTCGTCCACGCATACGGCTTCCCAGTCCTCGAAGCTCTGCGCCCGGAGGCTGTCCAGACATCTGCCGAGGAACTTTTCGGTGTTGTAGACCGGGATTATGACTGAAACCGTCGCCATACTGTGTAAAGATACGCACTGGATTCCATTTTCCAAAACCCCGTTGCCTCGACTCCGTGCCTTCAGGCTTTCATTCCGTCGGTCGCGCACCCTGTGCCGTAGGCCTTTCGACGGAGATGCGGCTCTGACAATCCTCCTGGCTGAAGACTTCGAGTTCGACAAGCAGTCTTGCGCCTCTGCCGAAAGGTGGCAGCGGAATCTCGAAACTGCAGACTCTGCCGAATATCTCGCATTCGAATTCAAGTACGGTCCTCGAGCTGCCCAGGCTCGACTCGGGCGTCTCGTTCGGGTAGCAGTAAAGGGTTGTTCCGGGGTTCTGCGTGAGCATTCCGATGTCGTAGGGAAGGTCCGTCCACTCTCCGCGGTCCTGTATCTCGGTGGGGAAGAAGTCGCTGTCCTGCATCACACCGGCGTATCCGCTGATTCCGGTAAGCCGCACCCTGGGATTCTCTACGAGTTCGTAGTTCTCGTCGAGGCAGTTGGCAACGGACTCGATCACGACCTCGCACAGCAACGGCACCAGGCTGATTTCTCCCATGTTTCCCCTGGTCCGGCATTCTCCGCTCATGACCGGGGCCTCGCAGTTCTCATCGCTGAAGTCGTAGCCGAATTCCGACAGGGAGTCGTAGCGGCCGAGGGCGACCGGGCTTAGCGCCTTGCCGCAGTTGGCAACCGCCGCCACGAGCTTCTCCCCTTCGGTGGTCACCACCTCCACGGTTTCGGTGAATTCGTCGAGTCGCAGCAGCTGCTCCAGCTCCCGGGTGCCGTCGCTCTTGTATATGAGTATCTGGACGTCCTCCACCGCATAGCGGCTGGAATTCTGCAGATGCAGCACCGTGAGGGTGGAGTCCACGACTTCCGGCTCCTCGCCTCCGTCGGGGACGGGGGAGGGGGCCTTGCGGCAGGATATGTCTAAAAAAGCCGGCAGCGCAATAAGCAAGCTGTAAAGTAGTAGGTTAAAGAAGATGTTCCGGCGCTTGGACAGATGGTCCATCCGCTGGGTCCGGTTGGGAATCGACTGCCGGCTTCCGTTTGTTCTGAAGTCTCTCATGGTCATTCTGAAGTCTTTCTTGGCGCAAATGTAGAGAGGCTCCGCGGCAATCCGAGCGTTTCATAAAAAACATTTCCGTCTTATTGCTTTTTCTTTACTTAGATGTATCTTTTTAAGTTCTGAAGTTTATCATCAGCTGCAGTACCATGCCTTCCGGGAGGTTCCGCTACGCTCCATCGATGCTTCTGTTCAGAAGCATCGCCCGCTCACAGCCGCGGGCGGCTAGCCTCCCGGAAGGCACAGTACTGCGCTGATATTCGTAGATTCGGCATATAAAAAAGGAAAGACGGCCGAGATGACCGTCTTTCCTTGAAGTATGTCCGCGGCGGAATCAGGCGCCGAAGTTGTCGTAGAGGATGTTCTCCGTGGGAACTCCGAGAGAATCGAGCAGATTGTTCACGGAAGCCACCATCATCGGAGGTCCGCACATGAAGTATTTGATGTCCTCGGGAGTCTCGTGATTCTTGAGATAGGTCTCGTACATCACGTTGTGGACGAATCCCGGAGTGTACTCCACGCCGGCGGCGTCGGCCGCAGGGTCGGGACGGTCGAGGGCGAGATGGAACTTGAAGTTCGGGAACTCCTTCTCCAGCTCGGCGAAGTCCTCGAGGTAGAAGGCCTCCACGAGGGCGCGGGCTCCGTAGAAGAAGCTGACCTTGCGTCCGGTCTTGAGGGTCTTGAACAGCTGCATGATGTGGCTGCGGAGAGGAGCCATTCCGGCGCCGCCGCCCACGAAGATGTACTCGATGTTGTCGGGATCGTTCTCAGGCAGCAGGAACTCGCCGTAAGGGCCGCTGATCATCACCTTGTCGCCGGGCTTGCGGGTGAACACGTAGGTCGAACCTACGCCGGGGTTCACAGGCAGAAGCTTGGGGCCCTGCTCCTTCGGCACGCTGCGGTCGAAAGGAGGGGTGGCGATACGCACGTTGAGCTTGATGATGCCCTTCTCTCCAGGGTAGGAAGCCATTGAATAGGCCCTGACGGTAGGCTCGGGATTGTTTCCTTCAAGATTGAAGAATCCGTACTTGTCCCAGTCCTTCCTGTACTCGGGCTCGACTTCGATATCCTTGAAGCTGAGGTGGTACGCGGGGATGTCTATCTGGATGTACTCGCCGCTCTTGAATTCGAGATGCTCTCCTTCGGGAAGCTTGACCACGAACTCCTTGATGAAGGTGGCCACGTTCTTGTTGGAGATGACCTCGCATTCAAGCTTCTTCACTGACAGGGCGGACTCGGCAACCTGGATCTTGAGGTCGTTCTTGACCTTGACCTGGCAGCCCAGACGCCAGCCTTCCTTGATCTGCTTGCGGTTGAAGAAGCCGGTCTCGGTGGGGAGAATCTCTCCGCCGCCCTCGAACACCTGCACCTTGCACTGGCCGCAGTTGGCCTTTCCGCCGCAGGCTGAGGGGAGGAAGATCTTCTCGTTCGCGAGAGTGGTCATGAGGCTGTTGCCGGGGTTCACTTCGAGAACCTTCTTACCGTTGTTGATGTCTATCTTGATGGAGCCCTTGGGGGTTACTGCGTCCTTTACTACAAGAAGCGCAACCACGAGGAGCAGTGTTACAATCAGAATTATCGCTATGGCTGAAATGACTGTTGCACTCATATCTCTTTCCTCCTTCTAAAGTTGAATTCCCATGAAAATCATGAATGCAAGGCCCATCATACCAACGGTGATGAAGGTCACGCCTATGCCCTTGAGGGGCTTGGGCACGTTGCAGTAGCTCATCTTCTCGCGGATTGCGGCGAGGCAGACGATGGCAAGGTACCAGCCTATACCCGAACCGAGGGCGTACACGATGGATTCGCCGCAGTTCACGAAATCCCTCTGCTGCATGAAGAGCGAGCCGCCGAGGATCGCGCAGTTAACGGCAATCAGGGGCAGGAAGATTCCGAGGGAGGCGTACAGGTTGGGAAGGAACCTCTCGACTATCATCTCCACGAGCTGGGTGAACGCGGCCACCACGGCGATGAAGATGATCAGATCAGGGCGAGGAAGCTGAGGTCAACGTCGGCGAACTGAGGGCCGAGCCATGAGAGGGCTCCGGGAGTCAGCACGTACTTGTTGAGCAGATAGTTGATCGGCAGGGTGAAAGCCAGCACGAAAATCACAGCGAGGCCGAGGCCGTGGGCTGTCTTGACATTCTTCGATACCGCCAGGTATGAGCACATACCCAGGAAGTACGAGAATATCATGTTGTCAATGAAGATTGACTTTACGAACAAACTAAGATATTCCATAGGGCTTCGCTGTTATTTTTCCTGAAGGTCCTTGAATACTGCCCTGTGCACCCAGATCACGCATCCGAGAAGGATCAGCGCGAAGGGAGGAAGGATCACGAGTCCGTTGGGCTCGTAGCCGGCAGGAAGAACCTGCATTCCGAACAGGGTGCCGCTTCCGAAGAGTTCGCGGAAGAAGGCGACTATCACGAGTATGAGGCCGTAGCCCACGCCGTTGGCGAGACCGTCAAGCAGTGAGGGGATGGGCTTGTTGCCGAGGGCGAAGGCCTCGATGCGGCCCATCACTATACAGTTGGTGATGATCAGGCCGATGTAGACCGAGAGCTGCTTCTCCACGGGGTACATGTAGGCTTTCAGCACCTGGTCGACCAGGTTCACCATCATCGCCACCACCACGAGCTGCACGATGATGCGCACGCGGTTGGGGATCGTGTTCCTTATGAGGGAACATACGAGGCTTGACAATCCTGTCACGATGGTCACCGAGATGGCCATCACGCAGGCTCCGTTGAGCTGCACGGTAACTGCGAGCGAAGAGCAGATACCGAGAATCAGCACGGCAATCGGGTTGTCCCTGAATATGGGATTTATGATTGTTTCTTTAAGTTTGCTGTTCATGGCTTATTCCTCCGTTACTGTTGAGGCCTCCGTGCCGGCGGTTGCTGCTGCAGCGGCCTTGAGATAATTGACGTATGCTCCGATCCAGAGGTCCATTCCGGCGTCGAGTCCGCGGCAGGTCATGGTCGAGCCGCTGATCGCGTCAACCGCATGGTTGTTGCCTTCGGGCACTCCGCCCTTCAGGATGTCGAAGGGGTTCTCCGCATTGTCGAGATCGAATGACTTGCCGATGAACTGTGCCTGGAACTCGGGGTCGTCCTTGATCTTGGAGCCGAGGCCGGGAGTCTCGCCGCTGTGGTCGAAGTATACTCCGAGGATGGTGCAGTAGTCGGTGTCAAGGGCGATGTAGCCCCAGACGGGTCCCCAGAGTCCGGCTCCGTAGATGGGGATCACGGTCGCTCCGGTCTTGAACTTGTAGACGGGGAGTGTGGCGTCGCCGTGGTTCTTGATGGCCACGTCCTGAGGCTTGAAGTTGTCCACGAGCTCGATGTTGTCCTTGTCGGTCTTGAGGTCTCCGACCTTGTTGCCGTCGAGGTCGACGGTGAAGGCCTCCTCGATGTTCTCGGAATACCTCACGAGCACGTTGTCGTTGCCGATCTCCTGGAACTCGTCCATGGTGCCGAGCCCGGCGGCCACCATCATCTGGGACAGGGTCTCAGCCTTGATGTTGGCTGTCTGCATGGGCTTGAAGGCCATAGCGGCGACAGCGAGCACGGCAGCCACAATAACGACTATGACAGCCGAATATATTATGGTGTAAACGTTACTGTTCGTATTCATGGCTTATGCTGCTTTAAGTTTCTTGGCCTTGCGTGAAAGGTGTGAGTTGATGACCAGGTGGTCGATCAGAGGTGCGAAAGTGTTGGCGAGCAGGATCGCGAGCATCATTCCCTCGACGTAGCCGGGGTTGAAGAGCCTTACCATGAGGCAGAGCGCTCCGATCAGGATACCGTAGATCCACTTGCCGGTCTCGGTCTGGGCTGAGGTCACGGGGTCGGTGGCCATGAAGACCGCGCCGAACGCGAAGCCGCCGTAGAGCAGCTGCATGTAGCAGGGCATCTTGCTGATGCCGGCGAGGTCGCCGATGAAGCCTATCGCGAGAGCGCCGATCACGGTGCCGGCCATTACCTTCCAGCTTGCCACTCCGGTCCAGATCAGGATGATAGCTCCGATGAGGATGGCGATGACCGAAGTCTCTCCGACTGAGCCGGGAACGGTTCCGATGAAGAGATCCCAGAAGCCGGTGCCGTACTGTGCGGGAGCGCCGTCAAGTGCGAGAGGGGTGGCTCCGGTGAAGCCGTCGATCACGGTGTCGGTCTTCCTGAGGCTGATCCAGCATTCCGAACCAGACATGTAGCTCGGGTAGGAGAAGAACAGGAAGGCGCGGGTGAGCAGCGCGGGGTTCCAGATGTTCATTCCGGTGCCTCCGAACACTTCCTTGCCGAAGATCACCGCGAAGGCTACCGCGAGTGCGAGCATCCAGAGAGGGATGTCGGCGGGAACGATGAGGGGGATGAAGAAGCCAGATACGAGGAAGCCCTCGCTGACCTCCTCACCGCGGATCTGGCTGGCTGCGAACTCGATGCCGAGACCCACCACGTAGGATACTACATAGAGGGGAAGCACCTTGAGGAAGCCGTACCAGAAATTACCGAGGATATTGAGTCCGGTGTCGCCGATAGCGAGGCTGTGCTGGTAGCCCACGTTCCACATTCCGAACAGGGCTGCCGGGGCGGCTGCTATCAGAACAATGATGAGAATACGCTTGAGGTCGATGGCATCGCGCACATGGGAGCCCTTGCGGGTCACCGTGCCGGGGACGCGGAGGAAAGTCTCAAAAGCGTCCACAGTGGAGTGCAGCCAGTGCAGCTTGCCGCCTTTTTCAAAAATCTTGTTCATACTTTTAAGCCATTTCCTTGAGCATCAGGTCGATGCCGTTTGCTATGATTTCCTGGATATTGTTCTTGCTGGGGTCGACGAACTCGCAGAGGGCGAGGTCTTCGGGCAGCACCTCATAGATTCCGAACTGCTCCATCTTCTCGATTTCTCCCGCAAGGCAGGCCTTGGTCAGGTAGATGGGGAAGATGTCCATGGGAAGCACCTTGGCGTAGTAGCCGTCGTTCATCAGGAACGCGCGCACGCCGCCGTGGAGGTTGGTGTCCATGTCGTACTTCCTGCCGGGGGTGAGCCATGAGAAGTAGCTGTGGTCGGTGCTGAACTGCTTCCAGCGCAGGGGGCGCAGCCAGCCGAGGAGCTCCCTTTCGGTTCCCTCGTGCAGCAGGGTCACCTGGTTGTGGAAGAAGCCGAGGTAGCCGTCGACGCCTTCGTTGCTTCCGGTGAGCACGTTGCCGCTCACGAAGCGGTCGGTCGAGGCGTCGTTGCCGTAGAATCCGGCAAGCTCCTTCATCGGCATTCCGGGAAGAGCCTCGACGTATGAGGGCTCGATGGCCATGGGGCCGGTGACCGCCACCTTGCGGCGCACGTCATAGCAGCCCTTGGTGAATAGTTTTCCGATCGCTGCAAGTCCGAGCAGGGAGACGGTCCATACGGTGTCGCCCTTGCAGATGGGCTTGATGTGGCTGATCTGCACACCCACGTTGCCGGCGGGATGCTTGCCCTTGAAGTAGTGGGCGTGCACGCCGGTGAGCTTCCTGAGCGCGGAAGCGGGGTCGGAGTCCGCGTCGTAGGATACGTGCACCTCTCCGTCGGTGAGCTTTGCGAGCGCGTTGACCGCAGCCTGGATGTTCTTCACCTCGTCGGCGAAGCAGAAATCGCTGTCCGGGGCGAGCGGTGCCGAGTCGAAAGCCGATACGTAGATCGCCGAGGGCCTGATCTCGGGATTCGCGATGATTCCATAGGGGCGCTGGATGATCCAGGGCCAGAGACCGCTTTCGAGCAGCGCGGCCTTGACTTGTCCGGCATCCATGGCGGCGGGGTCCTTCACTCCGAAGTCGACGCACTTGTTCTTGCCGTCGGATTCGATGAGGACTGCCAGCAGCTTGCGCTTCTCACCCCTGACGAGCGCCTTCACGGTTCCGCTTACGGGCGACGTGAGGAGGATGTCGGGGTTCTTTTTGTCTGCAATGACGGGAGAACCACAAAGCACGGCGTCTCCTTCCTTGACCAGAAGTCTGGGAAGAAGACCCTTGAAGTCGGTCGGACGGACCGCCGTAATGCCCGGTGCAATCGCCTTTGAGACACGAAGTTCTGCTTCTCCGCTGATGGGGATGTTCAGACCTTTTTTCAAAACGATGTTCTGTGACATTGAGTATGACTTATTTTAGGATATGCAAAATGCGCTGCGAAGATAGCCATTTTTTTCGTAATTTCGTGCCCCTATGGAGGAGAAAGTTAACGTAGTACTGGAGGGGCTGAACGAGGAGCAGAAGAATGCCGTCAGCTGCACCCGGGGGCCCGTGCTCATCGTGGCCGGCGCCGGTTCGGGAAAGACAAGGGTCCTGACGAGCAGAATAGCGCTTCTGCTCGCCGAAGAGACGGATCCGACGAGGATACTCGCGCTGACCTTCACCAAGAAGGCAGCCGGCGAGATGAAGGAGAGGATAGCGGCGATGGTCGGTGACAGGTCGGCCAGACGCCTGGTCATGGGCACCTTCCATGCGGTGTTCGTGCGTTTCCTGCGGGAATACGCGGCCTCGCTCGGCTACCCGGAGCGTTTCGTGATCTACGACACCTCCGACTCGCAGAGCGCCATGAAGACCTGCATCAAGGAGCTCGGCCTCGACGACAAGGTCTACAAGCCCCGCGAGGTGCTCTCCCGCATCTCCATGGCCAAGAACAACCTGATCACCGTGAACGGCTACCGCAACAGCCGCGAGCTGCAGACGGCCGACTACCATGCCCGCAGGCCGCGCCTGTGCGACCTCTACGAACTCTACCAGAAGAAGCTCAAGGAGTCCGGGGTCATGGACTTCGACGACATACTGCTGAACATGAACTACCTGCTGCGCGACAACCCCGAGGCGCTGCGGGCGATTTCGGAGCGCTTCCTCTACATAATGGTGGACGAGTACCAGGACACCAACTACTCCCAGTACCTGATACTCAAGAAGCTGGCCTCCGCGCACCGCAACATCTGCGTGGTCGGCGACGACAGCCAGTCGATCTACGCCTTCCGCGGCGCCAAGATCGAGAACATACTGAACTTCCGCAAGGACTACCCCGACTGCCACATATTCCGGCTGGAGAGGAACTACCGCTCCACCTCGACCATAGTCGACGCTGCCAACACGCTCATCGCCCACAACGCAGGCCGCATCCCGAAGGAATGCTACGCGGTGGGGGAGAAAGGCGAGAAGATCAGGCTGCTGAAGGCCTACACCGAGCAGGAGGAGGCGGTGGGCATAGTCTCCGACATCATCGCGAGGGTGCGCTCCGACCACGCCCAGTACCGCGACTTCGCCGTGCTCTACCGCACCAACTCCCAGTCGCGCGCCGTCGAGGAGCAGCTGCGCCGCCGCAACATACCCTACATGATCTATTCGGGCAACTCCTTCTTCGAGCGCGCCGAGGTCAAGGACATGATGAGCTATTTCCGGCTCTGCATCAACCCGGAGGACAACGAGGCCTTCCGCCGCGTGGTCAACAAGCCCGCCCGCGGAATCGGCGGGGTCACTCTGAACGCCGTGGAGGAAGCCGCCCGCGAGAAGGGGCTGTCGCTGTTCCGCGCCGCGCAGGAGGTGCCCAAGGTGAAGCCGTTCTGCGACATGGTCTCGCGTCTCTCCGCCCAGGTGGCGTTCACCGACGCCCACGACATGGCGGTGCGCATCGCCGAGGAGTCCGGCCTCTACGCCTCATACAAGCTCGACACCTCGATCGAGGGCCTCTCGCGCATCGCGAACCTCGACGAACTGCTGAACTCTGTCGCGGTCTTCGTGGAGGAGCGGCAGGAGGAGGCCATGGACGCCGACGAGCTGCAGGAGCCGGGAGCCGCGATGCCCGTGTTCACCCTCGACGACTATGTGGAGAACGTCTCGCTGTTGAGCAACGTGGACGTGAGCTCCGACGAGAACGACGACAACAAGGTCGCGCTGATGACGGTGCATTCCGCCAAGGGGCTCGAGTTCCCCTACGTGTTCGTGGCCGGAATGGAGGAGAACCTCTTCCCGAGCATGTCGATGACCTCGTCGGCCAACGACGTGGAGGAGGAGCGCCGGCTGTTCTACGTGGCGATGACCCGCGCGAAGAAGGTCGTGGTCCTCTCCTTCGCCGGCACCCGCATGCGCAACGGCAAGCATGAGTCCAACGCTCCCTCGCGCTTCCTCCGGGAGATCGACCCGAGCTATATCGAGAACCCGCTTCCCGACAGGGAATTCGACAATAGCGGGGTGGTCCACGAATGGGGCGGTTTCGGCTCCAGATTCAGGGGCGGGCGTCTGGAAGGCTTCGGCAATTACGGCCGTTCGGGCGCTGTCACCTACGAGAAGCGCGGCTCCCGTGCCGGTGTTGCTGCGGATTCCCGTGGCAGTGTTGCTGCAGATTTCAAATCCGCAGCGACAAGAACAGCAGCAGGTTCGGCCGCAGCAACAGCGACAAACTCAGGCCGCCCCGCCGTACCGCCGGTCATCGACCCCGACTTCAAGGCCGTCCCGATGACCGAACTCCGCCAGGGCGAGCGCGTCGAGCACATCCGCTTCGGCGCCGGCGAAATCCTTGAACTCACCGGTCGCTATCCCGACATGAAGGCCCGCATCCGCTTCGACGGCCACGGCGAGAAGCTCCTCCTTCTCAAATACGCCAAGCTCCGCCACTGCAAATAGCCGCCCGCACTCGCCCCGCAGCCCCGCAGCGGCAATAATGGGCAACGGCAAGGTTCTGCCGCCAGCGGGAGCCTACAGTTCGCTGAAGACCAGCTTGGTGATGAAGGCCTGGTGGTCGCCGACGCGGCCCTCGATGATGTGGGCGCCGTCAGTTTCGGCGTGGTAGAGTTCGACGGTCTCGCCGGGACGCACCTCCTTGTTGAAGTTGATGAAATGCTCCTTGAGCCAGGAGTTGTAGATGAGCTCGGGCGGCAGGGCGTCCATGGCCCAGACGGTGTATTTCACGTTGTTTGCGTGCTTGTTGAAGTCCACGTCGGACCACTGCACCTTATGGGTGCCAATCAGCGAGATTTCGCCGCTCTTCGGCATCAGGATCTTCGGGCTGGGCTCTTCGATCGCGCTGTCGGTGCTCTGGGGCTCGCGGTTGATGATCTCCCAGACGCCCTGGTCCCTGGAGAGCATGCGCGTCTTCATGTCCATGACTATCCACGAGCTCGTCGAGTTCACGGCAGGTGCGCCGTCGGCGCCGCAGAGCTGGTAGTCACGCAGGAAGTTCACCCCGCGTATGCCCTTGTGCCAGGAGGACATGGACACCTTCTCGTTGAACTTCACCGGGCGCAGGAACTGAGTGTGCATCCTGGCCACCACCCACACGCATCCGAGGGGTCTCAGAGTGGGGTCGCCGAGGTTGATCTCGGCGGCGGCGTCGGTGGCGATGTCCTGGGCGCAGTCGAGGAAGGCGGCGGGGCGCAGGTTATGGTTGTAGTCGGTCATGTAGCACTTCACGTTGAAGTGCATCGTATATTTGTTGTTCATTTGCAGTCGTATTGAATGGGGTTGGTGTTGATGGAGGTCCGGATGACCTCAAGTTCCGGGAAGGCGGCGCCGATGAGCTCCGCCAGCAGGTCCATGGTGAACTGTTCGCTCTGGTAGTGGCCCAGCTCGGCGAGCAGCACGCCCTTGTTCTCGAAATAGTCGTGGTAGTGGAATTCTCCGCATACGAAGCAGTCCGCTCCCTCCCTTATGGCGTCCGGAAGCAGGAAGGCACCGGCACCGCCGCAGAGGGCGACGCGGTTGACCGTCCTGCCTGAGGTCTGCGAGTGCATCAGGCAGCTGACTCCGAATTTGTCCTTCAGCATGCTGAGGAACCCGTCGTCCTTCAGGGGCTCGCGCAGGTTCCCGACAAGCCCTGAGCCGGATTCCCCGTCAGGCTTTGGCGAAAGCCACTGCAGGTTCTCCAGGCCTATCAGCGAAGCTATCCTGTGGTTTACGCCGCCGGGCGCGTTGTCGAGGCTGGTATGCGCCGAATAGATTCCTATGCCCCGGCGTATGGCTTCGACCGCGCAACGCTGCTGGTAGGTCGAGTCGCTGACCTGCCTGAGGGCCCTGAAGAGCAGGGGATGATGGGATACTATGAGTCCGCAGCCCTTGTCCGCGGCCTCCTTCACCAC
>JADILW010000039.1 GCA_017695095.1 Candidatus Cryptobacteroides avistercoris | reverse complement strand
CCTCACGGGAGCCGGTTCGGCCTTCGCCGACACAGTGTTCGCGACGATAGGCCTGTTCACCCTTACGATGGTGCAGGATTTCATCATCCGCCACGAGTCCACGATAATGCTCGCCGGCGGTGCGGTGGTCGCATTGATAGGCCTGGGTGTGTTCCTGGGTGCCAGGAAGGTCAGGGCCGACAAGCCTGACGAGCATAGCGGGCTGTCGATGTTCGGCTGCACCCTGCAGGCCGCGGGGACCGCTCTTTCGAACCCTGCCGCCCTGGTCTACATGCTCGGTCTGCTGTCGGTGCTCAGGCTGACTGCAGGCGGAGTCGACGCCCCGGTGTGGGCGGTGCTGCTCGCCGTGGCCGCCGGAGAGCTCTGCTGGTGGACGGCGCTCGTGCTGCTGACGTCGCGTTTCCTCAAAGTCAACGGGAACACGCTGGTCACCATAGGCAAGTCCGCCGGAGCCGGCATAATGTGCTTCGGGGTCATATTGATTGTCAAAGGATTATTATTTTAGGAAAAGATGAACATAAAGGGATTTTTCTCCAACTGGATAGTCAGGAACCTGCTTCTCGCGGCGCTCGCGGTGCTGCTCTTCGTCTTGGCGGCGAACCTCTTCCTTGCGCTGGTGACCCAGCACGGCAAGGAGATCATCGTGCCTGATTTCACCAATCTGACGGCGCAGGAGGCGTCGAGGGTCGCGGCTTCGTCGGGAGTCGAGGTCGTTGTAGTGGATTCCATGTACATTAAGCGCCTCAAGCCCGGAGCCGTCTACATGCAGACCCCGAAGGCGGGCGAGCACGTGAAGGAAGGCCGGAAGATACGCCTTAGCGTCAACACGCTGAAACCCAAGATGGTGTCCATGCCTTCGCTCGTGGGCATCTCGCTGAGGCAGGCCAAGGCAGAGCTCCAGCGCAACGGTCTCGTGCTCGGCAAGCTCGTCTACGTCAGGGATCTCGCGACCAACAACGTGATCTCGCAGCAGAGGTTCGGCAGGGAGCTGCTTCCCGGTACTCCGGTGCCCAGCGGCGCCACGATCAATCTGGTGCTCGGCCTCAGCGAGACCGACGAGATGACCTTCATCCCCGACCTCATCGGCAGGCGCTACCAGCAGGCGGTCGACGCCGTTCAGGAAAGCTCCCTGAACATAGGAAGCCTGGTCTTCGACTCCAGCGTGACCAACTACGCCGATTCGCTGAACGCCTTCGTGTATTCCCAGACCCCGGAGTCGCATATCCAGCTGATCAACCCGGAAACCGGGAGGGACAGCCTGGTGGCCAACGCCCAGCGCCGCGGAACCGAGGTTTCGCTCTACCTGACCATAGACGGTAACAAACTGCCGGCGGAGGACTGATATGGGAGAGGAGATGTTTGAGCACTTCCGCCTGGAGGTGGATCCGGGACAAGCCCCGATGCGCATCGACAAATACATGTCTACGCATCTGGAGGACACTTCGCGCAGCCATGTGCAGCAGGCGCTGAAGGAAGGCTACGTGCAGGTGGGGGACCAGCCGGTCAAGGCCAACTACATAGTCCGGCCCGGCGACGTGATACGTTTCGTGATGCCCTACCGCAGGCGCGGGCTCGAGATACTGCCTCAGGAGATTCCGCTCGACATAGTCTATGAGGATGACGACGTGCTGGTGGTCGACAAGCCCGCCGGGATGGTCGTGCATCCGGGTCACGGCCATTTCGAGGGCACTCTGGTCAACGCTCTGGCCCACCACCTCGGGCTTTCGCAGGGCCCCGAGGCCTTGGACGAGCGCATGGGGGTGCTGGTGCACAGGATTGACAAGGACACCAGCGGCCTGCTCGCGGTCGCGAAGAACGAGGAGTCGCAGCTCAGGCTCGCCAAGCAGTTCTACGACCACAGCATCGACCGCCGCTACGTGGCGATAGTCTGGGGCAACGTCAAGGACGACGAGGGCACGGTCGACGCCAACATAGTGCGCGACCCCAACGACAGGCTCAGGTTCAGGGTCACCGACGACCCCGGGAAGGGCAAGCACGCCGTGACCCACTATAAGGTTCTGGAGCGCTTCGGATTCATCACCTGCATAGAGTGCCGGCTTGAGACCGGCCGCACCCATCAGATCCGAGTGCACATGTCGAGCCTCGGCTATCCTATCTTCAACGACGAACGCTACGGCGGCAGCGAGATACGCAAGGGGACCATATACTCCAAATACAGGCAGTTCATAGCCAACTGCTTCGAGATATGCCCCCGTCAGGCCCTGCATGCCGCGACCCTCGGCTTCGTCCATCCGAAGACCGGCCGCCGGCTCCAGTTCGAATCGCCTCTCCCGGAAGATATGACCGCTCTCCTGGACAAATGGCGCAGATACTGCGGTCTCAATTCTGAAGAATGAAACAGCCCGTCATACCCCTGATGCTGCTATGCGCGCTATCCGCGCTGCTGCTGAGCCTGCCATGGCTGGTGCCGCACACCGGAGCCCTGGCGCTCGCCGCCTTCGTGCCTCTGCTGTGCGCCGACGCCATGTCGCGCCAGTACAGGATGAAGCGTTTCTGGCCCTACGCCCTGCTGACCTTCGTGCTCTGGAACGCCGCCACGACTTTCTGGGTCTGCGAGGCCACGGTGGGCGGAGGCATATTCGCCATCCTGGCGAACGCCCTTCAGATGACCGTGATATGGGGTCTCTTCCGGCTTTCCGGGAAGCTGCTGCGCGGCCCGCTGCCGTATATCTTCCTCGCGGCGATGTGGATAGCCTGGGAGGCCAGGTACTTCGACGTGGATATATCCTGGCCCTGGCTCGTGCTCGGCCATGCGTTCGCGGGCAGCACCCACAGCGTGCAGTGGTATGAATACACCGGGGTCATGGGCGGCTCGCTCTGGGTATGGCTCTGCAACCTCGGTTTCTTCGGCCTGATAGTCTCGGCTTCCGACGGCAACTGGCGCAGGTGGAACGGCGTGGCCCGCTTCTCGGCGGCTTTCGGCATGCTGCTGGCCGTAGCAGGCCCCCTGGTGCTTTCAAGGCTGATCTACGACAATTACGAGGAGAAGTCCGAGGGGACGCTGGACGTGCTGATAGCCCAGCCCAACTTCGACCCCTACCACAAGTTCGAGTCGATGAGCCAGGCCGAGCAGACCGCCGTGCTGCTGGACCTCTTCGACGGAGCGCTGCCCGACGACAGCCTGCGTACGGCTCCCGTGCTCCTTATGGCTCCCGAGACCTTCACCTCCGACATACTGCTCAACGACCCTCAGTCTTCGCCTACCGTGCGCCGTTTCCACAGTTTCATGCAGCAGCATCCCCGGACCGAGCTGCTCTTCGGCGCGAGCACCTTCGAGTTCTTCGACACCCACGCATCGCCCGACATCCTCGCAAGGCCCTACGGCGGCGGTGGCTGGATGATTTCGCGCAACAGTGCGGTGCTGGAGAACGCTCAGGGCGAGTGCGAATTCTTCCACAAGAGCAAACTGGTGATAGGCACCGAGCTCACCCCCTATCCCAAGGTCTTCGTTCCTCTGGACAACTGGCTCTCCGACCTCTTCGGCGTGCCCGGACTCATGGGGCGCTGCAAGGGGCAGGATGAGGTGACGCTGCTGCACGTCGGTGGCGACATCCCCATAGGCTGCGCGGTGTGCTACGAATCGGTATACGGCGACTACTGCACCGAATATGTGAAGAAGGGGGCGGAGGCGCTCACCGTAATCACCAACGACGCCTGGTGGGGCGACACGCCCGGGTACAGGCAGCATCTGCGTTTCTCGAGCCTCAGGGCGATAGAACTTCGCAGGGACATCGCGCGCTGCGGCAACACCGGCATCTCCTGCTTCATCGACCAGAGAGGCGACATCCTCTCCGAGACCGCCTGGTGGGAGCCCGCCACGCTGAGCGGCGAACTCAATCTCAATTCCGGGGAGACCTTCTATGTGCGCAACGGCGACATGGTGGGCGGCATGTGCACCCTGGTGTTCCTGCTCTTCGTTGCGCTGCTGGTAGTCAGGGCCTTCCTGCCCCGCCGCCAGGCCTAGAGCCTCCAGTCTATCGGCGTCTTGCCCTCGGCGGTGAGGATCGCGTTGGCCTTCGAGAAATGGCGGCAGCCGAAGAACGCACCCCGTGCGAGAGGCGAGGGGTGGGCGGCCTCGAGTATGTGGTGCCGGCCGGTGTCGATTAGCGGAGCCTTGCTCCGGGCATAGTTGCCCCACAGCATGAACACCACTCCGTCGCAGCGGTTGGAGATTGTCCTTATCACCGCGTCGGTGAAGATCTGCCATCCTATCGCTCCGTGCGAGGTGGGTTCTCCCGCCCTTACGGTGAGAACGGCGTTGAGCAGCAGCACTCCCTGCTCCTCCCACCGGCTGAGGTCGGTGTGTCCCGACATCCTGACTCCCAGGTCGTCCTCGATTTCCTTGAAGATGTTCTTAAGGGACGGCGGGGCCGTGACGCCCTCGGGCACCGAGAACGAAAGGCCCATGGCCTGGCCGGGGCGGTGGTAGGGGTCCTGACCGAGTATCACCACCTTGACCTTGTCGAGGGGACAGAGGTCGAAGGCCCTGAAAATCTGGCTTCCGGGAGGGTAGATGACTCTGCCTGCGGCTTTCTCGGCATGCAGCCTGGCCGACAGGTCGTGGAAATATGGTTTGTCGAATTCGTCCTGAAGGGCGTCTTTCCAGCTTTGCTCTATTCTTACGCTCATGTCACGAAGTTACTCAAAAATCCTTAAATTTGTGACTATGAACAGGACAGCTTTGTTCCCGGGGTCCTTCGACCCCTTCACGGCCGGGCACCTCAACATACTCGCCCGCGCCCTGACCATGTTCGACAGCGTGGTCGTCGCCATAGGAATCAACCAGGACAAGGTGGGTTTCTTCACCAACCCCCAGAAAAAGGATATCATACGGCAGGCCACCGCCGGCATGGACAGGGTGAGCGTGATCGAATATGACGGGCTGACCGTCGACGTCTGCCGCGAGCTGGGCATACACCATGTCGTGCGCGGCGTCAGGAACATGCTCGACTTCGAGAACGAAAGGGCGATAGCCGACGCCAACCGCCGCATGGCCCCGGACATAGAGACCATAATCATCCCCACTGCCCAGGAGTTCGCACACATCTCCTCCTCCGCGGTCAGGGACATAATAAGACACCACGGCGACACCAGCCTCTTCCTCCCGGAGGGCGTCAGGCTGCCGGAAAGGAGGGGCCTATGAGGACGCTGCTGACCGCCCTGGCGCTGTTGCTCGCGCCGCTTGCCGTCTGCTCCGCTCAGGAGGAGAACAGATACGCCGGACTCGACAGCCTGCTGACCGAGTTCTATTCTGCCCTGGTGCCCGTGGACATCGAGGTGAAGAACGCCGAGATGGACAGGCTGATAGAGACCTGCCACGATTCCCTGACGCGCCAGCACGTGACGCTGGAGATATTCGACCACTACATGCACGCCAGGATAATGGGGGAGGAGGCAGTTGCCATCCATGTCTACGACGAATGGATAGCCAGCGGCAAGGTGAAGATGCGCGGCGAGTTCGAGCGGATGGAGGCCGACATCTTCGCGACTTTCAACCGAAACTCCCTGATAGGCATGAAGGCCCCCGAGGTCACCCTGCGGAAGCCCGGAGGGGGTGAGCTGACAGTTCCGGTTCCCGGACGCAAGGCCGTGCTCTTCTTCTACGACACCTCCTGCGCGAAATGCCGTCTCGAGTCGGAGCTGCTTCCGCCGGTGCTCGACGGAGTGGAGTTCCCCATGGATTTCTACGCGGTGTATACCGGTACTGACCGCGGCGAATGGCGCAAGTTCCGCCGCCGCCTGAAGACCGGGAACGACAACGTCAGCATCATCCATCTCTGGGACCCGGAGATGGACTCCGACTACCAGCTCATGTACGGAATCACCGCCACGCCGAAGATGTACTTCGTGCTCGAAGACGGAGAAATCATAGGGCGCAGGCTGGAAGTGGTGAATCTTCAGGAAATAATCTATTACGTCACATTGGTACAGAATGGCCCGGAGAAATAAGAAATATTCGGGAGTCGACCCGGCCTATCTCGACAGGCACAGGGACTCCCTGAGACGAATTTACCGCAAGTCTGTGCTGTTCAACCAGCAGGAACTTGCGGCAATCGACGAGTATTGCAGGCGTTTCAAGATTTCTTCACGTTCTGCCCTGATCCGTCAGGCCCTGATGGAGCACGTGATGGAGGGGCTCGAAGAGAACCATCCCACGCTGTTCTAGAAGACTGCGGCGACCACGTCGCCGATGGTCTTCACGTAGACGAACTCCAGACCCTTGACATAGATTTCCTTGATGTCCTCTATGTCCTTGCGGTTGTCTTCGGAGATGATTATCGTGTGGACTCCGGCCCTCTTGGCGGCCAGAATCTTCTCCTTGATTCCTCCCACGGGGAGCACTCTTCCGCGCAGGGTCATCTCTCCGGTCATCGCGATGCCTTTCTTCACGGCCTGCCCGCGGAGGGCTGACAGCATCGAGCTCACCATGGTGATTCCGGCCGAAGGGCCGTCCTTGGGGGTCGCCCCTTCGGGGACGTGGAGGTGGATGTCCTTGGCCGCGAACTCCTCCGATGTCATGCCTGCCATCTCGGGATGGGCCTTGATGTACTGGTAGGCTATGGTCGCGGACTCCTTCATCACGTCGCCCAGGTTTCCGGTCATGGTCATCACGCCCTTGCCGTTGGAAACCGAACTCTCCACGAAAAGGATTTCTCCTCCCATCTGGGTCCATGCCAGGCCGGTGACGACTCCGGGTGCCTCGTTGCCGGCCTGCTTGTCGTGGAAGGCCGTGGGCAGTCCGAGGTATTCCTTGAGGTGCTCCTTCTTGATTACGCGGGGCCACTCCTCTCCGAGGGCTATCTTCTTCGCCGTCACGCGGGCGATCTTGGCTATCTGCTTCTCGAGGCCGCGCACGCCGGACTCGTGGGTGTACTGGTCGATGATCATCGCGAGAGCGGACTTGTCTATCCTGAGGCTGTCCTTCTCCAGTCCGTGCTCGGCCATCTGCTTGGGCACGAGGAACTTCCTTGCGATCTCCATCTTCTCCTCGGCGAGGTATCCCGTCACGTTTATGACTTCCATTCGGTCGAGCAGCGCCGGCTGTATGGGTGATATGCTGTTGGCTGTGGTGATGAACAGCACGTTGCTCAGGTCGTAGTCGATGTCGAGGTAGTTGTCGTGGAAGGTCTTGTTCTGCTCGGGGTCGAGGGCTTCGAGCAGCGCAGATGAGGGGTCGCCCTTGAAGTCTGAGCTGAGCTTGTCGATCTCGTCGAGAACTATCACGGGATTGGAGGTGCCGGCCCTGGCGATGCCGTTGAGGATGCGTCCGGGGAGGGCGCCCACGTAGGTCTTCCTGTGGCCGCGGATCTCGGCCTCGTCGTGCATGCCTCCGAGGGCTATGCGCACGTATTTGCGTCCGAGCGACTTGGCCACGGACTTGCCGAGAGAGGTCTTGCCGACTCCCGGAGGGCCGTAGAGGCAGAGTATGGGAGACTTCATGTCGCCCTTGAGCTTGAGCACGGCGAGGTATTCGATGATGCGCTCCTTGACCGTCTCGAGTCCGTAGTGGTCGTGGTCGAGGACCTTCTGGGCGTGCTTGAGGTCGAGGTTGTCCTTGCTGACCTCCTCCCAGGGCAGCTGCAGCATGAAGTCAAGGTAGTTATACTGCACGCTGTAGTCGGGCGACGAGGGGTTGTATTTCTCCAGTTTCGCGAGCTCCTTCTCGAAGATTTCGGCGACCTCCTTGGGCCACTTCTTCGCTGCGGCCCTCTCCTTGAAGCGGTCGAATTCCTCGGCGTCGTCCATTCCGAGCTCCTCCTGGATGGTGCGGAGCTGGTTGTTGAGGTAGTATTCCCTCTGCTGCTGGTCGATCTCGCTCTTCACCTTCTGGTTGATCTCCTGCTTGATCTTCATGAGTTCGATCTGCATGTCGAGCACCGAGAGCAGCTTGAGGCCGCGCACCTTGACGTCGTCGTACTCGAGCAGGTGCATCTTCGACTCGAAGTTCTCAACATCGATGGTGGTCGCGACGAAATTCACGAGGAAGCGGAAATCGTCGATGGCCTTCACCGCCCCGATGGTCTCGCGCGTGCCCATGTTGGAGCTGCGGAGAATCTGGACGGCCCTGTCCTTGACGGCTTCGCCTATTGCCTTTATGTCAGTGCTGTGGTTGTCCTCCCTGAGGATGTCGGGGAGATAGTGCACGCGCGCGTTGATATAGGGGTTGTAGGCGATCACGCTGTCGATTTCCAGGCGCTTGAACGCCTGGAGTATGGCCGTGATGGTGCCGTCCGGCATGTCGAGGGTCTTGATGATCTTGCACACGGAGCCGTAGCGGTAGAGGTCCTCCTCCTGGGGCTCCTCCACCATCACGTCCTCCTGGGGTACCGCGCCGATGAAGAATCCGTCCTTCTCGGCGTCGCGTATCAGCTTGACGGACTTGTCGCGTCCTATGGTTATGGGGAAGATGGCCCCAGGGAACAGGACTGCGTTGCGCAGCGCCAGTATGGGGAGCACGTCGGGGAGTTCCGACTCGTCTATCTTTATCGCATTTTCGCCCTGCAGCACCGGGATGATGCTTACCTCCGTCCCGGCAGGTAAGGTGAATTCTTTGTCCAATTTCATAGTTCTGCCAAAATGTCAGTGTAGTGTGTTTCGTATTTCAGGCCGTGAATATAGTCAATCTCCGTGCCACTGCAAAAACTGACAAATGATTTTGATTAATAAAAAATTTAATCTACTTTTGCACTCTGTTTGCGTGTTATAAAACGTGTTATAAATAAAGATACAAGTAAAATGACTAAAGCAGAAATCGTAAATGAAGTTGCCAAGGCAACCGGTATCGAGAAGGTGACGGTCCAGACTGTCATAGAGGCAACGATGGAGAGTGTGAAGTCTTCCATTATCAAGGGAAATCCGGTATATCTTCGCGGTTTCGGCAGTTTCATCATCAAGCATCGTGCACAGAAGGCCGCCCGTAACATCACAAAGCAGACTACCATGACCATCCCCGAGCATGACATTCCTGCTTTCAAGCCTTCCAAGTCATTCGTGAATGCAGTGAAGAACAAGTAAATTTCATCATACAATGCCAAACGGAAAGAAGCATAAGAGACATAAGATGTCTACGCACAAGCGCAAGAAGCGCTTGCGTCTGAACAGACACAAGAAGAAGTAGTCGAGAAAAGTCCGACGGGGGATCCGGCGGGCTTTTTCTTAGTTTGATGTTCAATGGAAACCGCGAAAACAGAAAAGGATCTGGTGGTCGACGTGACCGCCTCTGAAGTTCGGATAGCGCTGATGGAGAACCATCGCCTGATCGAACTTGACAGGGAGTCGACCAAGAGCCACGGCTTTTCGGTGGGGGACGTATATCTCGGCAAGGTCAAGAAGCTGCTCCCCGCGCTGAACGCCGCTTTCGTGGACATCGGTGACGCCAAGGAGGCGTTCATCCACTATCTCGACCTGGGAATGTATTTCAATGCATTCGACAGCTTCGTCAAGAACAGCAACCCCAACCGTGAACTGGGAAAGCTGTTCGCCGGCACGAAGCTCGGGCCGATACTCCCCAAGGAGGGGAGGATAGAGGAGCATCTGAAACTTGGCCAGATGGTCATGGTGCAGATAACCAAGGAAC
The DNA here is from genome assembly GCA_017695095.1 of Candidatus Cryptobacteroides avistercoris. Lineage (GTDB taxonomy): Bacteria > Bacteroidota > Bacteroidia > Bacteroidales > UBA932 > Cryptobacteroides > Cryptobacteroides avistercoris. The sequence goes on along the minus strand of JADILW010000039.1, from coordinate 9,132 downwards.
CGATTTCCACCAAGGGCTCTAGGCTGACTGCGGAGATTTCATTGGCAGGACGCAACATTGTACTGCTGCCTTTTGCAGAAAAGGTAAGCGTTTCCCAAAAAATCAACTCAAGAGAGGAGAAGAAACGGCTCGAGACTCTCGTAAGAAGCATCCTTCCCCAGAACTACGGAGCGATAATCCGCACTGCGGCCGAGAACAAGAACGCCGCGGTGCTCGTGGCGGAACTCCGCTCGCTCATAGAGAAGTGGGAGGCATCCTGGAGCAAGCTGGCCGCGTCCAAGGGCGTGAAGCTGCTGTTCACCGAATACGACAAGACCACGGCCGTGCTGCGCGACCTCCTGAACGACACCTTCTCGAACATCTACGTCAACGACGCCAGGGTGTACGACGAAGTCAGGAAGTACATTTCGCTGATTTCTCCCGAACAGGAGAAGATAGTGAAACTCTACGACGGCAGGGAGCCTATCTTCGACCACTTCGAGGTCACGCGCCAGATCAAGGGCTCGTTCGGCAAGATTGTCCCCATGAAGCAGGGCGCCTATCTGGTCATCGAACCCACGGAAGCCCTGAACGTGATAGACGTGAACAGCGGCATCCGCGCCAAGACCACCGACCAGGAGGAGAACAGCTTCGAGGTCAACAAGATCGCCGCCGAGGAGATAGCCCGGCAGATGCGTCTCAGGGACATGGGAGGTATCATCATAGTCGATTTCATCGACATGGACAAGGTCGAGCACCGCAACGAGCTGTTCAGCTACATGAAGCAGCTGCTTGAGAATGACAGGGCGAAGCACAACGTGCTGCCGCTCACCAAATTCGGTCTTATGCAGATCACACGTCAGCGCATACGGCCGATAACCGAAATCAACACCACGGAGAAGTGCCCCCTGTGTCACGGCAGCGGCAAGATAGCCTCCACGGTGATCATAGACGAGGAGATTGAACGCAAGCTGGCCTTCCACGTCGAGAGAGGGCGGAAGTCATTCGTACTTCAGCTCAGCCCCATTCTCGGGGCCTATCTCACCCGGGGCCTGAACTCCTACGTCCGCAAATGGAAACGCAAATACAAATGTAAGCTGAAGGTCGCGGAAATGACCGACCACAGCATCCTGCAGTATGAAATCTGTGACGAGAACGGAAAGGCGCTCGACTGAGCGCCTTTCTTTTTTTTTGCTTCCGGGGGTATTGCAATAGCGGAAATTATTGCTATCTTTGCAATACTAATTTGGAATAATTCAAAATAACTCACTAATTGATCAGAACATGAAAAAGAAATTCAGATGCCTTGTCTGCGGTTATGTATATGAGGGTGAGAACCCTCCCGCAGAGTGCCCCCAGTGCCATGCAAAGTCCGACAAGTTCGTCGAAGTCAAGGATGAGGGCAAGCTCGTATGGGCCTGCGAGCATCATCTCGGCGACGGAAAGGTCGAGGATGCCGAAATCATGCAGGGTCTGCACGACCATTTCAACGGAGAGTGCACCGAGGTGGGAATGTATCTCGCGATGAGCCGTCAGGCCGAGCGCGAGGGCTATCCCGAGGTGGCTGAGGCCTTCAAGCGCTACGCTTTCGAGGAGGCCGAGCACGCCGCCAAGTTCGCGGAGCTTCTCGGCGAGGTCGTATGGGATACCAGGACCAATCTTGAGAAGCGCGCCGAGGCCGAGTGCGGTGCATGCGAGGGCAAGCTCGCCATCGCCACCCGCGCCAAGCAGCTCGGCTACGACGCCATCCATGACACCGTACACGAGATGGCCAAGGACGAAGCCCGTCACGGAGCCGGATTCCAGGGCCTGTTGAAGAGATATTTCGGAAAATAATCGTTTCCGAAAACGGAATCTTGGACCGCCGGAGAACTCTCCGGCGGTTTTTGTCTGTCCCGGTGCGTGTCTGCCGCTGCCGTATTGTCAGCGATGTACTGTGGCGAAGATTTTGTATATTAGCCGTCCGGACCAAAATTGAGAATATATGAACATCTGGTTAATAGTCATTGTGGTGATGCTGCTCTCGTTCGTGGTGCAGACGACCCTGAACAGCAAGTTCAACAGATACTCCGCCGTACCTTCGCCGCACGGGCTCACCGGAGCCGACGTCGCGAGACTCATGCTTCAGCAGAACGGAATCACCGACGTGAAGGTGCAGTCGACAGGCGGAAGGCTGACCGACCACTACAACCCCTCCGACAAGACGATCAACCTCAGCGAGGCCGTCTACAACAGCGCGTCCATAGCGGCGTGCGCGGTGGCCGCGCATGAGACCGGGCATGCGATCCAGGACGCCCAGGGATACGCCCCTCTGCGCCTGAGGTCCGCTCTGGTGCCCGTGGTGACCTTCGCCAACAACACCGTGCAGTGGGTGCTGCTGCTCGGAGTGCTGCTGCTCAACGTGTTTCCCGTGCTGCTCTGGATAGGGATCTTCCTGTTCGCGATGACCACCTTCTTCAGCGTAGTGACCCTCCCCGTGGAGATCAACGCGAGCCAGAGGGCCGTGGAGTGGCTCGACGGAGCGGGAGTGGTGGATTTCGAGACCAAGCCCATGGCGGTCGACGCCCTGAAATGGGCCGCATACACCTACGTCATCGCTGCCATAGGTTCTCTGGCCACCCTGTTCTATTACATCGGCCTGGCCAGCGACCGCAGATAGAATCAGTCTGACTCATACAGCAAAAGCCCCGGCGATGAACCGGGGCTTTCGTCGTATCTGATCTCCTTGTTTCAGCAGACTTGCAATCTGCTGAAAGCATCGGCCGTACCGCCGGCGGAGGAAGCCAGATAAATCTGCCATAACCTGACAGCCAGATTGCAAATCTGGCTGAACGAGACGAATCTGGCTGAACATAAAAATGTCACCAGCCAGAAATATCAACTATACCGGCTATTCCACCGTGACGGACTTGGCGAGGTTGCGGGGCTGGTCGACGTCGCGTCCCTTGGCGATGGCGATGTGGTAGGCGAGCAGCTGAAGCGGGATGACCGAGAGCAGAGGGACGAAGCACTCCTCGGTGTCGGGGATCTCGAGGGAGAAGTCGGAGAGGTTGCGCACGTCGGTGTCGCCCTCGGTGACTATGCTGATGATCCTGCCCTTGCGCGCCTTTATCTCCTGGATATTGCTGAGCACCTTGTCGTAGTTGCCCCTCTTGGGTGCGATGACCACGGCGGGCATCTCGTCGTCGATGAGTGCGATGGGTCCGTGCTTCATCTCTGCGGCGGGGTAGCCCTCTGCGTGGATGTAGGAGATCTCCTTGAGCTTGAGCGCTCCCTCCATGGCGACGGGATAGTTGTATCCGCGGCCGAGGTAGAGGAAGTTGCGGGCGTAGGTGAAGGTCTTGGCGAGCTCGGCGATCTCGTCGTCGTGCTTGAGGATGGCGGCTATCTTGTCGGGGATGGCCTGAAGCTCGCGCACGAGCTCGGCGCGCCTTTCGTCGGAGATGGTCCCGAGCTGCTCGGCGATGCTGAGCGCAATCAGGAAGAGGTTGGTGACCTGGGCGGTGAAGGCCTTGGTGGAGGCGACGCCTATCTCCGGTCCGATGTGGGTGTAGCAGCCGGTGTCGGTGGCCCGGGCGATGGAGGAGCCCACTACGTTGCATATTCCGAACAGGAAGGCTCCGGCCTCCTTGGCGAGGTTGACGGCTGCCAGGGTGTCGGCGGTCTCGCCGGACTGCGAGATGGCGATCACTACGTCGTCGGGGAAGATGACGGGGCGCCTGTAGCGGAACTCGGAGGAGTACTCCACCTCGACCGGGATGCGGGTGAGGTCCTCGATGATGTACTTGCCTATGAGGCCGGCGTGCCAGGAGGTGCCGCATCCGCAGATGATGAAGCGCTTGGCCCCGAGAATCTTCTCGCGGTGGTCGATGATGCCGGAGAGCTTGACCGTGCCGAGCTCGGGGTGGAGCCTTCCCTTCATGGAGTTGCGCAGTGCGCGCGGCTGCTCGAATATCTCCTTGAGCATGAAGTGGGGGAAGCCGCCCTTCTCGATTTCGTTGAGGCTGAGCTCGAGCTGGCGGATGACGGGGGTCTGCTCGACGTTCTTGAGGTCGGTTATCTTGAGTTCCTGTCCGCGCTGGATGTAGGCGATCTCGCCCTCTCCGAGGTACACGACCTTGTTGGTGTACTCGATGATGGGTGAGGCGTCGGAGCCTATGAAGTACTCGTTCTCGCCGACCCCGATGATCAGGGGGCTGCCCTTGCGGGCGGCGATCATCCTGTCGGGCTCGTTCTTGTCGATGATGGCGAGGGCGTAGGCGCCGATGACGTTGCGCAGCGCGAGGGGCACGGCCTCCTCGAGGGAGATGCCGTGGGAGTCCATGATGTACTGTATCAGCTGGACGACCACCTCGGTGTCGGTCTGGCTCACGAAGTGGTAGCCGAGCCTGCTGAGCTCGGTGCGCAGGGCGAGGTAGTTCTCGATGATGCCGTTGTGGATGATGGCGAGGCTGTGGTTCTCGGAGCAGTGGGGGTGGGCGTTGACGTCGCTGGGCTCGCCGTGGGTGGCCCAGCGGGTGTGTGCAATGCCGATGCTGCCGCTGACGTCCTTGCCGGCGGTGAGGTTCTCGAGGTCATTGACCTTGCCGCGGGTCTTGTAGACCGTGAGCTCGGAGTTGTCGTTGATCAGGGCGATGCCCGCGCTGTCATAGCCTCTGTATTCGAGCCTCTTGAGGCCCTTGATCAATATGGGATAGGCCTGACGGCCGCCCAGATATCCTACAATTCCACACATGTTTCTGATTTTTGTCGTTTAAAAGTCCATGGAGTCCATCAGGTCTTCGAGCTGACGGCGCTCCTTCTTGGTCGGGCGTCCGCTGCCCTTGTCGCGCTGCAGGACTATGGTCTCCCGCGGCGGACGGAGCTTGTCGATTTCCGACTGCGGCGTGAGGTTCTCGGCGAATTCAGGCACGAGCGCCGCGCCCATCCTGCTTTCGCTGAGCTTGATTATCCTGTAGCTGAGCAGGGCGGAGCCCTTGCGCACCTCGACGGTGTCGCCGGGCTTGACGGCCTTGGCCGCCTTGGCCGTGGCTCCGTTGATCCGGACCTTGTTGCCGTTGCAGGCCTCGGCGGCGTCGCTTCTGGTCTTGAAGACGCGTATCGCCCAGAGGTATTTGTCTATTCTGACGCTGTCCATCAGTAGAGATACATCGCGTGATGCACTGAGCCGACGGTTTCGTCGTCCTTCAGGAGCTTCAGTATCTCGAGGGCGAAGCTCACGGCGTGGCCGGCCGACCTTCCGGTGACTATGCGTCCGCAGCGCACCGCGGGGTCGGGCTGATATTCGGCCCCCTTCGCGGTCAGGGCGTCCTGGAAGCCCTCGAAGCAGGTGAACCTGAGTCCGCTTACGTCATCAAGCTGGCTCAGCACGAGGCCGGGGGCGGCGCAGATGGCCGCGAGCGACCCGCCGGCGGCGTAATGTTCCTTCATCAGGGCGATGAGAGGCTTGCACTGCGCCAGGTTGGTCGATCCGGGCATGCCTCCCGGGAATATCATGATGTCCTTCTCGCACGTGCCCTCATGGCCGGTTCCGAGCTGGCTGAGCAGGCTTTCGGCGCCGACGGTGACGCCGTGTGACGACTGGGCGAAAGGCTCGTCGGAGATGGACACGAGTTCGGTGCGGACTCCGCCCCTGCGGAGAACGTCGTTGGTGGCGAGGGCTTCGACATCCTCGAAGCCGTCCGCCAGGAATATGTATACTCCTTTCATATCGCTTGAGTGTTGTTTATTCGGGAAGGTGCGCCGGCACGTCGGGGTTGATGTATCTGTCCGGCTCGACCCTGTAGGTCGTGGTTTCGAGGAGGACGGTGTCCCTGTCGGCGGGCACGAGGCTGAAGTCCTGGCATTCCGCCGGGACGAGCAGGTTGTCGCCGGCCTCGAGCGTGAAGCTTCCGGAGCCGCCGTCCGTGGAGAGCGGCTGAAGCATTGCCCTGCCTGACGCGCAGCTGAAGAGGACGAAGGAGTCGCTCTCACCCTTGCCGCCGTATATCACGGGTTCGCCGAGGCGTATGCGGCGTATCTTGAACTGGGGGACGTCAGCCAGCAGGCTGCCGGATGCGACCTCGGGGACGAAGCGTCCGAAATCGATGAAGTCGAGGGCGTCGGCGAAGCTGAGCGCGGGGTCGAACTGGTCCTCGGAGACCTCCTGCCCGCGTCCGTGGAGGCAGAAGTCCAGCGGCGACGATTCCGCTATCTCGAGTATGTCGACATCCCCGTCGGCGCAGTGGGGGACTCCCGACGGGATGCGCAGGCTCTGCCCGGGTTCGGGCTTCAGCTCGTTGAGCAGCCGGTCCGCGCCGCCGTCCAGGCAGCTCTCGTAGAAGTCGGTGGCGTCGGTGGACTTGCGGAAGCCGACATGCAGCTTCGCGTCCATGCCGGCGCGCAGTATGTACCAGAGTTTCTCCTTGCCGAGCAGGTCATACCGCTGCTGGGCGGTTTCGTCGTCGGGGTGGACCTGCAGCGGCATCTTGCCGCGGACTTCCAGCAGGCGCACGCAGACCGGGAACTGCCGGCCGTAGTAGTCGTAGACGTTGTCGCCGACTATCCTGTCGATGTAGGTGTCCATCAGCTCCCCGATGCTGTTGCCGGCAAGCCACCCCTCGCGTATCAGGGAGTCGCGGTAGCCGAGGTCGGCGAGCTTGAATTCTTCGACGCCCCAGGGGCGCTCGTCGCGTATCGGACAGAATTTCAGCGGATATATTTTCTTCTCTTCTTCCATTGTCAGAAAACGAAGATAATAAACTGTTTGAACTTTATCAAGTGCTCACTCCCTCCCGGATGCGGCTAGCAGGGAGATAAGGAAGCCGATCAGGGCCACGCCGGCCGCGGTCAGCAGCACGTCGCCGAACTCGAGCAAGCAGGGGTAGGCGGATATCATGAAGCCCCGGGGCATCTTCACCACACCGAAGTGCTGCTGCACCAGTGCGGCGCCCACGCCCGTGAGCAGGCCGGCAGCGAGACCGGCGAGCGACACCAGCCAGCCTTCGTAGACGAAGATTCTGCGCGTGAATTTTCTGTCGGCGCCCATCGCCCTGAGCGTCTGCATGTCGCCGCTCTTCTCGATCTTGAGCATCGAGAGCGAGCCGAAGATGTTGAAGGCGACTATCATGACCACGAAGATCAGGATCGAATAGATCGCCAGCTTCTCGTAGCTCATCATCTTGTAGATGGCCGGACGCTGCATGCGGCGGTCGAGCAGCCTGTATTCGGGGCCCAGGTCGGACTCCAGCTCCCTGAACAGCTTCCTGCCGGCGGGGGCTGCTGTCCGGAGTTCCAGTCCGCTGACCGCTTCAGGCTCGTCGAGCAGCCGCCTCATGGTCTCGATCGGGACGATCACGGTGCCCGCGTCGGTCTGCGAATTGATGCTGAACAGGCAGGAAGGCTTCACGCTGACGCTGCCGAGCGACGAAGAAAGGCCTGCCAGAGGTATGCCGGCGCCCCTGCGCGGGTAGCAGAGGGCCAGCTTGTCGAGGAAACTGGGGCTGATTCCCATCTCGTGGGCTAGCGAGACTCCGACCGCGGCCTGGGGCACGTCTCCGAAATGCAGCGAGAATTCGCCGGCGGTCAGGTGCGAGGCGAGAGGGGAGACCTGCTCATAGAGGCTGTCGACCCCCTTGGCGAGCGCGATTCCCTGCTTGTCTCCGTAGACCAGCAGCACATTCTCCTCCAGCACCCTGCAGACGCTGCTGATGCGTCCGTCGCTCTCCAGCCTCTCCACGAGGCTGGCGTCGGGGATGAAGCGGCGCCCCTCGGCCGAGGTCACCAGGATATCGGGGTCGAGATCGGAGAGGTTGCTCTCGATGATGCGGTCGAAGCCATTGTACACCGAAAGTATCAGAATCAGGGCGGCGGCGCCTATCGCCATGCCTGTGGCGCTGACCGCCGAGATCAGATTGATCACATTGTGTGACTTCCTGGCGAACAGGTAGCGCCAGGCTATGTGGAAGGCGGTGTTCACCTATTTCTTCAGCAGCTCGTCGATATGTTCGGCGTAGTCGAGCGAACTGTCGAGGAGGAAGCTGAACTCCGGCACGATGCGGAGCTGCGATGCCACCTTGCGGCCGAGTTCGCCCCGGATAGCCCGCTTGTTCTCCTCGAGGATGTCCAGCACCTGCCCGGCGTTTCCGGAGGGGAAGACGCTCACGAAGACCTTGGCTATGCTGAGGTCGGGGCTGATGCGCACTTCGCTGACAGTCACGAGGCTTCCGCCGAACATCGCCATGCCCTTCCCGCGGATGATTTCGGCGAGGTCGCGCTGGAGCTCCCTCGCGACCTTGAGCTGTCTTGTGCTTGCAGGCTTATCCATTGATGTTGATGATAAAGTAGTCTTTCTTGCCTTTCTGCACGAGGATGTACTTGCCGTCGATGATGTCGTCGGCGGTCAGTTGTCCGGCCACGTCGGTGAACTTCTCCTTGTTGATGCTGAGTCCGTTCTGCTGTATCATCTTGCGTACCTCACCCTTCGAGGGGAAGATGGCGGTCTCCACGGCGAGCGCGTCGAGGATTCCGAGCGGAAGCCTGCTCCTGTCGAGGCTGAACGAAGGCACTCCGTCGAACACGGCCAGGAAGGTCTTCTCGTCGAGGCTGCGCAGCTCCTCGGCGGTGGACTTTCCGAACAGCATGCGGCTGGCCTTCACGGCCATGTCGTAGCCCTCCTGCCCGTGCACCATCACCGTCACCTCCCTTGCGAGCAGCTGCTGGAGCTCTCTGCGTCCGGGGTCTTCGCGGTGTGCGGCTATGGCGGACTCGATGGTCTCGCGGTCGAGCATCGTGAATATCTTTATGTAGCGCTCCGCGTCGTCGTCGCTCACGTTGAGCCAGAACTGGTAGAACTGGTAGGGCGAGGTGCGCTCGGGGTCGAGCCAGATGTTGCCCTTCTCGGTCTTGCCGAACTTGCCGCCGTCGGCCTTGGTGATCAGCGGGCAGGTCAGGGCGTAGGCCTGGCCGCCGCAGCTGCGCCTTATGAGTTCGGTGCCGGTGGTGATGTTGCCCCACTGGTCGGCTCCTCCGAGCTGCAGCCTGACGTTCCGGTGCTGATATAGGTAGAGGAAGTCGTAGCCCTGAAGCAGCTGGTAGCTGAATTCCGTGAATGACAGGCCTTCGGACGAGTCGCGGCTCAGCCTTTTCTTTACCGAGTCCTTGCTCATCATGTAG
>JADILW010000038.1 GCA_017695095.1 Candidatus Cryptobacteroides avistercoris | reverse complement strand
CTTCACGACCTTGACCTTGGTGCGGTTGCCGGGAGCCTCGTCCCCGTCCTTGATCTGGGTTGTCCGGCGCACGTCAAGACGCACCGAAGCATAGAACTTCAGGGCGTTTCCGCCCGTGGTGGTCTCGGGATTGCCGAACATCACCCCTATCTTCTCCCTGAGCTGGTTGATGAAGATGCAGCAGGTGTTGGTCTTGGCGATGTTGGCGGTGAGCTTCCTCAGCGCCTGGCTCATCAGACGGGCCTGAAGGCCCACCTTGTTGTCGCCCATCTCGCCTTCGATCTCGGCCTTGGGGGTCAGCGCGGCCACGGAGTCGATCACGATGATGTCGATGGCGCCGCTGCGAATCAGGTTGTCGGCTATCTCGAGGGCCTGCTCTCCGTTGTCAGGCTGGGAAATCAGCAGGGTTTCGAGGTTCACTCCGAGAGCCTTGGCGTAGGAGCGGTCGAAGGCGTGCTCGGCGTCTATCATGGCCGCTATCCCGCCGGCCTTCTGCGCCTCGGCGATCGCGTGTATGGCCAGAGTGGTCTTTCCGCTGGATTCGGGTCCGTAGATTTCAACTATCCTGCCTCTGGGGTAACCGCCGATGCCGAGAGCGTGGTCAAGCGCGAGCGAACCGCTCGGAATCACCTGCACGTCCCACTCCGGCTGGTCGCCCAGTTTCATTATCGTCCCCTTGCCGTAGTCTTTCTCTATCTTGTCCAATGTGGCCTGAAGAGCCTTGAGCTTCGCCGCATTGACATCCTGTCCCTGAACTTCTGTGTCTTTTGCCATAAGATTTTAGTTTTTAAAAAGTTTTACATAGTCTGAAGTCTCCGCACATGCGGAACAGGACAAAGATAGAAAGAAGCCGAGAGCGGAGCAAATTTATTTTCGCCTCCCGGGGACGGCCCGTCAGAAGCGGAAGCCTACGCCGATGCAGGCGTCCACCTGCACGTAACGGTAAAGCGAGCTGACGTACTTCCAGCGGCCGCTCATATAGTTCACGAGATAGTCGTCGCTGAACCGCGCGTGCTCCAGAGTGGAGAGCGTGAAGCCCGCATGAATCGAGAAGCGGCCCAGCTCCACTCCGCCGGTCAGGCAGCTGAAAGGACCCTTCTCCCTGTATCCCTCACGCCCGCCGCCAAGGCCGTCAGTCTGGCCTTCGCGCCAATAGACGGCGTCGATAACCGGAAGCGAATAGCCGGCCTTGAAGTCGATGTAGGGGCTGCACCTGCGGCTGTTCCGGAAATAATACCTGCCCGTGAGCGACACGGGTATGCTCATCGTGCTCGTGCTGCGGACGTAGGCTCCGGGATAATATTCGATCTGCCACCTGGCGCCCGCCGAGACGCCGACGAACAGGTCGGGATTCACGAACCAGCCCTGCGAAGTCGAAAGGTCGAATTCGCCCGAATTCATCCCTCCGATTCCGGCCCTGAACTCCACGAGCGCCCCGTAGCCGACCTTCCTCGACGAAGGCTCGGGCGCGACATTCCCCGTGAGCGCCCTGTACCGGGCCGCGTCAAGATACTCGCGCCGCTCCCCTACAATATCGGAAAGGTCTATCCATTTGTTCAGGGTGCCGTCCGCGGTCCTGAACGACACTCCCGCGGAATCCCTCGAAACCACCTCGCCCACGAGCTCCTCCCCGTTGTCCAGGGTGAGGATGTCAACTGCATGCTGAGCATTTGCGGCAAGCGCCGTGAAAAGGACGGCGGCCGCTGAAAGAATGAACTTCTTCATGGTCGTCTACTCCCCTGTGAATTCTATTATCTGGCCGCTGGCGATGAATTCGTATTCCATCACGAAAGGATAGCTGCGGACCTTCACGGTGGTCGTTATGTTGTTGACAGCCTGGGCTCCGGTGAGCCTGGCGTTGCGGTACATGTCGGCGATGGCGTTCTCGCGGACCGCCTTCCTCGACAGACCGCCTATGCCGAAGACATAGGTTGCACGGGCTCTTCCCTCAACGTCGCCTATGACCCTGAAATTGTCCTTCGAGAGGACAAGCTGGGTCTGGGATACATTGTAATTGGAGATCATGTGATTGGTCACGCCGCAGGAAGTGAGTCCGAACATGAGAACCGCGGCGATGACGAGCATTTTAAGACATCTCATATCTCTGTCAACTTAAAACCACTCAAATTTAATCATTTTTGCGTAAGTTTGTTCCTGAAACACACACTATCACCGCGATGAAGGAAAAACTGCTCGGAAAGACTCTCGGCGAACTTGAGGCCGCCGCCGTGTCCTGCGGACTCAAACCGTTCGTAGGCAGGCAGATAGCCGGATGGCTGTATTCGAAGCGCGTGCGCAGCTGGGACGGGATGGCCAACATATCCAAGGCCGCCAGAGAAATCCTGTCGGCGAACTTCGACCTCGGCACCTGCGCCCCCTCCGCGTCGGTCACCTCCTCCGACGGCACGCGCAAATATCTGTTCCCCGTCACGTGCGAGCGCCCCTCCGGGCCGGAAGAGTCCTCGGTCGAGGCGGTGATGATTCCCGACGGCGAGCGCAGGACGCTCTGCGTGAGCTCCCAGGCCGGCTGCCGCATGGGCTGCCGATTCTGCATGACGGGCAGGCAGGGCTTCCACGGCAATCTCGACGCCGCCGACATCCTGAACCAGTTCGTCAGCATAGACGAGAGCGCCGGCCTCACCAACGCCGTGTTCATGGGCATGGGCGAGCCTCTCGACAACTATGCCGCCGTGAGCCGGGCGATCGAGGTGCTCACCGCCGACTGGGGCTTCGGATGGAGCCCCAAGCGCATCACGCTCAGCACCATAGGCGTAATCCCGCAATTGCGCAGATACCTCGACGAGCAGCGCTGCCACCTCGCCGTCAGCCTCCACGACCCCTTCCCCGACGAGCGCCTGGAGCTGATGCCGGTGCAGAGGGCCTACCCCGTCCGGGAAGTGCTCGACCTTATCCGCCGCTACGACTTCAGCGGCCAGCGCAGGGTGAGCTTCGAATACACCATGTTCGCCGGATACAACGACGACAAGCGCCACGCCGACGCGCTGACCAGGCTGCTGCGGGGGCTGGAATGCCGCGTGAACCTCATACGCTTCCACAAGATTCCGGACTTCCCCTACGACTGCAGCGCCGACGGCGTCATGGAGGCATTCAGGGACAGACTCAACAGCAACGGAATAACATGCACGATACGAACATCCAGAGGTCAGGACATAATGGCGGCGTGCGGCATGCTCGCCGGACAGCACTCGCGGCGGCAGTGACGCTGCTCTGCTGCACGGCGGCGGTCGCGCAGAACT
>JADILW010000037.1 GCA_017695095.1 Candidatus Cryptobacteroides avistercoris | reverse complement strand
GGACGATGTCCGGAGCGTAGCGAAGGGCATCGATGAAGCGCAGCGGAACCTCCGAAGCGGATTTCCGTACTGCGGCTAACAAGAAAGCCGGCCGGCAGTATAGGGCTGTGCGGTGGTTCTTACTGCCGGAGAGCGAGCTTCGCCCGCGGCGGCTGGGTCAGGGCAGCAGATTGCAAATCAGCCGAAACGAGGGCAGCAGCCAGATTGCAAATCAGCTGCAACGTACGACAGATTGAATCCGGAACTGCAACCTAAGCTGCAACCTATGCTGCAACGAAAACATAAAGAGGCTGCACCGGTTCCCCGATGCAGCCTCCTGATTGCGTGGCCCAGGGCTAGAACCTGTACCTGATGCCGAGGGCGAAGCCGTCCCATCCGAAGACTGAGCCGCCGGTGAAATAGATGGCAGGCCTCCAGTCGAGAGAGAAGTTGAGAGGCACGCCGGGCACTGCAAACTCAGCGCCGACCTGACCTACGACAGCAGCGGAGAAATAAGTCTTGGCATTGCCGTTGCCGTCAGTTCCGTTGACAAACCCGAGAGAGGCGCCGGGGCCTACATAGAAATTGAAGTTGCCGGCGCTTCCGAGGTCGAAGTCATAGATTCCGGTCAGACGGAAACCGTTGCTCATGAATCCGAGGTCGGCCTCAATGAAGTTGGAGCCGCCGAGATAGTGCTGGTATGACACCTCAGCACCATTGCCTACACGTACACCGACGGCCTTGGGCTGGGCGGAGGCGACTGCCGCAAATGCGAGAGCGGCCACCATTACTGCAAAAAACTTTTTCATTGCTAATTAAGATTTTAAGATTATACCATTCCTGAAAAACCGAGGAAGGCCATGGCCATGATGCTGACGGTAATCAGCGCGATGGGAAGGCCCTTGAACGCCTTGGGCACGCTGTTGAGCGCAAGGTGTTCGCGCAGACCGGCAAACAGACACATTGCGAGTCCGTAGCCGAGGGAGGTGGCGAGAGCATACACTGTGGACTCACCGAGGTTCAGCAGATGCGATGCAGTTCCGCCGAAGGCGAATTCCTTGGTGACCACGGTGATGGCCACGCCGAGCACGGCGCAGTTCGTGGTGATCAGAGGCAGGAAGATTCCCAGCGCCTGATAGAGCGAGGGACTGGTCTTCTTGAGCACGATCTCCACCATCTGGACCAATGCCGCAATCACGAGAATGAAGGATATCGTCTGCAGGAACTCAAGCCCGAAAGGCACCAGCAGGTAGCTGTTGAGCAGATAGGTGACCACGGTCGCGAGAGTGATCACGAAGCAGACGGCGCCCGACATTCCGGCAGCCGTGGAAAGCTTGTTCGACACGCCCAGGAACGGACAGATGCCGAGGAACTGGGCCAGCAGGATATTGTTGACGAATATCGCTGATATGATGATAAGCAAATACTCTCCCATAGCTTGTTACTTTTTAGCGAGGAACTTGTTGAACAGCACCATCAGGTAGCCCAGCACGAGGAAGGCTCCGGGAGCCATCACGAAGGCCAGGATACCGTCGCCGGCGATGAACTTCCAGCCGAACACCGAGCCGTTGCCCAGAATCTCGCGGATGATGCCTATGACCGTCAGGGACATCGTGAAGCCGATGCCGATGCCGAGTCCGTCGAGGGCCGAATCCACCACGCCGTTCTTGTTGGCGAAGGCCTCCGCACGTCCGAGCACGATGCAGTTCACCACAATCAGCGGAATGAACAGACCCAGAGTCTCATAGACAGCCGGCACGAACGCCTGCATCAGGAACTGGAGCACGGTCACGAAGGTTGCGATAATCACGATGTACACGGGGATGCGCACCTTATCCGGAACCACGGGAGCAACCAGCGATATCACTATGTTGCTGAGAATCAGCACAAACATGGTGGCGAGACCCATTTCCAGTCCGTTCATCGCGGAAGTGGTGGTCGCCAGGGTCGGGCACATGCCCAGCACGAGAACAAAGGTGGGGTTGTCCTTTACGAACCCCTTGGTAATCAGTGACAGCTTACTCATTTTCCTGTCCTCCATCATTAGAAACTATGGCCTTGTAGGCCGCAACGGCGTTGGAAACAGCCAGCGAATAGGCGCGGGAAGTGATGGTGGAAGCGGTTATCGCGTCCACGTCGCCGCCGTCCTTCTTCACGGTGAGAGACTTGGCGGCCGGATCCCAGCCCTTGAACTGGTTGATGAAGTTCTCGTCGGTCTGGCATTTGGCGCCCAGACCGGGAGTCTCGCTCTGCGAGAGCACGGTGGTGTTATGGATGATGCCGTCCTCGGTGATTCCGACCATCACGGTCACAGGACCGCTGAAGCCGTTGGAAGCCGAAATCACGGCATATCCGGCACCTTCGGCCTTGTAGTAGGGATAGGCGACGCCGTCGACCGTCACGGTGTCGGACAGCGCGTTGCCGCTGAACGGAGGCAGAACCTTGGCGATGGAGGCGTTGGTCTTGGCAACCTGCGCCGCGGCTATGGGTTCGGCGGTTATCGCGTAGGCGCCTCCCAGCACGGCGGAGCAGACGAGGCAGACCACCGACAGGCAGAGCACCATGTTACGAAGTGTAGACTTTGCAGGCATAGCTTAATTCCTCCCGTATTTTTTCTGGTGGAACCAGTTGTTGAGAAGAGGCACCACGCAGTTCATTATCAATATCGCGAACGAAACGCCCTCGGGATATGAGCCGAAATAGCGAATCATCATCACGATGAAACCTATACCTATACCGTAGATGATTCCGCCGGTGCGGCTCATCGGAGAGGTTACGTAGTCGGTGGCCATGAAGCAGGCGCCGAGTATCAGACCTCCGGTCTTGAGGTTGAACAGCACTCCGGTATATGCCGCGGGGTCGATCGAATTGAATATCAGGGATATCACGGCCACGGTGGCGAAAATGCTCAGAGGTATCCATATCTTCACTACCTTGCGCACGAGCAGGTAGGCGAAGCCGACCAGCAGGGCGATCGCCGAAATCTCACCCACGGAGCCGCCGATGTCGGTCAGCAGGGTCTGCCAGGTGTAGTTGTTCGCCTGCATGAAGTCGGGAATGCTCGTACCGGACAGCAGAGCCTCCTTGAGGGCGCTAAGAGGGGTCGAACCGGAAACGGCGTCGACGCTCTTCACGAAGCCCGAAGGCATGCTCCAGTCGGTCATGTAGGTGGGGAAGGAGATCAGCAGGAACACACGTCCGGTGATCGCCGGGTTGAACACGTTCTGCCCGAGGCCTCCGAAAGTCATCTTGGCCACGCCGATGGCGACCAGCGCGCCTATGAACACTATCCACCAGGGTGTCGTGGCCGGCAGGTTCATCGCCAGCAGCAGACCGGTCACCACCGCGGAAAGGTCACCTATGGTCGAAGGACGGTGGAGCATCCACTTGGTGATTGCCCACTCGATGAGCACGCAGGAAGCCACGCTGACGCCGAGCACCAGCAGCTCGCTCCAGCCGTAGAACAGCAAGGACACGAGTATGGCCGGGGCCAGCGCAATTATCACATCCCTCATTATCACGGATGTGGAGGTCTTTGCGTGGATGTGCGGAGACGGTGAAACTAACAATTTTTCCATATTCCTAACTTTCTATTTTACAGCCTCGGCAGCCGCCTTTGCGGCAGCGGCGCGCGCACGGATTACACCCATCACCTGGGCCTTGGCCTGCCGTATGTTGTCGAGCAGAGGTATGTAGGCGGGGCAGCTGTAGAGACAGCAGCCGCACTCTATGCAGTCCTGGGCCGCGTTCTTCTCCAGCCCCTCGAGGTCGCCGGCCTTGTAGAGGCGGTTGAGCAGGAAGGGCTCCAGGCCCATGGGGCAGGCGTCGGAGCATTTGCCGCAGCGTATGCAGTTGCCCTGCGGCTTGCGCTTCGTGGACTCCTCGCTGAGGTAGAGTATCGAAGACGAACCCTTGACGGTGGTGGCGTCGGTGTTGCTGATGGCCTTTCCCATCATCGGGCCGCCGCTGATCAGCTTGGCAGCCCCTTCCGGAACTCCGCCGGCCTGCTCGATTATGAACGAGAGCGGCGTGCCTATGCGGAAGAGGTAGTTGTGCTGCTTCTCCACGGGCAGGCAGTCGCCGGTCACCGTGAGGGTGTTGGTGATCAGAGGCTTGTTCTTCTGCACCGCCTCATAGACAGCCAGTGCGGTGGCCACGTTCTGCACGACGGCGCCCGCGTCGATGGGCAGGCAGCCGGAGCGCACCTGACGGTGAAGCACTGCGTCAATCAGCTGCTTCTCCCCTCCCTGGGGATAACGCTTCTTGAGCGAGAGCACCTCGATGTCGGGATAGCCGAGTCTGGAAACCGACGCCTTCAGGGCCTCGATCGCCTCGGGCTTGTTCTCCTCGACTCCTATCACGCAGCGGCAGCCGAGCACCTTCTGCATGATCGCGGCGCCCACCACTATCTCGTCGGGGCGCTCCACCATGATGCGGTAGTCGCTGGTCAGGTAGGGCTCGCACTCCGCGCCGTTGATTATCAGGCAGTCAGCCACCTTGCCGGGAGCGGGATTGAGCTTCACGTGGGTGGGGAAGGTGGCACCTCCGAGGCCCACTACTCCGCCCGCCTTGATCTTCTCGAGTATCACGTCCTTGTCGGCGGGAATCTCGGTCACGAGCTTGTCGGAGAGGTCTATGCCCTCAGCCCACTCGTCGCCCTCGACGGTGATTTCGACATGCTGCACGGGCTTGCCCGAAAGGTCCTTGCGCTCAACCAGCCCCTTGACCGTTCCGGACACAGGAGAATGGATGAACGCCGACACGAATCCGCCGGGTTCGGCTATCACCTGTCCGACCTTCACCTTGTCGCCGGCTGCGACCACGGGCTTCGCCGGGGCGCCGATGTGCTGCGACATGGACACGTAGACGGTCGGAGGCAGGGGCAGCGTCTCGATGGCGCAGTTTCTCGAGATCTTGTTGTCGTCGGGATGTACGCCTCCTATTCTGAAAGTTATCTTACTCATTTGCAGCCTCCTTTTTATCTGAATTCTCTGCGGGTTTCGCCTCTGCCTGAACTGGCGCCGCGGACTTGGCAGCCGGAACGGCAGCAGTCTTGGCAGCCGCCGCGGGCTTGACTGCCGGAGCGGCCGGTTTCACCGCAGGAGCAGCAGGCTTGGGCGGAAGTACCGGGAAGTTCACCGCATGGATGGCGCCGGTGGGGCACTCGGCCACGCACTTCTTGCAGAGCTTGCACTTCGTGAAATCGATGTAGGCGAGATTGTTCTCCACAGTGATCGCGCCGTGGGGGCAGACCTTGGCGCACTTGCCGCAGCCTATGCAGGCGGCCGAGCATGCCTTGCGGGCAACTCCGCCCTTGTCCTTGTTGACGCAGCTCACGAAGACCCTCATCGAGCGGGGTCCCTTGTTGCGCAGCTCAATCACTCCCTTGGGGCAGGCCTTCACGCAGGCGCCGCATGCCGTACACTTGCTCTCGTCGACCACGGGAAGCCCGGTCTCGGGGTCCATCGAGAGAGCACCGAACTTGCAGGCCTCAACGCAGTCGCCGCAGCCCACGCATCCGTAGGAGCAGCCCGTGTCGCCGCTGTAGAGCGCGGCCTTGACCCTGCAGGACCGAACCCCGTCGTAGACATTGGTGCGGGGACGGTTGGCGCAGCTGCCGTTGCAGCGTACCACCGCCACCTGAGGAGCCTTCTCCTTGACTTCGTAGCCGAGAATGCCGGCTACCTTCTTCATCACTTCATTGCCTCCCACCGGACAGAACATACTGTCGAGATTGGGAGCCTTGACGGCGGCGTCGGCAAAATTGCGACAGCCGGCAAATCCGCATCCGCCACAGTTTGCACCGGGCATCACCTTCTCCACCTCATCTATGCGCGGGTCTTCCTCGACCTTGAACTTCTTGGCCACCCAATAGAGGATCAGAGCCAGGACCAGGCCGACTAGCGTAAGAATCACGATGGTCAGGACAACAGTGTTTGTCATTATTTCTTGATGTTAAATATATATTCGTTCCTGAGTCTGCCGCGCATGAGCCACAGACCGAAATAATACACGGCCACGGCGGCGATGGCCGCCAGACCGGCGTAAAGCTCCCCGACTCCGGCCGACACCGCCACAAGCAGCACGGCGACCAGAAGCACGAGGGGTATCATATATGCGAGCAGGACGGCCTTGTGACCCATCGAGGCCTTGAGGACCACCTCAACCTCGTCGCCGGGCCGGATGTCGGACCAGCCGGAAGTGGGCACCTCGACCATCTTCACCTTCGAGTCGCCGAGCGAGCAGAGCCCCTTGGCGTGGCACGCGCCGCAGGCCGACTCGGAGACGATCTCCACCGTCGTGACCTCGGGCGTGACGCTGACAACCCTGCCCTTGTGGGATATTTCGCTACTCGAACTCATTGTTCATCGCTGATTCTATGGGCATGTTCGCCGCGCGGATGTCGAGGGTGTCGTCGTCTTCGACGAAACGCACCTGATTGCCCTTGAAGCGCATGGGTATCTCGGTGGTCTGTCCGTTACGGTGCTTCGCTATGATTATCTGGGTTTTCTCCTTCTCCTCCTCGCTTTCGCTGAGACCCACGAAGTCGGGCCTGTGGATGAATATCACGAGGTCCGCGTCCTGCTCGATGGAGCCGGACTCGCGAAGGTCGGAGAGCTGGGGCTTTCCGCCGCCGCCCATGCGGCTCTCGGCCATTCGCCTGAGCTGCGAGAGCGCGATTATCGGCACATTGAGCTCCTTGGCCGTGGCCTTGAGGGTGCGCGATATCGCGGCCACCTCCTGCTCGCGCATTCCGCGGAGTTCGGGAGGTCCCTGCATCAGCTGGAGATAATCCACCACAATCAGCCTGACGCCCTTGTTCTTCACGAGGTTCTTGGCCTTGGTGCGGAACTCCATTATGGGAAGGCTCGGAGTGTCGTCGATGTAGAGAGGAGCCTTGGAGAGCTCGCGTATCTTGTACTCGAGCTGCTCCCACTCGTAGTTCTCGAGTCTGGCACCGCCCTTGAGCTTGTCGGCGTCGAGGCCGGACTCGGCTATCATGAGCCTCATCGCAAGCTGGATCACCGGCATCTCGAGAGAGAAGAAGGCCACGGGCATGTGGTGGTCGACCGCGGCGTTCCTCGCGATGTTGAGCGAGAAGGCAGTCTTACCCACGGAGGGACGCGCCGCCAGGATAATGAGGTCTGACGGCTGCCAGCCCATGGTGATGCGGTCGAGGCTCACGAAGCCCGAGGGCACTCCGCTGAGTCCGCCGCAGCTCTGCATCTCCTCGATGCGCTTCATGGCGCTGTTGATGGCGCTGCCTATGTCGGTGACCTCGTTGCGGACGTTGGTCTGGATGGCGTCGAAGATCCTCGTCTGGGCCTTGTCGATGAGGTCGTCGACCTTCACCGACTCATCGTAGGAGTCCTTGAGAATGTCGTAGGACGCGGTGATGAGGTCGCGCTGGATGGTCTTCTGCTTGAGTATCTTGATATAGTATTCGATGTGGGCCACCGAACCCACCTTCTCGGAGAGTCCGGCAAGAACCACCGCGCCGCCCACGGCCTCGAGGTTGCCGAGAGCCTTGAGCTTCGCGCTCACGGTGATGAGGTCCACCGAAGTGTGCTCGTTGACCAGAGCGCACATCGCCTCGTATATCATCCGGTGCCGGGGGTCGTAGAAGCAAGAAAGCGTCAGCTCCTCCATGGCCTGGTCCACGCACATTGGCTCCAGCAGCATGGCGCCCAGCACGGCCTCCTCGACATCGAGGGCCTGGGGCGGCTTGTTGCCCATCTCGAGACCTATGGTCTCAAGGTCGGCCTGCTGCTCCTTCCTGCGCGAACCGCTTCTTGCTTTCTGGACCGGCATTAAATATCAGGATTGACGATGATTCTTCCGCAGTGCTCGCAGATCACGAGCTTCTTGCCGGAAGCGATGTCGATGAGTCGCTGAGGGGTGATGGTGTGGAAGCAGCCTCCGCAGGCGTCGCCGTAGGTTCCGTCCTCGTTCTTGGGATAGAGGGTCACCACGGCGAGGTGGTTGTGGGTGCTGTTGCGGATACGCTCGTAGGCGCTGATTGTCCTCTCGTCGAGCTTGGAGGTGAACTGCCTGCGCCTCTCCTCGAGAGTGCGCTCCTCCTTGGCGGTGGACTCGACGATGTTGGCGAGCTCCGTCTTCTTGGCCTCCAGGTCGGACTCGCGGATGGTGATCGCGTCGTTGATCCTGTCCATGTCGGCCTTGCAGTCCTCGATGGCCTCGCGGGCCTCGCCTATGTTCTTCTCGGCGATGGCCTTGAGCAGGCCCTGGTTCTCGAGCTCCTTGTTGATGGAGTCGTACTCGCGGCTGTTGGTGATGTTGTTCAGCTGCTCGCGGTACTTGGCCATCTCGTCCTCGAGTTCGGCGATCTGCTTCCTGGCCTCCTCGATGTTCTGGTTGTAGCCTTCTATCATCTGCTCCGCACGCGCGTACTTGGCCTTCTGGGCGTCAAGTTCGGATTCGAGAGCGGCGACCTCCTCGGGAAGCTCGCCCCTGAGCTGGAGCAGCTTGTCGATTTCCATGTCGGTCTCCTGAAGATCGTGGAGAGTCTTCAGCTTTTCCTGAGCGACCTGCTCGCTGTCTGCAAAGTTCTTCTGCAGCGACACAAAGGTTTCGCGCTCGTCGACGGGAGTCACGACCTTGGTCGTTTTCTTGGTAGTAGCCATATTATTCTATAGAATGTTAATCTGCCATATTGCATTCCCGGTGAATGCGAACCGCAAAGTTACGAAATATTTTTGATTTCCTCGAGGCGCAAACGGATGTTTTTCAGCCGCTCCAAGGCCTTCACCCTGGCGTCCACGGGCTTCCTTTCGCCGAGCAGCTGGCGGTGCGCGCCGCCCAGGGTCATGCCCTTGACCCTCACGAGATAATGTATCTGCCGGAGGGTCTCCACGTCTTCGGCGGTGAAGCGGCGGTTGCCCTTGGCGTTGCGCTGCGGCTTCACGAGGTCGGCGAACTCGTTCGACCACGATCTCACGAGGGGCACGGACTCCCCGAGCATCGCGGCGACTTCGCCTATGGTCCAGAAAAGCTTCTCCATCAGTCCATCGATTGTTCAGTGTTCACAGACATATACAGCATGTTCGCATATTCGGCCGGAGTCACCGAGCCGAAGAAATAGTTCACCGGGTCGAGCGTACGCCCGTTCAGGTGCAGCTCGTAGTGGAGATGCGGCGCGAAGGAGCGCCCGCTCATGCCGACGGTGCCTATCTGCTGCCCCGCCTCGACCCTCTGCCCCCTGCGCACGCTGCGGCTTTCGAGGTGGGCGTACACGCTCACGTAGCCGCCCTCGTGGGTGATCTCCACGGTGCTGCCCGACTTCTTGCTGGAACCCGACGAGCTCACGACGCCGGCCGCGGTAGCATAGACCGGAGTGCCGCGGTCCACTATGAAGTCCAGACCCTCGTGCCAGACGTAGGCCTTGTAGAACGGGTCCAGCCGGCTTCCGATCGACGCCCCGGTCTGGGGATACGACACGTTCTCGAGCGGCAGGAGCATCGGAGGCCTCGTCAGCGAGCTGTCGGCGAGCGCGGCGAATATCTCCCGGAACACCGCGTCGACTCCGGCCGCCGTGAGCAGCAGGCTGTCGGCCTTGCGTGCGGCGTAGTCGTTCAGCATGCTGTCGGGAATGGTGTCGCCGGCATGGAGGAAGGACAGGCGCCCCATGGGGTCGATGCCGGGGGCGTCGGTGTGGAAGATGCGCTCGTATATCTCATTGTCCTTGTGCTGCAGCGCCGCCACCGCGTCGCGGGTCATCTCCGCCCGCTCCGCGAGTTCGGGGTAGATGCGTTCGTACATCCTTATCTCGCGCCGCAGCATGCGCTCGGTGTCGGTGCGGAAAAAGAGGGAGAACAGCACGTAGACCACCACCGCCGCCAGCAGGGTGATCAGCAGGTAGCCCAGCACGTAGATCGCGCGCCCTCCGGAGCTGCGGCGTCCGCCTTTCATGTCAGTTTCCGCCATTTTCCGCCCTCCCCCTGCGCAGCAGCTCCATGGTGCTCGTGGTCCTTTCGTCGCGGTATGCCTCCCGGCGCCGGTTCACCATGGCCTCGTATTCCTCCACCGGCATGTTGATGTCCATGTAGTTCATCGGGTTCACCCGGCCGCCACGGTAGACCACCTCGTAGTGCAGATGCGGCCCCGTGGACTTGCCGGTGTTGCCCACGGTGCCTATGCGGTCGCCGCGGTGCACCTTCATGCCCTCGGCCACCTCGATGGTGTTGAGATGCGCATAGCGGGTCTCGTAGCCGTAGCCGTGGTCCAGCACGATCTCGTTGCCGTAGCCGCGGTACTGGTAGGTCACCTTCTCCACCACCGCGTCGCCGGTGGCGTAGACCGGATTGCCTATGGTCGAGGCGAAATCCTGGCCCTGGTGGCGGCGGCTGTCGCCGTAGAGGGGGTCCGACCTGTAGCCGAAGCTGCTCGAAAGGTAGAAAGTCCCCTTCTTCGGAAGGATGGGCGGCACGTTGGGCACGCAGGAAATCATGTCGCCGGACTCCACCGCCGCCTGGTAGACCTCGTCGAGCGACTTGCTGTTCACGTAGACCCGCTTCATCAGGGCGTCGGTGCGCAGCACGGCGCGGCGCAGCTCCGAATTCGCCCCGAGACGCTCCAGCTCGGCGTAGCGGTTCACCCCCTCGAGCCCCGAGCCCTTCACCTCCTCCGGGATGGGCGAAAGTCCGTAGATCGAACGGTACACCCCGTCGTCGCGGCGCTCGATTCCGTAGAGGGCGCGCTCGCTCCGGTCAAGTTCGCTGTTCAGCACGTTGATCCTGGCCTCCAGGCTGGCGTGGCGGCGCTTCAGATAGGCCGTCTTCGGAAGGTCCAGCCCGAGCACGGCGAGGTAGATCCAGAAATACAGCGCGACCAGCCCGGCCCCCAGCAGCACCAGCAGGACTATACGCAGCGGCCTGGGGAGGCGGGGAGCGGGACGAGAGCCGAGTGTCTCAGAGTTGAGAACATATTTCGCCATATCCGTGCAAAAATAGGGATTTTTCTGTAATTTTGCAGTTTGTTTATATGATTGAGTGATATATGACTTCCAACGAAATTAGACAGAAATTTCTCGATTTCTTCGCATCAAAGGGACATACGGTGGTGCCGTCCGCACCCATGGTGGTCAAGAACGACCCCACGCTGATGTTCACCAACGCCGGAATGAACCAGTTCAAGGACATTTTCCTCGGCAACGCGACCGCCCCCTACAGGCGCGCGACCGACTCTCAGAAGTGCCTCAGAGTCAGCGGAAAGCACAACGACCTCGAAGAAGTCGGACACGATACCTACCACCACACGATGTTCGAGATGCTCGGCAACTGGAGCTTCGGCGACTACTTCAAGACCGAGGCCATCGACTGGGCGTGGGAGCTGCTGACAGAGGTCTACGGCATCGACAGGAACCTGCTCTACGCCACCGTGTTCGAAGGTTCGGCCGAAGACGGCACCAGCCTCGACACCGAGGCGCGCGAGGCCTGGCTCAAGCACCTTCCCGAGGACCACGTGCTGCTGGGCAACAAGCATGACAACTTCTGGGAGATGGGCGACACCGGCCCCTGCGGCCCCTGCTCCGAAATCCACATCGACATACGCTCCGACGAGGAGAAGGCCGCCAGCGGCATACCCGGACGCGAGCTCGTGAACAAGTCCGACCCCCACGTGATCGAGATATGGAACCTCGTGTTCATGCAGTACCAGCGCATGGCCGACGGCCACCTCGAAGCGCTTCCCGCCAAGAACATCGACACCGGAATGGGCTTCGAACGCCTCTGCGCGGTGCTCCAGGGCAAGCGCAGCAACTACGACACCGACGTGTTCAGCGGCATGCTCGCCAGAATAGGCGAGATCTCCGGCCACCGCTACGGCGAGAGCGAGCCGACCGACGTGGCCATGAGGGTGATAGCCGACCACATCAGGGCAATCAGCTTCAGCATAGCCGACGGCCAGCTGCCCTCCAACGTCAAGGCCGGCTACGTGATACGCCGCATCCTGCGCCGCGCCGTGCGCTATGGCTACACCTTCCTCGGACTCACCGAACCCTTCCTCTGCCGCCTGGTGGACCAGCTCGTGCACGACATGGGAGCCGCCTACCCCGAAATCGCAAAGCAGCAGAAGTTCATAGAGAACGTGCTGCGCGAGGAGGAGATGGCCTTCCTGCGCACCCTCGACCGCGGAATCAAGCTGCTCGACGAGTGCCTCGCGCGCTCCGCCGACAGCAGGACGATTTCCGGAGCCGACGCTTTCAGGCTCTACGACACCTACGGCTTCCCCATCGACCTCACCGAACTCATCGCCGCAGAGCACGGCTACAAGGTCGACATCGACAACTTCAACGTGGAGCTCGGCAAGCAGAAGGAGAGGGCCCGCAACGCCACCGCCAACAGCTTCGGCGACTGGACCGTCTACCACGACGGCGAGGACGTGCAGTTCACCGGCTACGACGAGACCGAGACCTCCGGCGCCCTGCTCCTCAAGCAGAGGACCGTGGTGCAGAAGAACAAGGAGATGCTCCAGCTCGTCTTCGACCGCACCCCGTTCTACGGGGAGATGGGCGGCGAGGTCGGCGACACCGGAGTGCTCGTGTCGGAAGACGGGGAGGAGGTGCGCATCAGCAACACCGTCAAGGAGAACGACCTCACCATCCACATAGCCGAAAGGCTCCCGCAGAACTGCAGCGGCAGCTTCACCCTCAGGGTCGACACCGCCCGCCGCCGCAGGATCGAGTGCAACCACAGCTGCACGCACCTGCTCGACCGCGCCCTCCGCGAGATTCTCGGGGAGCACGTGGAGCAGAAGGGCTCCTTCGTGTGCGACAAGAACTTCCGCTTCGACTTCTCCCACTTCGAGAAGCTCTCCGACGAGCAGATCATACTGGTGGAGCGCAGGGTCAACGAGCTCATACGCGAGGACCTGCCGCTCGAGGAGAAGCGCGACGCCACGATGGACGAGGCCCGCGGAATGGGCGCCATCGCCCTGTTCGGCGAGAAATACGGCGACCGCGTCAGGGTCGTCAGGTTCGGCCCCAGCGTGGAGCTCTGCGGCGGCTGCCACACCGCCTCCACCGGACGCATCGGACTGTTCAAGATAATCAGCGAATCCGCGATAGCCGCCGGCATAAGGCGAATCGAGGCCGTGACCGGACCCGAGGCCGAGCAGTTCGTCTACGGCATGCAGAACATGCTCAAGACCGCCCGCTCGTTCTTCAACAACGTGCCCGACCTGGCCGGAGCCATCGCCAAGCTCATCGAAGACAACGCCACTTTCAAGAAGCAGGCTGAGGAATTCAACCGCCAGAAGGCCGCCGAGATGGCCCGCATGCTCGAAGCGCAGGCCAAGGAGGTCAACGGCATCCGCCTCATAGCCCCGGGAGTCGTGCCCGAAAGGGACGTCAACCCCGCGATGATGCGCAACGCCGCGCTGATTCTCCAGAAGAACCTCCACAACACCGCCCTCGTGGCGGCATATCTGAGCGACGGCAAGCCGCAGCTCCTGCTCATGTACTCCGACGACCTCGTGGCCGCGGGCAGGAACGCCGGCAAGGACATACGCGACGCCGCCAGGTTCATCCAGGGCGGAGGCGGCGGACAGCCCGGACTCGCCACCGCCGGCGGAAAGAACCCCGACGGACTCGAGCAGGCCCTCGC
>JADILW010000036.1 GCA_017695095.1 Candidatus Cryptobacteroides avistercoris | reverse complement strand
TCCGCTCCGCGCTTGCAATAGCAAGCGCAACTTCAAAGATGCTCAACCTCCATTTCATTCCGGTTGGCGGCTTCGTTGGTTCGATTGCTCCGCAATCTCCCTGACACTCTGCCGCACCGCTGATGCGGTCTCCGATGCTGCGCATCGGTGCCCTTCGCTTCGCTCCGGACATCGTCCGCTCACAGCCGCGGACGGCTAGCCTCCTCAGCGGAAATTCCGTACTGCGTACTGACTTCCTCCAGAGGAGTGAGGCCGACTCCGCCGCGGCAGGCTTCTGTATTCCGGGGCTGGATTGCAAATCCAGCGGAACCGGAGCGCTGCCGGGCGAAACGCAGGACAGGCTGACCTGATGGGGCCAGCCTGTCCTGTATCGGAGGGAGACGCCTGACTAGAAGCGGTCCTCTGACGAAACGGTAAGTTTCTTACGTCCATGAGCGCGGCGGGAAGCAAGAACCCTGCGTCCGTTGGCGGTGCTCATGCGCTCACGAAAGCCATGCTTGTTGACTCTCTTGCGGTTGGAAGGTTGATATGTCCTTTTCATTATTCTATTTTTTAATTTTTCTCAAAAACGGGAGGACAAAGGTAATCTTTTCCGATTTCAATTACAAATTTTTCTGTGAAATAATCATTTTCAAGCCATTCGGATATGCTCCACTTCCTCACGCAGCCCGTCCCCACGCGACATTTGGTGCAGAATTCGTCGATTTCGGCATCCACGTCGCCGCCTTTCAGGCAGAGGATGCTCCTGCGGAAACGCCCCTTCACCCAGGGGTAGAAATTCACCAGCGAGGTCACCGCGCGCGAGACCACCCAGTCGAATTCGCCCGGCACGGCCTCGGCCCGCGCGTTCACGCACTCGACGTTCTGAAGCCCCAGGGCCTCCGCCACGGAGCGCGCCACAAGTATCTTCTTGCCTATGGAGTCGCAGAGGGTGAACTTCAGCTCGGGGAACTCCATGGCCAGCGGTATGCCGGGGAACCCTCCTCCGGTGCCCACGTCCAGCACGCTCTCCCCCGCCTTCCAGCCGTCCTCTCCGTAGAAGCGGCGCAGGTATTCCGCGATGGCCAGCGAGTGCATCACGTGATGCTCGCGTATGTTGTCGATGTCTTTGCGCGAAATCACGTTGATCTTCGCGTTCCATTCCCTGTAGAGTTCCTCCAGCTTGGTGTAATCAGTCATTGTCCTCGTCGGTTTTCATGTTGTCGATCAGTGCCTTCGCCCTGCGTATACGGGTGCGCACCGTGTTCAGAGCCATGCCGGTCTCGTCGGCTATCTCCTTATACTGGAGGCCTTCGACGAGCCGCCGGCGCGCTATGTCGCGGTAGAGTTCGGGAAGGGCGTCGATGTAACGCTCCAGCTTCTCCTCGTCCTCATCCTTGATTATGCTCTCCAGCGGGGTGGAGGCGTCGTCGCCCATGGTGTCTATCACCGCCACGCGGGCGGAGCCGTCGTCGATCGACACGAACTTGCGGTTCGACCTCTCCTCGGCCTCCAGCGTGTCGAGGGCCGTGTTGCGGGCAATCGCCCGCAGCCAGGTGGAGAACTTGCTGCGCGAGGGGTCGTAGCTGCCTATCTGCCTGAATGCCTTCTCGAAGCTGCGCGAGCAGATGTCATCGATGAAGAAGGCGTCGTACTGCTTCATGATAGTGCCGGCGAGATACGCCCTGAGCGAGTCGATGTTCGTGTCCCAGAGTTCGGTGAAGGCGGCGCCGTCGCCTATGATGGCCCGCCTTACGAGTTCGTCAATGTGCTTCGAGCCAGTTTTTTCCATAATTGCATTCTACCGTAAGCGGAACTGAAAGACTTATCACGTTCTCCATCTCCTCGACCAGCAGGGAGCGCACCGCGCCGATTTCACCTTCCGGCACCTCCAGCAGGAGCTCGTCGTGGATCTGGAGCACCATGCGCGACTGCAGGCCGTCCTCGCGCAGCCGGCGGTCCACATGGTTCATCGCCAGCTTGATGATGTCGGCGGCGGTGCCCTGGATGGGCGCGTTCACTGCGTTCCGCTCCGCGAGGGCGCGCACGTTGGCGTTGTTCGACCTGAGGTCGGGGATGTAGCGGCGCCGGCCGAACATGGTCTCCACGTAGCCGTTCTCCCGCGCTCCAGCGAGCGTGCGGTCGATGAATCCGCGTATCGAGGGGAAGGTGCTGAAGTAGTCGTCGATTATCTTCTTCGCCTCCTGGGGCGCGCAGTGCAGGCGCTGACTGAGCCCGAACGAAGACATGCCGTACATTATGCCGAAGTTCACGGTCTTGGCGGTGCGCCTCTGGTCGGCGCTCACGTCTTCGAGCTTCACCCCGAATATTCTGGCGGCAGTGGCCGCGTGTATGTCATGGCCTGCGCGGAAGGCCGCCACCAGATGCTCGTCCTGGCTCAGGTGCGCCATGATGCGCAGTTCGATCTGGGAGTAGTCGGCCGACATCATCACGCTCCCGGGGCTCCCGGCCACGAAGGCGCGGCGTATCTCCCTGCCCTGGTCGGTGCGTATGGGGATGTTCTGCAGGTTAGGGTTCGACGACGAAAGCCTGCCGGTGGAGGTCAGAGTCTGGTTGAAGGTGGTGTGCACCCTGCCGTCGCGCGGAGAGATGTAGCCCGCGAACGGTTCGATGTAGGTCGAGAGCAGCTTGCGCAGTCCCCTGTAGTCGAGTATCAGGTCTATCACCGGGCTGTCGGAGCCGAGTTCGAGCAGCGTCCGCTCGTCCGTGGGCCAGTTGCCCGACTTCGGCTTCTTCGCCTTCGGAGCGAGCTTGAGCTTCTCGTAGACCAGCGCGCCTATCTGCCTGGGCGAGGAGACGTTGAACTGCGGGTCGCCGGCGATTTCGCGCACCGCGGCCTCCTTCTCGAGCATCTCGCGGCGCAGACCGGCGGCGTAGTCCCTGAGCGAGTCGAGATCCACCTTCACGCCCGTGCGTTCCATCCGCGAAAGCACCGAGAGCAGCGGCTCCTCAATCTCGTCGTAGAGCCGGCGCATGCCCTCCGTCCTGTCGATCTCGGCGTTGAGCCTGTCGGCGAGAGGAAGCAGGACCGCCGTCTCCCTGAGTGCTCCGCTCTCGTCTTCCGCGGGGGCGTCGTCGAACAGACCGGCGGGCTCGGCCGGACCGGCGTCGTCCAGGGCCACCCCCAGATAGCCCATGGCCAGCCTGCCGAGGCTGTGGCTGCTTTCCGGATTCAGAAGATAGTGCATGAGCTCCACGTCTTCGAGCCGGCCG
>JADILW010000035.1 GCA_017695095.1 Candidatus Cryptobacteroides avistercoris | reverse complement strand
GCTCCGAGGAGGCCGCCGCGATAGGCCTCGTGAGCACCTCCACATGGATACTCGGCAGTTTCTGCTATGCGAACAGCTCGGGCTTCAGCGTGCAGATCGCCCACCGCTGCGGCGCCAGGGATTTCCGCGGCGCGAGCGTGATCTTCCGACGGGGGCTGGCGGCGGTGCTGGCCGTAAGCGTGCTGCTCTCCCTGCTCGGGGTATCGCTCAGCGCGCGGCTGCCCTCGTGGCTCGGCGGCTCGCCGGAGATCTGCGGCGACGCGTCGGCATATTTCCGCATCTACTCGATGTTCCTGCCCGCCTACCAGCTCAGCGTGTTCTGCCAGAGTTCGCTGGTGGCGAGCGGCAACACCAAGATACCGAGCATCACCAGCATCTCCATGTGCCTGCTCGACGTGCTGTTCAACTACATCTTCATCTTCCTGCTCGACATGGGCGTCGCGGGCGCCGCGATAGGCACCGGGCTCGCAATGCTCTGCGCCGGGCTCTTCCTGGCGGGCTACGTGTTCAGTTCCAGCCGCGAGCTGGGAGGCAGAAGGCTCATGAACGAAGCCGACAAGGCGGAACCGGTGAGGCCCTGCGCCAGCAGGGACATCTACAGGAACGCGTTCGGCATCAGCTGGCCCCTCTGGATCCAGAACCTCGTGTCGAGAGGCGCATACATCGCCGCCACAGTGATAGTGGCCCCGCTCGGGACCATCGCGATCGCCGCCAACTCCTTCGCAATAATCGCCGAGGGCTTCTGCTACCTGCCGGGCTACGGCATGCAGGACGCGGCCACCTCCCTCGTGGGGCAGAGCCTCGGCGCCAGACGGAGGGACATGGCGCGGCGCTTCGCCCGCATCACCATAGCCACCGGCTCCGCGATGATGACCGCCCTGGCCGTCCTGATGTGGGTCTTCGCCTACCAGATCATGGGAATGATGAGCCACGACCCCGCCGTGATCGAACTGGGGGCCAGGTGTCTGAGGATCGAGGCCTGGGCTGAGCTGCTCTACGGAGTCAGCATCGTGGCCTACGGATGCTGCGTGGGCGCCGGCGACACCCTCGTGCCGTCCGCGATCAACCTGCTGAGCATGTGGGTGGTAAGGCTCGGCCTCGCCATGCTGCTGATTCCGCACATCGGTCTGCTCGGCTACTGGACGGCCATGGCGGTCGAACTCTGCATCAAGGGAGTGATCTTCGCCGTGAGGATATACCGGGGGAAATGGATGGACACGCGGCTGACCGCCGAAAAGGCAGCCGGAGCATAGGGAGGAACGGGGAGACCGTTGTTCTTTCGGAATATTTTCCTAACTTTATAAGTTGTTTGAATTTTGAAACCACTCAACTGATATAGAAATGAAAAAACTCGATGTAGTGCTCGGACTCCAATGGGGAGACGAGGGCAAAGGCAAGGTTGTCGACGTACTTACTCCCGGCTATAAGGTCATAGCCCGCTTCCAGGGCGGCCCCAACGCCGGACATTCCCTGAAGTTCGGAGGTGACGGCTTCGTGCTGCACACCGTACCTTCCGGAATCTTCCGCGAGGACTCGATGAACATCATCGGCAACGGAGTGGTCATCGACCCCGTGATACTCATGGACGAGATCCGCAGCATCGAGGAGAAGATAGGACCGATCAGCGGCAGGCTTCAGATCTCGAAGCGCGCGCAGCTGATACTCCCCACCCACCGCATGCTCGACGCCGCAAGCGAGGCCGCCAAGGGCAAGTCCAAGATCGGCTCCACCCTCAAGGGCATAGGGCCCACCTACATGGACAAGACCGGGCGCAACGGACTGCGCGTCGGCGACATCCTCTCGCCCGAATTCCTGCAGCGCTACGAAGCCCTGAAGACGAAGCACCTCGGAATGCTCGCCCAGTACGACTTCGAGTTCGACATCACGGAATATGAACGGAAGTGGCTCGCCGCGATAGAGGAGCTCAAGCGCTTCGACTTCATCGACAGCGAGATAGCCGTCAACAGATACATCGACGACGACGTCCCCGTGCTCGCGGAGGGCGCCCAGGGCTCGATGCTCGACATCGACTTCGGCACCTACCCGTTCGTGACCTCGTCCAACACCATGAGCGCCGGAGTCTGCACCGGACTGGGAATCGCCCCGTGCAGGGTCGGCAAGGTAATAGGCATCTTCAAGGCCTATTGCACTCGCGTGGGAAGCGGCCCCTTCCCCACCGAACTCTTCGACGAGACCGGCGAGAAGCTCAGGCGCATAGGCAAGGAATTCGGAGCCACCACCGGAAGGCCGCGCCGCTGCGGCTGGCTGGACATGGTGGCGCTCAAATATGCGGTGATGATGAACGGCGTGACCGAACTCATCATGATGAAGGCCGACGTGCTCAACAGCTTCAGCACCATCAAGGTCGCCACCGCCTACGAGCTTGACGGCCGCCGCCTCGACCACTTCCCCTTCGAGTGCGGCGAGAACGTGACCCCCGTCTACCGCGAGTTCAAGGGCTGGGACTGCGACATCTGCGGCGTGCGCGACTACGACGACTTCCCCGCCGAACTCAAGGACTACATAGCCTTCATCGAGCAGGAAACCGGCTGCCCCGTGAGCATCATCTCCACCGGAGCCGACCGCAGCGAGATAGTCATCAGGTAGCTGCACTCCCGCAAGGACGGAAATCCTGCAGTCCGCAGCACGCGGACTGCAGTTTTTTTGAAAAAATGCTATTTTTGTAATTTATGGACAGAATCGAGGCCAGGAACCGGATAGAGGAACTGAGGCGCCTGCTGGAAGAGAACAGCCGGCGCTACTACGTGGACAACGCGCCCACGATCTCCGACTTCGAGTTCGACACGCTGATGCACGAGCTCGAGAGCCTGGAGGCGGCCTATCCAGAGTTCGACAGCCCCGACTCCCCCACCCACAAGGTGGGCTCCGACCTCGACGCCCCTCTGGAAGGCAACGCCGAACCTCTCGCCCGCACGGGCTTCGTGCAGAGGCGGCACCGCTACCCGATGCTCTCCCTCGGCAACACCTACTCCATATCCGAGATAGAGGAGTTCACCTCAAGGGCGGAGCGCACCCTCGACGGAGCCAGGTTCAGCTACAGCTGCGAACTGAAATTCGACGGCACCGCGATATGCCTGACCTACCGCGGCGGACGCCTCGTCCAGGCGCTCACCCGCGGCGACGGCGTATGGGGCGACGACGTGACCGAGAACGCCCTGCGCATTTCCAACATCCCGCGGCAGCTCCACGGCGACTACCCGGAGGAGTTCGAGATACGCGGCGAAGTGCTGATGCCCTACGAGGCCTTCGACGCCCTGAACCGCGAGCGCGAGGACAACGAGGACCCTCCCTTCGCGAACCCCCGCAACGCGGCTTCTGGCTCGCTCAAGCTCGTCGACCCGGAGGAGGTCGCCCACAGGGGGCTCATCTGCACGCTCTACCACATCCCCGCCGAATCCGTGACCTTCGCCTCCCACTGGGAGGCCCTCGACGCGGCGGCGCGCTGGGGGCTGCCGGTGTCCGACAAGCGCCGGCTCTGCCACGACATAGGCGAAATACGCGAATACATCGACTACTGGGACAGACAGCGCAAGTTCCTGCCCTTCGCCACCGACGGCATAGTCATCAAGATCAACGAGCTCGACTGCCAGCGCACCCTAGGCTACACCGCGAAGTTCCCCCGCTGGGCGGTGGCGTTCAAGTTCAAGGCCGAGCAGGCATGCACCCGGCTCGTGAGCATCGACTACCAGGTCGGCAGGACCGGGGCGGTGACGCCCGTGGCCAACCTCGAACCCGTGCAGCTCAGCGGCACCGTGGTCCGGAGGGCCACGCTCAACAACGCCGACATCATGGAGCAGATGGACATACGCACCGGCGACTACGTGTTCGTGGAGAAGGGCGGCGAGATCATTCCCAAGATCACCGGAGTGGACCTCTCGAAGCGCGAGGCGGGGGCGGTCAGGCCGGAATTTCCCAGAAACTGCCCCGACTGCGGCACCCCTCTGGTCAAGAGCCCTGACGAGGCTCGCTGGTTCTGCCCCAACCAGGACGGCTGCCCCATGCAGATCAAGGGCCGCCTGCTGCATTTCACAAGCCGCAGGGCCATGGACATACTCGCCGGCGAGGTCACGGTGGAGCAGCTCTACGAACTGGGGCTTGCCCGCCGGCCGTCCGACCTCTACAAGCTCAGCAAATGGCAGCTCAGCTCGCTGGAGGGCTGGAAGGACAGGGCCGCGCAGCGCTTCCTCGACAGCCTCGCCGAATCCAGGAAGGTGCCCTTCGAGAGGGTGCTCTTCGCGATGGGCATACGCTACGTGGGCGAAACCACTGCCAAGGCGGTCGCCAGGCATTTCGGAAACATAGACGCCTTGGCCGCGGCCTCGAAGGAGGACCTGCTGCAGGTGGACGACATAGGCGAGGTCATAGCCTCGAGCATACTCGACTTCATGCACGACCCCGTGCAGCAGGAGGAGATAGCCAGGCTCAGGGAGGCCGGGCTCCAGTTCTCCACCGACGGGGGCGGAGCTGCGCTGTCGTCGGCCCTCGAAGGCAAGACCATAGTCATCTCCGGCAACTTCAGCATCAGCCGCGACGCGATGAAGGAGCTGATAGCCGCACACGGCGGGAAGACCAGCTCCTCGGTGAGCGGAAAGACCGCCTTCCTGCTGGCCGGAACCAAGCCGGGCCCCGAAAAGCTGAGCAAATGCGAGAAGCTGGGCGTGCCGGTGGTCTCCGAGGAGGAATTCAGGAAGATGCTGCCCGAGGGAGGCGGCGCCCGCGAAGGCGTGACCGAACTTACATTATTCTGAGACGATGATGAACAAGGCCGGCAAATTCTTCGAACTGTTCACCGACAGAATCTGGACCGTCGACACCTCTGCGTGCCCGAAGGCCTACGCCGCCTTGGTGAAGCATATCAAGGTGATACGCATCACCATCGACACCTTCACCCAGAACCGCATGGGCTTCCAGTGCGTGGCGCTCAGCTACTTCGTGACGCTCGCCATCATACCCCTGATCACCTTCATCTTCGCCATCACCGGCGACCTCGGCCTGTCCGAGAAGATCTCTGAGCTGCTGCACCGCTTCTTCGCCAACAACCCCGAGTACATCGACGTCCTGATGAACAAGGCCAACGAGCTGCTGGAGACCGCCAAGAGCGGAGGACTCGGATTCGCCTCGGCGCTGACCCTTATCTGGGCCGTGCTCTGGATGATGTTCCAGGTTGAGCGCGTGTTCAACAACGTGTGGGGCATACGCAAGATTCCGCGCAAGGTGTTCACCCGCTTCGGCTTCTACCTGCTGGTGCTGGTCCTCACCCCGTTCCTGATACTCATCTTCGGTACGGGCATAGCCTATTACACCAACATCACCAACCTGATAGGCCTCGACCTCTCGGACCTGCGCTTCCTTCCGAGGCTGCTCGGCTACACGGCCTTCTACGTGGTGAGCGCGTTCACGCTGTCGGTGATGTACAAGTTCATCCCCGCCGCGAAGGTCAAATACAGCTTCGCGCTCAAATCAGCGATGATTACGGCTGTATTTTTCGTAATCTTTCAGTATCTTTACCTCGAAACCCAGATGTTCGTGGGAAGGCTGGGAAGCGTCTATGGTGTCATAGCCGCGATTCCGCTGTTCCTCGTATGGCTGAACCTGAGCTGGCAGATTATAATGCTTGGGGCCGAGCTCTGCTACGGCTACCACAATGTTGACAGATATAAAGTCCTCGAGTGGGACAGTGAGAACAAGTAAATGAGCTTTTCCGAATTCACAAAAGAAGATTTCAGAATCATCGACGAAGCCTACGCGTCGCTGCTGGAGATTGCGCGCCGCCGCTGCCGCAACGAAGAGGAGATTGACAGCGTGCAGAAGTCCTTTGAATTTGCCAACCAGGCGCACAAGAACGTGCGCAGGCGCTCCGGCGAGCCCTACATCCTGCACCCCATCGAGGTGGCCAAGATAGTGGTGAGCGAGATAGGCTTGGGCTACAAGTCCATCTGCGCAGCCCTGCTCCACGACGTGGTGGAGGACACGGGCTACACGGTCGACGACATCCGCAACCTGTTCGGCGCCAAGATAGCCTCGCTCGTCGACGGACTCACCAAGATCAAGACCGTGCTCGACAACGAGGACAGGAAGGGGGCGACCGCAAGCACCGAGAGCCTCCAGGCGGAAAACTTCAAGCGCATCCTCCTCACCCTCAACGACGACATCCGCGTGGTCCTGATCAAGCTCGCCGACCGTCTGCACAACTGCCGGACCATCGAGTTCATGCCCGAGCACAAGCGCGACAAGATACTTTCGGAAACCATGTACATCTTCATCCCCCTCGCCCACAGGCTGGGACTCTACGGGGTTAAGTCGGAGATGGAGAACATCTGGCTCAAGTACAAGGAGCCCGAGGAATACCGCGACATCACCGAGCGCATCAGCAAGAACATCGCCACGAGGGACAAGGACATCGACGACTTCATCGCCCCCATCGACAAGGCCCTGTCCGACGCCGGCTTCAAGTTCACGATCAAGAAGCGCATCAAGACCCCCTACTCCATCTGGTACAAGATGCACACGAAGCACGTGCCGTTCGAGCAGATCTTCGACCTCTACGCCGTGCGCATAGTCTTCGACCCCTCGGCCGACAGCCAGCAGAGCGAGAAGAGCCAGGCCTACCTGATATTCTCCCTGATCACCAACCTCTACAGCGAGAACTTCAGCCGCCGCAGGGACTGGATCTCCAGGCCCAAGAACAACGGCTACGAGGCCCTGCACTGCACGCTGATGAGCCACGCCGGAGTCTGGATAGAGGTGCAGATACGCTCCCGCAGGATGGACGACATCGCCGAGAAGGGCATCGCCGCCCACTGGGCCTACAAGAACGACGGCTACGTCTCCGAGAACGACTCCGAGGTCGACAAGTGGCTCGGCCAGATCCAGGAGATACTGCTCAGCAACGACGTGAGCGCGCTCGAGCTGCTGGACATCATCCACAAGGACCTCGTAAGCTCCGAGATAGTGGTCTTCACCCCCAAGGGCGACCAGAAGTCGATGATCAACGGGGCCACGGCCCTCGACTTCGCCTACTCGATCCACACCCACATAGGCAACAACGCCATAGCCGCCAAGGTCAACATGAAGCTCGTTCCGCTCTCATACGTGCTCAAGTCGGGAGACCAGGTGGAGATCATCACGGCGGCGAACGCCACGCCCAAGATGGAGTGGCTGAAGTTCCTCCAGACCCGCACCGCCAGGGCCAAGGTCATGGACTACTTCCGCGGCGACCACGAAAAGATAGCCAGGCAGGGCAGGAAGGTCTTCGAGGAGAGACTCAAGCTGCTCGGGCAGAAGAGCAGCGACAAATTGCTGGGCCGCTTCATGGACTACTGCCAGCTCAAGGACCCCGAGGAGTTCTTCTTCCGCGTCGGGCTCGGCATCCTCGACCAGGAACAGTTCCAGACCATCATCGAGGAGAACAAGATGTCCACCGGCGAGAACAAGAAGTACGTGCTGCACGAGGACCAGGCCGGCGACATCAGCTACAAGATAGCCGAATGCTGCAACCCCATCCCCGGCGAGCCGCTGATTGGCTTCTTCCTCGACGACCACACCATCGTGGTCCACAAGAAGTCCTGCCCGGTGGCCGAAAGGCTGGCCAGCCGCTACGGCAACCGCATGGTGGTGCCGCAGTGGTCGGCCTTCGACAAGGAATACCCCGTGCGCATCTCCCTCAAGGGCATCGACAGGGTCGGGCTGCTCAGCGAAATCTCCAGCTTCATATCCAAGACCCTTGGCATCAACATGCGCAAGCTCCACCTCGCCACCGAAGGCGGGGTCTTCGAGGGCTACATCGAGCTGCTGGTCAGAGACAAGCGCATTCTCACCAAGATGGGCGAAGGCCTGAAGAAAATCGACGGCATCCAGGATGTCGTCAGAACCGACATCTGAGCCGATGAGACGCTTCCTTCCGTTGATACTGGCAGTCTGCGCGGTTCTCGGCCCGCTGATGTTCACCAATTCCTGCGCCAACACCACCGAGGCGCCCTCCGGCGGCGTCAAGGACACCATACCGCCCTACATAGTCGCGATCAACCCTCTTCCCGGAGCCACCGGAGTCCCGACGCACGGGGCCAGCTTCGTGTTCAGCTTCAACGAGTTCGTGACCATCGAGAACAGCGCCAACATCCTGCTCTCCCCTCCCCAGCAGAAAAGGCCGGTGGCCAGGCTCAGGGGCAGAAACCTCGTGGTGAGCTTCGAGGAGGACCTCATGCCCAACACCACCTACACGCTGAGCTTCACCGACGCAATAGCCGACGCCAACGAGGGCAACGTGTTCGCCGGCTACTCCTATGCGTTCAGCACCGGCGAGAAGATAGACTCCATGATGATAACGGGGACCGTGGTGGACTGCAACACCCTCGCTCCGGTCAAGGGCGCCACGGTGCTGCTCCACAAGGACGCCTCAGACTCCGCCGTGTTCAACACCCGGCCCTACGCCGTGGCCAGGACCGACGACTGGGGCTTCTTCGTGATACCTTTCATCCAGGACACGGTCTACAGGCTCTACGCCATCAAGGACGCCAACAACGACAACCTGCTGAACCCCGAGACCGAACTCGTGGCCTTCTGCGACTCGCTCG
Source organism: Candidatus Cryptobacteroides avistercoris (assembly GCA_017695095.1). Classification (GTDB taxonomy): domain Bacteria; phylum Bacteroidota; class Bacteroidia; order Bacteroidales; family UBA932; genus Cryptobacteroides; species Cryptobacteroides avistercoris. The sequence goes on along the minus strand of JADILW010000035.1, from coordinate 22,022 downwards.
TGCGGCCGGTGATGACCGCCTCCGACACCACCCGGGAGATGCTCAGGTACGACATGCTGGACACCCTCTCCTGCCTCGCCCGCCACAGCGAGTACGAGCTCAAGCTCTTCAGGGAGATCCCCTCGCAGCAGTACCTCGTGAACCGGGAGCGCACCGCCGAGCGCGCTGCCTACATCACCTTCATGGCGCAGAACGCCCGCATAAACTCCATAAACGTCAACGACTTCCGGCAGAACCAGATAATCAGCCAGTTCAATCTTCAGCGCGACAGCCTCGAACTCTGGATCAACAGCCGCCGCGCCGCCCCCGACACCATGAAGATCACGGTTGACTACTACAAGACCGACTCCACCGGAGTGCTGAAGCCGGCGACCGAGGAGTACAAGCTGCCGCTCGCAAACGACAAGCGCACCTACTCCAAGCGCTCCCGCCGCGACCTCACCACGGCCGACACCACCTGCACCTTCACGCTGACGGCGACCCCCGAGACCATAGAGCAGAACGGCTACACCCTCGAGTTCAAGTACCCGATAATCTACGAGAACTTCGACTCCCTGAAATTCACCTACGTGACGCCGCGCCAGACCGTAGAGAGCGCCCCTTTCCATGTTGTGCGCGACAGCCTCAACCTCAGGAAATACTCCGTGATCCCCGACATCACCCTGCTTCCCGGCTATGAATACCGGCTCAAGGTGCCCCACAGGGCGTTCCGCGACATCAACGGCTTCTATTCCGACAGCACCGAGGTCAAGTGCAGCCTGCCCGACGACGACAAGCTCAGCAGGATGACAGTAAGTTTCACCGGAGTGGACCGCAAGATAATAGTCGACCTGCTCGACGAGAAGCGCGACAAGGTGCTGCGCAACTACGTGATAGACTCCGACGCCACCCTGGCCTTCCCCTACCTCAAGGAGGGCCGGTACTGCATACGCATCACCGAGGACGCCAACCGCAACTCCTTCGTGGACACCGGCTCCGTGCTCGAGCGCAGGCAGCCCGAGAAGGTGCTCTTCTATGAGCTCGACGGCGAGAGCTACATCGACATACCGCCCGCCTCCGAGCTGGTCCAGACCATCAACATAGCCGAAATGTTCAAATGAGAAGACTTCTGACCATACTGATGCTGCTCCTGCTCGCGCCACTGGCCTCGAAGGCCCAGGACAGCACCGACATAGCCCTGGCCGACAGCCTTTTCGCCGACAGCGGACCCAGGCTGATCAACGACTACTCGATGATAGGGGTGAACTACGGAGTCAGCTTCTCCAACACCTATTTCAGTCCCAGGAAGCACAACCAGGTCTACGTGACGGCGCCGAACTACGTCTCGGTGACCTACACCAAGCACTGCAAGATGTTCGACACCATGCCCTATTTCGCCCTCGTGGTGGGGGCCGCCATGGGCACCGAGGGCTTCGCGTTCGAGCCCGACAAGCAGACCGGGGTCACGGGCGACGTCGACGGGGCCACCTGGTGCTCGGTCAAGGTGTTCGAAGTCCCCGCCATGGCCCAGATCCACATAGACTCCGACCCCTTCAAGGTGATGGCCAATCTCGGCATCTACGGCGGCTGGCGCCAGAGCATAAGCCGCAGAGGCCCGACCCTCGACCCCCAGTGGACCAACTCCTTCAGGGACTATGAGAACCGCATCGACTACGGTTTCCAGGGAGGACTGGGCTTCGCCCTGATGTTCGACCCCGTGGAAATCCACTTCAACTGCCTGGTGCGCTGGTCGTGGTCAAGCCTCTACCAGCCCGACTACGCCAGCTCCTACTACTACAACTACGCATATCCGATTGACATAATCGCCTCCGTCGGCCTGCACTTCCAGCTCACCAAGCGTGACGGAAGGACCAAGAGCCAGATAAGGCGGAGAGCCCACGAAATAGTTTATGGAACGACTCAAGACAATTCCGGTTCGAATAGGTGAATCCCTGGTCATGGGCGGAGATTCTCCGATAGTCGTACAGACCATGTGCGACACCCACACCTATGACGTAGACGCCACGGTCGCCCAGTGCCTCCGTCTTGCGGAAGCGGGGGCGGACCTCATACGCATCACCGTGCCCGGCATCAACGACGTGCAGCACATCAGGGAGATACGCCGCCGGCTCCGCGAGGCGGGATGCAGGGTGCCGCTCTGCGCCGACATCCACTTCTCCTCCGAGACGGCGATCGCGGTGGCTCCGGAGGTGGAGAAGGTGCGCATCAACCCCGGCAACTTCCACCGCGACCACGACAAGGCCCGCGAGCAGTTCTCGAGGCTCATCGAGGTATGCCGCGAACACGGGACCGCCATACGCATAGGCCTCAACCACGGCTCGCTGGGAAGCTACATCACCGAGCGCTACGGCAACACGCCCTTCGCGATGGCGACCGCCGCGATGGAATGGGTGAAGATGTGTGTCGAACGGGAATTCTACAGCGTGGTCGTTTCGCTCAAGGCGAGCAACACCGTCGTCATGACCCAGGCCTACAGGGAGCTCGTGAAGATGATGCGCGATGAGGGGCATGTGTTCCCCCTGCATCTCGGCGTGACCGAGGCCGGAGGTGGCGACAGCGCCAGAATCAAGTCCTGCATAGGCATAGCCGCCCTGCTTCAGGAAGGCATAGGCGACACCATCCGCGTCTCCCTGACCGAGCCGCCCGAGAACGAACTTCCTGTCGCGCGCTATCTGGCCGAGGGTCTCAAGGGCGACGAAATGCTCGACGCGGCGATAGAATGGGGTCCGAAGCTGCTGAAGCGCGAAATCGACGAGATTCCGGCGTCCGCCGGAGTGTCGGAATATCTGACCAACGAGATAATGCAGGCCGCACGGCGCCGTTTCTACAAGGCCGAGTACATCGCCTGCCCGGGCTGCGGCCGCACGATGTACGACCTGCAGAAGACCTTCGCCGAAGTCAAGGCGCGCACCTCGCACCTCAAGGGCGTGGTGATAGCCGTGATGGGCTGCATCGTGAACGGTCCGGGCGAGATGGCCGACGCCGACTGGGGCTACGTGGGAGAGGGTGGCGGCAAGGTCGCCATCTACCGCAAGGGCGAGCCTGTCCTTCGCCACATTCCCGACTCCGAAGCCATCGACAAGCTCCTCGAACTCATCGAAGCCGAGAACGCCTGATTGAAACAGGGAAGCCAGCCGCGGCGGAGTCGGCCTCCCTCCTCCGGATGAAGTCAGTACGCAGTACGGAATTTCCGCTGAGGAGGCTAGCCGTCCGCGGCTGTGAGCGGACGATGTCCGGAGCGTAGCGAAGGGCATCGATGAAGCGGAGCGGAACCTCCGAAGCGGATTTCCGTACTGCGGCTACAAAGAAAGGCAGCAGATTGCAAATCTGCTGCAACGGGAAATCTGCTGCAACGGGAAATCTGCTGCAACGAACTACTCCACGTAAAGAAGGAGGCCCTTGAGATATTCGCCCTCAGGGTGATAGATGCTCACCGGATGGTCCGCACCCTGGCAGAAACGGTCCAGGATACGCACGCTGCGGCCGGTCTGCGCGGCAGCCGAGAACACCGTGTTCGCAAACGTTATCTTGTCGACCACCTGCGAGCAGCTGAAAGTGAACACCAGCCCGCCCTCGGCGACCTTCGAAATCGCAGCCGCATTCAGCCTCTGATAGGCGCGCAGCGCATTCCTGAGCGCCCCGCGATGCTTGGCGAAAGCCGGCGGATCCACCACCATCAGGTCGTAGGCCCCGTCGCCGGCAGCGCCGAGGAAGTCAATCGCATCGGTACAGAAACTCCGGCAGACGGTTTCACAGCCCCCGGAATTCAGGGCGACGTTCCTGTCGAGCAGCTCCACCGCCCTCGCCGACGAATCCACCGAATCAACCGAGAGAGCTCCTCCGGCCATCGCGTAGACGCTGAAGCCGCCGGTGTAGCAGAACAGGTTCAGCACTTTCCTGCCTGCCGCATACCTGCCCACCAGAGCGCGGTTGTCGCGCTGGTCAAGGAAGAAACCGGTCTTCTGCCCCTGCTCCCAGTTGACGATGAAGCGCCTGCCGTTCTCCACGACATTCCGCTCCTCTCCGTTGAAACCTTCCCTGCGGTAGAGATAGCCGTCCACGGGGTCGAGCCCCGCCTTGAACGGAACCGTGCCCGAGCTCTTGTCGTAGACCGCGAGCAAAGAATCACCCAGCAGCTCGCGCAGAGCCTCGCAGATCTGCATCTTGGCCCTGAACATACCCACCGAATGCGCCTGGAGCACGCAGACCCCGTCATACCAGTCAACCACCAGTCCGGGAAGACCGTCACCCTCGCCGTGCACCAGCCGGAAACAGTTGGTGCCCGAGCCGCCGGACACGTCCAGACCCACGCTGCGGCGCACGTCGACGGCGCAGCCCAGGCGGCGGACCCAGAAATCCGGAGCGAGCGGGTCGGCGTCGAAAGACAATATGCGGACAGCGATGGAACCTATCTGATAGTGGCCGGCCGCGAGGTACTCCCCCTCGCTGCTGTAGACCGCGACCATGTCGCCTTCGGCCGGCGAACCCTGGATCTGGGCAATCGCCCCGCTGAACACCCAGGGGTGGAAGCGTTTCAGAGACTCGTCACGGCCTCTTTTCAGTATTACCTTGATCATTTTGCTGAGGATTTGGAGCCATCTGCTCCGGAGTCAGCGGATGCTTTTCCGATTCGAGCAGCTTCATGTACATTTCGCGGCATATCCACGCGTCGGTAGCCGCATACATCTTCTGGGCGGCGGACAGTTCATCAGCCTCCCAGTTGGAGAGCTGCTGGGTCTTGGAGATGCGGCAGCCCAGGATTATGGCCGACATCTTCTTCACGCTCTTGTCCCTGATCCCCCACTCGCACACTATCTTCTGGAGGTCCACGAAATTCTTAGCCTCGAACTTGCCGTGGTACTGGAGGCCGCGCACGTCGTCATGCACGGCCGCGCCGACCTTGATTATGTTGGGATTGGAAAGCACGGCGCACATCAGCCGGCGCATGCCCAGCTTGTTGACCCTGAACAGATAGGCCTTGTCCGCCCCTGAAAGCTGGAGCAGGGCCACGTGGTGGTGCGGATGTCCGGGGGTGAACACCGGGCGGGTCTCGGTGTCGAAGCCTATGATCTTCTGGCTCATCAGGTAGCTTATGGCCCTGGCATACTCCAGTCCGGCCTTGTCTATCACATGAATCTCGCCAGGGAAGGCGCCGAGCGGCATTTTCTCTATTTCTTCCGGCTGTATGCTAATTTTGTACATATAGATCAGGTATCAGGATGATGTCTCCGCCGGCGGAGTCCGGATTCACGACCGGACGGTACAGCAGGACTTCCGGGAAAGCGATGTTGTGGGTGAACATGTTGTGGCGGCGGAGCAGGTCGTAGCAGTATCCCGCCACGGCGTCGAAACCATGGACGAGGCGGAAATCACGCGACAGCATGCGGCCGTAGGTCAGCGAACTCTCGTTCATCACCGAGACTATGTCGGCCAGCTCTGTCTTCACGCTGTCGGGGGCGACCTTCGGGTCGTCGACTATCACGGCGTCAAGGGGCATCATGGCTCCCCCTTCGGCATATCTCTCCACGAGCTTGTGGACCAGGCTGTCCCGTCTGTGGGCGGGGAAAGGCACGCACACGGACTCAGGCGCCCCGTTGCGCTGCGCGGCCGCACGGAAGCCCGAACGGTACACCGACTCCGGAGCAATCTCCGGGTCATATATGATACCCACGTTCAACGTGCGCCCGGGATGGGCGGCGAAGACCTCGTCGAGCATCAGGTCCAGCGACGAGACCACTGGGACATGGTTGCCGGCGGAGGTCATCATGGTGTCCACGTCGAAACCCCCGAATACGGAGAGGCAGGGGTCGGCGAGCACGATGAGCTTCGCCGGGCGCTTGCCGCCATAGCCGTCGACATCGTAGGGGGTGATATGAAGCACGGTGTCGAGCGCGCTGATCACGCGCATCACGGTCTGACGCCGCAGCTCGAGGGTGTCGGCGGAGCTGACATAGGACGAGAATGACCCGTCGTCGGCTATGCAGGCTATGGTCTCCCCCGCGAAATCAGGAAGTTCGTCAGAGACTCCGGCCCCGCTCACGTTGTCGTGGATGTCGTGGACGGCGAGATAGTCGGCATAGCCGTAGCACGCATCCAGACTGCCTATTATGCATATATCTCCGGCAGGCTCGGGGACGGCGCTGTTCTCCAGCACCGCGAGCTCCCGGCTCCGGACGCCGCCGAGCACCTCCTCGACATAGCCTATCGTCGGACGCTGGCTGACGACCCTCGGGCCGCAGGACGCGGCGAGCAGACATAGCGCCGCGGCCAAGACACAGCTTGAAACCTTCATACCCTGAACATTGCAAAGATTGAATTCAACAGAATGTACACTACGAAAACCAGCATCACGGCGAACGACCAGGTCAGGCCGAAGACGAGGCAGGCGGCGACCGAAAACGCGGCGAGCACCAGGAACGCCAGGCGCCTGCGCTTGAGCGCCGGGCTGTCGTCGGCATGGAACTTCATCGAGAACATCGGGAGTTCGCAGACCAGCAGGAAGCTCAGACAGAGCGACACCAGCGGAATCAGCACGGGGCCCGACGCCCAAGACGCCAGCACTCCGGAAGGATTCGCATGCACGTAGTGGCAGAAGGCGGCGCAGAGCATCGCGCACGCAGGAGTCGGCAGTCCGATGAAGGACGCCTTCTGCCTGTCGTCGACGTTGAACTTCGCCAGCCTGAGCGCACTGAACACTGCGAGCAGCAGCGGAATCCAGCAAAGCCATCCTGCGGTGCCGGCCGCCAGCATCTGGAGACGGAGCATCACCGCGGGCAGCACGCCGAAGCTCACGAGGTCGCAGAGCGAGTCGAGCTCCTTCCCGAGATCGGAATAGGCGTCCAGCGCCCTCGCGGCGAAACCGTCGCAGAAATCGAACACCGCCGCGGCAAGCATCATGTAGAAGGCCAGGTCCGGGCGGCCGTCGAATGCAAAGACGAGGGCGATGAGTCCGCAAACGAGATTCATCGCCGTCAGAAAATCAGGGAAGTACTTCCTCAGAACCATCAGAATCCGAGCTTCCGCTTCAGATCCTTGGTCAGGGCATCCTTGTGGATCATGATGTCAAGGGTCTGGTTCTTCACGAAAGCCTCGGTGGCATACCAGATTCCGTCATATTTTCCGGTGACGCCCCAGGAGTTCTTGACCATGTAGTATTTCTTGCCGTCCTGGTCCTTTGCGATGCCGAAGATCTGCATGCCGTGGTCGTCGGTGACGGTCTTGTTGTCGAAGTCGGTCTGGCGGGTCTCCTGGCTGGGCACCCTCTCCACCACGGCTGCGGAAGCAGCGGGCTTGTCCTCCTCCTTGCCGACCCAGCGCTCCTGGTCGGAGCCGGTGGTCTCAGCCTCGGTGTCCACGAGTATCGCGAGTCCGTTGCGGGTGAAGCCGGGGTGGCTCACGTCGGTGGCCCAGGCTATGGTGTAGCCGTTCTCGATGGCGTTGTCGATCACCGCCATCATCTCGTCCACGGGCACGTTGTACATCTCATCCCAGCGCCAGTTGTCGGCCACTTCGAGAGGGAACCAGGTGTAGAAGGGATGGTGGGTGTATGAGGTGAGGGTTATGTAGTCTTCGGGGACTATCTTCATCGCGTCGCGCCAGGTCTCGGGGGTGTATTCCTTTCCGTCGACCGTGAAGGTCTCGGGGTATTCTCCGAGGTAGGCGTCGAGAATGGCCTGGAAACCGGGCTTCCATGCGGTGGTGAGGGTCCTGTTGGGATTCTTGGCGACCGCGGACACGTAGCCGAGGAGCACTGCGTCAAGTTCGGACTGTGCGGGCAGTTCGGTGCCGTAGTTCATTCCGGTCATGGCCTCGTTGGGCACGAGTCCGTAGTCCCGGATCACGTCGATCACGTCGGCAGCCTGCGAACCGGCCCCGAAATTGAGCTTTCCGTCGAGTCTCACATACTTCTCGGCCCTGTCCATATAGGAGTGGGAGACGATGAAGAATTCCGAGAAGTCGGGATAGTCGAGGGTGTCGGTGATGTTGTTGAGCCTTATGGCCTCCGACTCGAGGAAACTGAGGGTGGAGTAGGCCCAGCAGGTTCCGCTGTTCGCCTGGTCCTTGATGGAGGTGATGGGGTTGGCCTTGACGGTGGTGAAGGTGTAGTCAAGGTCGGCTACCTTGGGCGCGGACTGCGCGAACGCCGCCGCTGAGATGCCGAGAACTACGGCTGAAAGGATGAACTTCTTCATATTTCGTACGAATCTAAATTTTCCGAATTACAATTATAGCAATTTTTCCGCAATCGTCCCAATATACAGCAGTACGCCCGGCTGAGGCAGTTTCCTGCCTCAGAGGTTCCGCTTCGCTCCATCGATGCTTCGCATCGCCCGCTCACAGCCGCGGGCGGCTAGCCTCTTCGACAGGAAACTGCTCAGCCGGACTCGTCTACTCGATTCCGACCCTCTTGAAGATGTAGTCGACGTTCTTGAAATAGTAGTCGAGGGTGAAACAGTCTTCAAGCTCGCCGGAGGAGAGCAGGCCCATGACCCTGGAGTCGGCGGAGAGCAGGGTCTTGTAGTCCAGGCCCTCGGTCCAGGCCTTCATCGCGATGGGCTGCACGGTGTCGTAGGCCTCCTCGCGCGAAAGCCCCTTGCCTATCAGGGCGTTCATGACCCTCTGCGCGAAAATCACCCCGCGCGTCAGGTAGATGTTCGAGAGCATCCTCTCGGGATAGACCACGAGATTCTCCAGTATGCCCTTGAAGCGGTTGAGCATGTAGTCGAGCAGTTCGGTGGCGTCGGGCAGGATTATGCGCTCGGTGGAGGAGTGGGAGATGTCCCTCTCGTGCCAGAGGGCCACGTTCTCGTAGGAGGAGCACATGTAGCCGCGCATTACGCGGGCGCAGCCGCAGATGTTCTCGCTGCTGATGGGGTTGCGCTTGTGGGGCATCGCGCTGGAGCCCTTCTGCCCCTTGCGGAAGGCCTCCTCGGCCTCGCGGACCTCGGTACGCTGGAGGCTGCGCACCTCCATGGCCATCTGCTCGAGGGTGGACGCGATCACCGCGAGGGTGGCGAGGTAGTAGGCGTGCCTGTCCCTCTGAAGCACCTGGGTGGATATGTTGGCGGACTGGATGCCCAGCTGCCCGCACACGTAGTCCTGTATGAACGGGGGTATGTTGGCAAAGTTGCCCACCGCCCCGCTCATCTTGCCGGCCTCGACGCCCGCGGCGGCCGCCTTGAAGCGCTCGATGTTGCGCCTGGTCTCCTCATACCAGAGGGCCCATTTGAGGCCGAAGGAGGTGATGTCGGCGTGGACGCCGTGGGTCCTGCCTATGCATGGGGTGTTCTTGAACTCGATGGCGCGGCGGCGCAGCACCTCCAGGAAGTCCTCGAGGTCCTTGAGCAGTATGGCGTCGGCCTGCTTGAGCAGGTAGCCGTTGGCGGTGTCGACCACGTCGGTGGAGGTGAGGCCGTAGTGGACCCACTTCTTCTCGTCGCCGAGGCTCTCGCTCACCGCACGGGTGAACGCCACCACGTCGTGGCGGGTCTGCTCCTCGATCTCCTTGATGCGGTCCACGGAGAACCTGGCCCTCCCGCGTATCTTCTCCACGTCTTCGGCGGGGATCACGCCGAGCTTGCTCCAGGCCTCGCAGGAAAGAATCTCAACCTTGAGGTAGGCCGAGAACTTGTTCTCCTCGGTCCAGACGTCCCTCATCACCTTGCGTGAATATCTCTCGATCATGGCTGCTATTTCTTAAGGAATGAAAGTATGGCGCCCTCGATGCGCTTCTCCACGTCACCGCTCTCGCAGGGCACGAACTTCTCGCCGGTGATGTGCTCGTAGAGCTCGATGTATCTGTCGGTGATTCCGGCCACCACCTCGTCGGTCATCTCGGGAACCTGCTGTCCGGCGAGACCCTGGAAGCCGTTCGCCATGAGCCACTCGCGCACGAACTCCTTGGAGAGCTGCTTCTGGCGTTCGCCGCGCGCGAGCCTCTCCTCGTAGCCGTCGGCGTAGAAGTATCTCGAAGAGTCCGGGGTGTGTATCTCGTCCATGAGCAGTATCCTGCCGTCACGCCGGCCGAACTCGTACTTGGTGTCCACGAGAATCAGCCCCTTCTGCGCGGCCATCTCTGTGCCTCTCTGGAAAAGGGCGCGGGTGTAGGCTTCGAGCTGCTCGTATTCCTCGCGGCTCACGATGCCCTGCGCGATGATCTCCTCGCGGCTGATGTCCTCGTCGTGGCCTTCGGCGGCTTTGGTGGTGGGGGTGATTATGGGTTCGGGGAGCTTCTGGTTCTCCACCAGCCCCTCGGGGAGCGCCACCCCGCAGAGGCTGCGCTTTCCGTCGCGGTACTCCCTCCAGGCGTGTCCGGAAAGGTAGCCGCGGATGACCATCTCGACCTTGTAGGGCTCGCACCTCCATCCGGCGGTGACCATGGGGTCGACCTCGGAAATCTTCCAGTTCGGGACGATGTCGGCGGTGGCGTCAAGGAACTTGGAGGCTATCTGGTTGAGCACCTGTCCCTTGAAGGGGATGCCGCGGGGCAGCACCACGTCGAATGCCGAGATGCGGTCGGTAGCGACCATGATGAGGTAATCGTTTCCGATGCTGTAGACATCGCGGACCTTGCCGGTGTATCTGGCTGTCTGGCCCGGAAAATTGAAGTCGGTCTTGGTGATGGCTTTCATGATTTGAGAAAATATTTTCCAGCGCGAATTTAAGAAGAAAATTGTTACTTTTGTCCCCGTTATGAACCAACTCGGCGCAGAAATCCACGAAGAATGTGGAGTCTTCGGCATTTACGGTGTTCCGGATGCCGCCAATCTCGTATATTACGGTCTGCATTCCCTGCAGCACAGGGGTCAGGAGGGCTGCGGAATCGTGGCCTGCGGCGACGACGGGGTGCTGCGCAGGGTCAAGGGGCAGGGTCTGGTGACCGAGGTCTTCAACGGTGAGAAGATCAGGTCGATTCCCGGAAGCATGGCCATAGGCCACGTGAGATACTCCACCACGGGGGCCAGCACCATCGAGAACGTGCAGCCCTTCCTCTTCCACCACAACACCGGAGACTTCGCACTGGCCCACAACGGCAATCTCGTGAACTCCCACCAGCTGCGCCGCTACCTCGAGGACAACGGAAGCCTGTTCCAGTCCTCCTCCGACAGCGAGATACTCGCGCACCTCATAAGAAAGGACACCCAGGACCGCAAGAAGCCCAGGATACTGGCCATCAGGGACGCCCTCAACATGATCGAGGGAGCCTTCGCGTTCCTGATACTCACCAAGCACCGCATCTACGCCTGCCGCGACAAGCACGGACTGCGGCCCCTCTCGCTCGGAAAGATAGGCGGGAACGGCTACGTGGTCAGCAGCGAGACCTGCGCCTTCGACGTGATGGGCGCCGAGTTCGTCAGGGACATCGAGCCCGGCGAAATAGTGACCATCGACCACCAGGGCGTGCGCTCCAGTTTCTACTCCGACTTCCGCCACCACTTCATGTGCGCGATGGAGTACATCTACTTCTCCAGACCCGACAGCGACATCGAAGGCTGCAACGTCCACAACTTCCGCAAGCTCACCGGCAAGCTGCTGTTCCAGGAAGCCCCGGCCGACGCCGACATAGTGGTGGGCGTGCCCGACTCCAGCCTCAGCGCCGCGATGGGCTATGCCGAAGCGTCCGGCCTCCCCTACGAGATGGGGCTGGTCAAGAACAAGTACATCGGGCGCACCTTCATCCAGCCTTCGCAGGAGATGAGGGAGAAGGGCGTGAAGATGAAGATGTCGGCGGTGAAGACCGTGGTCAGCGGAAAGAGGGTCGTGCTGATCGACGACTCCCTGGTGCGCGGCACCACCTCGAAACGCATCGTGAAGATGCTGCGCGACGCGGGCGCCGCCGAAGTCCACCTGCGGCTCGCAAGCCCGCCGATCACCCGCCCCTGCTTCTACGGAGTCGACATCTCCACCTACGACGAGTTGATCTGCGCTCACAAGAATCTCGACGAGGTCAGGCAGATACTGAATGTCGACTCGCTGGCCTTCCTTTCAGAGCAGGCGCTCTACGAAGCCGGACGACGCAGCGAGCTCTGCCTCGCCTGCTTCAACGGCAACTACCCCACCTACCTCTACCAGAGCATAGAGGAGGCCAACAAGGACGGAAAATTCTAGCATGGACATGTTACGCGAAGAGACGGTTTTCGGCCCCATCTTCAGCCGCAGGCTGGGTTCGTCACTTGGCATCAACCTGCTGCCGAGAGACGGCAAGATATGCAATTTCGACTGCATCTACTGCGAATGCGGGTGGAACCGCGACGGACGCGGCGACACCAGGCTGCCAGGCGCGCAGGAAGTCCGCGACGCCCTCGAGGCCAAGCTCCGCCAGATAGCCGCCGACGGCGTACACGTGGACTCGATCACCTTCTCCGGCGACGGCGAGCCCACGCTGAACCCCGAATTCCCGCGCATCATCGCCGACACCCTGGAGCTGCGCGACCGCTGGCTGCCCACGGCCAAAGTCTCCGTGCTCTCCAACGCCACCAGGGTCCACGTGCCCGAAATTTTCGACGCCCTTTCGAAGGTCGACAACCCCATAATGAAGATAGACGCCCCGACCGACGAGGCGGTGCGCCGCATCAACAACCCCGCCCCGGGCTACAGCCTCAGCCGCACCGTCGAGGCCCTCAGACGCTTCAACGGCGACTTCGTGCTGCAGACCATGTTTCTCAAGGGCCCCGGCTTCGACTCGTCCGACCCCGGACAGCTCGCGGCATGGATGGACATAGTCAGGGAGCTCCGCCCGAGGCTCGTCATGGTCTACACCATAGCCCGCCCCACCCCGGAGCAGGGCCTCGTCAAGTTCAGCGAAGAGCAGATGCGCAGTCTCGTGCAGCCTCTTCTTGACGAAGGCTTCAACATCGAAATAAGAGGATAATTGCTATCTTTGCAGCCGGATTGCGGTGAAGAGAGGGATCTCTTTGAAAAGGGAATCCGGTCAGAGTCCGGAACTGTGCCCGCAGCTGTAGGCATCCCCGCAGGGCCTCCTCCGCAGGAGGCGCCGTATGGAACTTCCCCGATGCAGCCATTGTCCTGAGCAGAACTCCAACCTCCCGCGCGGGAGCGCCGGTAGTCCGCAGCAGGATGAGAAGGCCGGGAGAAGCCGGTGCAAGTCAGAAGACCTGCCGCAGTCAAGTCAAACCACGGAACCCGGGGCCAGGTTCCCAGCACAGACGCAAAATGTATCTTACTGCAATCCTTGTTGCGGCCTCCCTCGCTGCTGCGGAAGCCGCGGATTCGCTCGACGCGGTCACGATAACCGCCGAGAGAGGCATGGTGGTCTCCCTGACCGACACCACCGCCGTCAGCAGCGGCGACATAACCGAAACCCTACTCACCGTCCCCGGACTCTTCGTCAACGACTACGGCGGCATATCCGGCCTCCGCAGCGTGAGCATGCGCGGACTCGGCAGCGCCCACACGGCGGTCTACATCGACGGCATTCGGGTCAACAACCTTCAGACCGGACAGGCTGACCTCAGCTTCCTCGACCTGCCTGGCTTCGGCAGCGCGGTCGTGGACTTCGCGCAGAACAGCCTCGACTTCAGGACCGCGCGCCCCTCGTCCGGCGACGGCCCGTTCAGCGGCAGGCTGAGCCTCGACGCCGGCTCGTTCAACACCTGGCTGCCCTCGGCGCAGTTCGACTTCAGGCTCTCCGACCGGCTGGCTCTCAGACTCTCCGGCTCTGCCACGCTGACCGACGGCGACTACCACTGGGGCGACGGACAGCGCCGCGAGAACAACGACCTGAGGCAGTACCGCGCCGCAGCCGACCTCTTCGGAGCGATGCGGGACGGGGAATGGCAGGCCAAGCTCTACTGGAACAGCGCCGACAGGACCTCGCCCGGAGCTTCGAACTGGCCGTCCGTGAGCCGGCAGAGCGACCGCAACGTCTTCCTCCAGGGACGGCTGCGCCGGCGTTTCTCCGAACTCTACTCCCTGGACGTCAGCGCCAAGGCGGCGGCTGACGCTCTGAACTACTCCGACGAGTGGTCGGAGACCGACTACGACCAGAAGGAGCTGCAGCTCAACAGCTCCCACAGCTTCGACATCCGCAGATGGTGGAAGGCGTCGCTGTCCGCGAGCGTGCAGTGGAACCGCCTGGAGACTTCGCTCTACGAAGGCTCGCGGACGGAAGTCATCTCTGCAGCCGCGACGAGCTTCATCCTCGAGCGCTTCCGCGCCGACTTCGCCCTCGAGTACGACGGCACCTTCGAAAGCGGAGGCCGGCGGACCAGCAGGCTCTCCCCCTCGCTCGGCCTCAGGTTCAACGCGGCCGGCGGGCTCGACATCGTGGCGTTCAGCCGCATGGCCAGCCGCGTGCCGACCTTCAACGAACTCTACTACCCCGGCTACGGCAACCCCGGCCTGCGTCCGGAAGACGCCTGGCTCAACAGCCTCGGACTGGAGTACCGGCTCTTCCCCGGCGGCGCATGGCGGATAGTCATGCGGCTCGACGGCTTCTACAACAGCCTCAACGACAAGATAGTCTCGGCACCCACCGAGGAGAACCCCTCGATATGGCTGCCCTACAACGTGGGCAGGGCAGAGATTGCCGGAATCGACGCCTCTGCCTCGCTGCGCTGGACGCGCGGGCTCTGGGACGCCGGACTTTCGGCCGCATACTCCCTCCAGGACGCCCGCGACAGGACCGAGGGCTCCGACAGCTTCGGCCAGCAGCTCAGCGGCACCCCCAGGCACTCGCTGAACCTGGCGGGAGAACTCGCGTGGAACGGCTGGAAATTTGACGCGGACTGGTGCTTCCGCGGAGGACGACGGGACTCCGCCGGGGAGCTGCCTGACTGGAACACTCTGGACGTCAGCGCCGGAAAGAGCCTCTCCATCGGAGACATGGAGCTGACAATCAGGCTGAAGGCCCGCAACATCTGCGGCTTCAGCTACGAGACCGTGCGCTATTATCCCATGCCCGGCCGCTCGCTGCTGGCCGGACTCGAATTCAGATTCTGACACACCATGCTCTCTCTTCTGTACGTGATTCTTTCGGGCATCGCCCTCCCGGTCGGAGGCATCCAGATGCAGTACCTCTGGCGCAACCAGCTCGGCGACGTCTACTCGCTCGGCCTCGGCTCTGCCGCCTGCCTCGGAGCGGCTGCGGCCACGATGTCCGGGCTGTGCTCGCTGACAGTAGGCTCCTTCATCTGCACCCTGGTATGCACCCTCGTGTGCTTCGCGGTCACGCTCCGGCTGTCGACGCAGAACCTGATCACCTTCGGCATCATCTTCGGCACCTTCATCAGCTCCCTCGGCACCATAGTGGTGACCAACGCGCCCAACGGCGAGCTGCTCAAGCAGTATTATCTCTGGGGTGCGGCCAACTTCAACCTCATCGACGTCACCGCCGGCGACATCGTCTTCTCGCTGGCGCTCTTCGCCGCCGGATTCTCGGCCGCGCTGCTGCAGCACAGGTCGCTGACCGCCCATTTCCGCGGGGAGATCGAGCTGTCGAACCTCCGCAAGGCGGTCAGCCTGCTGATGATAATGTTCCTGGTGACCTCGGTCGTGAGCATCTGCGGCCCCATCGGCTTCGTGTCGCTGGGCGTGCCCAACCTCAGCCGGGCGATCTCCCGAAGCAGCGACATCCGCAGGCACTACCTGATTTCGAGCGCGATGGGGGTGGGGCTGCTGCTCCTGACCTATCTGGTCGTGAACTTCTCCGGACTCGGAATCTACCTGCCCGTGAGCGCGACCATGGCGATTATCGCCCTGCCGCTGATGTTCTTCCTTTTCAGGAAATAGCCTATTGGAGGGGCACCACCGCGAAGAACTCAAGGTCGCCGGGCCCGTCGCATACCAGACAGTGGGTGTGGCCCTTGGGGCAGTAGTGCACGTCGCCGGCCCGCAGGTCGATGCGTCCGCCGTCGTAGACCGCATGCCCGCAGCCGGAGAGTATCAGGATGACCTCCGAACTGTCGTCGTGGGTGTGGGTGCCGATGGAGGCGCCGGGCTCGAGGCGGGCCTTCATTATCTTGCCGTTCCCGTCGGTGAACATGCGGGTCGCAAGCGCCTTCTCGCCGCCCTTGAAATTGGGGATGCTCCTCTCTTCGATGGAATTGAAATCTATTTTCATCTTCGTATAGCCAGTTGGTCGGCACAAATATAGTGAAAACGGCTTATCTTTGCAGACCGTGAAAGTCTCAGCGCGCATATTCTGCTGCCTTGCGGCCTTCGCTGCCGCGGCCTGCAACGACGTGGCCTTCATCGAGGACTTCCTGCCCGAAGTCCCCGACATAGTCCTGGATGCGGAAAACAGCAGCGCCGTCATCGAATTCGAGGCGGATAACTGGGACATAGCCGGGGTGAGGAACGAAATCTCCTACATCAACGCCACGATCTTCGACCTGGAGGGCCGCGAGACCGGCACCGACTTCCGCCTCGAGGGGCTCGGGAAGATGGTCTACGACCTGGACTGGTACTCGTTCAGCATCGGGCGCGACGCCCCCGACCGGCTGGAGATCACCCTCACTGAAAACCTGCTCGACTATCCGGTGTATCTGGAGATGAGGGTGGGCAACGAGTTCGAAGCCAAGACGATGAAGCTGACGCTCGGCCCCACCCCGAAATATGAAATCGAAAGCGTGGAGTACCGCTGGGAGGACTTCCGATGGTCCGGCGACGTGCCGGATTTTCAGGAACTGATGCTCAAGGAGGTGTTCACCGTCGACAACAGCACCGGCGGGGAGGCGCTGGAAGTCACCGTGAGGCCCTACAGCGACGTCTGGCGCGAGATAGCCTTCATGGACGAGACAGGAACCACGCAAAGCGACTTCCTGCACATATTCGGAGACCGTCCTCCCTTGATAAGCATACCGGAAGTATCCGGCGGGCAGCCCGTTCCCGGAGGCCCGGAAGTCGAATTCAGCCTTGAACCGCAGCTGCTCGACTGCGGGCTGGATCCCGAACATGTCGAGACGGCGGTGGTCGGGCCCGGCCTCGTCAGGGACATCCACGTCTATCTCGAAGTCGAGACCTTTTCCGTGCCCTACACCGTCACTGCGAAGAGCCCCTTCAGCGGAAAGACCCGCGGCTTCTCCGGATTGCTAGTCAGCACGCTGCCCCGCGGATGCCTCGTGCTGCCTCTTGAACCGTCCGCGCCATGAGAAAGACCGTCATGACCCTTATCGCGGCGCTGGCCGTCTTCTGCCTGGGTGCGTCGGGGGCCGAGCGTCCGGACAGCCTGCGCGGCACACATTATATAGGAGCCGACATCAGTCCCGCCTGGCTTCTGCCCACCAACTCCTTCTTCCGCGGCGACCGTTACCGCGATCCGATGAGCTCGCATTTCTCGATGCACCTGAAATACGGCTACAGGTTCAGCCCTGCCAGCCGCCTAGGCAGGCTCCACCCCCATGCCGTCCAGGGAATGGGAGTCAGCTGGAACACTTTCGGCAATGCCTACGAGGTCGGACGCCCGGTCGCCATATACGTTTTCCAGACCTCGCGGCTCGCGGGGCTCGGGGAGAGACTCTCGCTCGACTACGAATGGAATTTCGGAGCCTCGTTCGGCTGGAAGAAGTACGACCCGCAGCACAATCCCGACAATACCGTGGTGGGCTCCTCCGTCAACGCCTACATCAACCTCGGGCTGCTGCTGAACTGGCAGTTCGCGCAGCACTGGAACCTGCGTGCCGGAGTGGGGATGACGCATTTCTCCAACGGCAACACCTCGCTGCCCAACGCCGGAGTCAACTCGGTCGGACTCAGGATAGGAGCCAGCCGCAGTTTCGGAGAAGCCGCCGTGGAACCCGTCAGGCGGATGGCGTCCACGGACGTCGGACCGCAACGCAGGGTCAACTGGGACGTCACCGTCTTCGGCGCCTGGAGGAAGAAATACCGCAAAGTCGAAGACAAGGCCCAGATCGCACCGGGCAGCTTCGCCGTGGCCGGGATGAACGTCAATCCTCTCTACCGCGTCAGCAGCTGGTTCAAGGCGGGGCTCTCCCTCGACGCGCGTTTCGACGAAAGCGCCAACATCTGGGACCACATGGCCGACGGCAACGAGGAGACAGGCGGCGATCTCAGATTCCACCGGCCTCCGTTCCGGGAGCAGTTCTCGCTCGGACTCTCTGCAAGGGCGGAGTTCACGATGCCCATATTCTCGATTAATGTCGGCATAGGCAAGAACTTCATCTGCCAGGGCGCTGACACCGACAAGTTCTACCAGGACATCGCGCTGAAGACCGCGCTCTCGCGCAGGCTATTCCTTTATGTAGGCTACCAGCTCTACAATTTCAGCAAGCCCGACCACCTGATGCTCGGAATCGGAGTCAGACTCTGATTTTACTGCGGCACCGATCAGAAAAACATCTTATTCGCTATATTTATATTTTTGAATTGCATTCGGAGATGACCCGGGAAACTGCCGACATAAGGGAGAGGAACATCATCCGCGCCAGTGCGGTGGGGATAGGGGCGAACGTGGCCCTCTGCGGCGCCAAGGCCGCAATAGGCCTGATTTCCAATTCGATAGCCATAATTCTGGATGCGCTGAACAACCTCTCCGACGCGCTGTCGTCGGTGCTGGTGCTTGCCGGAATCAGCCTGGCCAACAAACCCGCGAACCGCGAACATCCCTTCGGCTTCGGCCGCTTCGAATACCTCACGACCCTGACCATAGCCCTGATCATCCTCGGCACCGGAGTATTTTCGCTCGTGCAGTCCTTCGACAAGGCTCTGAACCCTGAGCCGTCGGAGTACGGCTGGGCCGGAGTCTCCGTGCTCGTGCTGGCGATCGGCGCAAAGCTGCTCTTGAGCCGCTACTACCGCCGGCAGGGCGAAGCCAACGAGTCCGACACGCTCAAGGTCACCGCGGGCGACGCGCTCTTCGACGCGGTCATTACCGGAGCCACGCTGGCCGCCGCGCTGGTGAACATCTTCTTCGGCGACGTGATGCCCTGGCTGGACGGCGCATTGGGAACAGGCATCTCCGCCGTCATCATCCGCGCGGGCGTGAAGATGGTGATGTCGCCGCTCGACCGCCTGCTCGGCGAGAGGATGGACAGCGGGCTGGTCGAGACCCTCAAGAAGGAGATAGCCGCCAACGACAAGGTGCTCGGGGTCTACGACATGATCATCCACGACTACGGCCCGGGGCGCAAGCTCGGCTCGGTGTGCATAGGGGTGGAGGACACCATGACCGCGCACGAAGTGCAGGACCTCACCAGGAGCATCCAGAGCCAGATTCTGGGACGCCACGGCATCCTGTTCACTATAGGCATACATGCGATGAACTGGAAGGACCCCGGCACACGGATAATGTACGACAGCATAATGGACATGGTGCACGGCTGCCCCGGAGTGCTCGAGGTCCACGGGCTCTACATCGACCCCAAGGACAAGACCATCTCCTTCGACGTGGTGGTGGACTTCAGCGTCAAGGACAAGGCCGCGCTGCGCTCGAAGCTGCTCGAGGAGCTGAGCTCCAGCTACCCCGACTACAGGACAGACATAATAGTGGATTCCGACATCTCCACATCTTAGGCCGCGGCGGCCGGGCTAAAGCATGTCGGAGAGGCGCTGATAGTACTGGGGGCTGACGGGAATCTTCTGTACTCCGTCCTCCTGCATCTCAGCCACGATCTGCTCCTTGCCGCGGCTCAGCAGCTTCACATGCTTCGGATTGATATAATATGAGCGGTGGCAGCGCACCAGGCCGTGCCTGCCGGCAATCTCCTCGAGGCTCTTCATCGAACTGCGCAGCAGGTAGTCCCTGACCCTGCCGTTCTCCAGATAATGTATCTTCACGTAGTTGCCCTCGGCGTTTATATAGAGCAGGGCCGAAGGCGCGATGGTGAGCTTCAGACGCTTGAATTCGTCGTAGAACTTCATCAGCGAAGAGTCCGCGGCCCGCTCGCGCTCCAGCATGGCGGCGTTGAGATTGTCGATCTCCCTGACGAGCAGCATCATCGCATAGGGGTAGACGAGCACGAGCCCGGCGAACTTCAGGCACTGCGGCACCGCGAGGAAATAAGGCAGCTCGTCGCCGTAGAAGAGCGAGGTGTACATGGCCATGAAAAGCGAGATTATCACTATCTCGGCCAGACACCAGAGCACATAGTGCCAGCGCCGGAACACGACTATCTTGCTCAGCACGCTGAGAATCAGCCGGGTGATCGCCAGTACGCCGAGTATTATGCAGCTCAGCATCAGGAAGTGGAAGAAGAAGCTCTTCCCGCCTACCTCATAGAACTCCTTTATCGAGAAGGGGTCGTAGAGCGAGCAGAAGCAGATGAAGAAGGCCGGGAGCAGCAGCACATAGAGCAAATGGCGCGAAAAGCTGCGCGGCATCTTGAAAATTGAGTCCATTCTTGTCCCTGAATTAGCTGGGACGAAAATCCTTCGCCCCGGTTTTCGTCCCTAAAATAGTGCTTTTAGTCCACAAAACAAGGTTTTCATTGACTTTTCAGCACCATACAGCCCAATTATTTCATCCCAAGGCCCGGACAGCCTACCTTTGCCGCACAAACCGCTTGAAACATGAAACAGATGAACACCTACGAATACTCGGCAGTACCCGAGAACACCGACTTCAACGGCCGCATCACCGTACCCTCGCTCTGCGGCCAGATGATAAGCGCGATAAGCCAGAACATAAGGGTTGAGGGCTACGGCCTCGACGTGATGGCCAGGGACAACCGCAGCTGGATCCTGCTGCGATCGGCCTTCGAGATCGACTTCAGGCCGGAACTCTACAGCGACATCTACGTGACCGTATGGCCCGCCCCGGGAAGCGGCCTCACCTACAACCGCTGTGCACGGGTGACCGACAGCGACGGCAGGGAGCTCGGCAGGGGCACGACAGAATGGTGCGTGATAGACAAGAGCACCCGCAGGCCGGTATTTCCCGATATCGTGGACGAGGTCGCCGACCTCACGGTCCCCTGCCGCAGCCCGCGGCGCATCCGGGACTTCAGCCCCGAGGTGGAGGACAGGCGCAGGATAGGCTACAGCGACTGCGACTTCAACGGACACCTCAACAACATCCGCTATCTGGACATGATGTTCGACATGCTGCCCGACTGCGCGATCTGCGGAGAGGGGCCGGTCAGGCTGGACATAAACTACCGGCACGAGGTGCGCCGCGGCACCGACATCTCGACTGGACTGAGAAGCCAGGCTCCGGACGGGTTCCTGTTCATCGCCAGAGCCCGGGAGCAGACCCTCTGCAGCGCATCGATGCAGCTGGCTACTTCATGAAGACGAAGAACACGGCCATCACGAGGCAGCAGAACGCCGCGATGTGGTTCCAGTGTATTCCCTCCCCCTTGAACAGGAAGGTGATGATCACGGTGAAGACTATCAGCGAGACCACCTCCTGTATCACCTTGAGCTGGACGAGACTGAACGGGCCGCCGTTGATGGAGGAACCGAGACGGTTGGCAGGCACCTGGGCGCAATACTCGAAGAAGGCCACGCCCCAGGAGAAGAGTATCACGCATATCAGCGGCCAGCTGTCGGAAATCTTGAGCTCCTGAAGCTTCAGGTGTCCGTACCACGCGAAGGTCATGAAAATGTTAGACACCACGAGCAGCAGAATGGTCCAAATACCTTGCATACACTACCTTATTTGATTTGACGGGCGCAAAGGTATAAATTTTTAAAATTTATTGCAGGAAAATTTGGAGAATTCACGGGAAAAGGATACCTTTGCAATCCCAAAACGGAGGACTCGTTAGCTCAGTTGGTAGAGCATCACACTTTTAATGTGGGGGTCTCGGGTTCGAGCCCCGAACGGGTCACGAGTTGAAATTTTGCTTCCTTAGCTCAGTTGGTAGAGCACCTGACTCTTAATCAGGGTGTCTAGGGTTCGAGCCCCTAAGGGAGCACCACTATATAAATCAGGCACTTGCAGTCTTCTGCAGGTGCCTTTTTCGTATGTCCGGCGGGGTCGGCCTGCCGGCAGTATAGGGTCGTGCGGTGGTTCTGGTATAATTGACATTTTTGGTTGGTGAAACCTCTATAACTTGTTAAGATTCTGCAATATAAAGAAATTAGATGAAACGCGTTTCATC
>JADILW010000034.1 GCA_017695095.1 Candidatus Cryptobacteroides avistercoris | reverse complement strand
GGCGCTTGCTTCGGCGGCCGACTCTCTCCTGCTCGCCGCCGGCGACTCCCTCGCCGTGGCCGACAGCCTCGCCGCACCTCCCGACACCTCCCGCATCGGGCATCTTACCGGAATCGGCAACGTGCGCATCTTCCGCCGCGACATGCAGGTCCGCAGCGACTCCGTGCGCTTCAGCGAGCTGGACTCCATCGCGAGGTTCTACCATAACCCCATAGTCTGGAACGAGGGCAACCGCCAGTATACCTCCGACAGCCTTTTCGTGCTGGTCAGGGACAATGCCGTGGACAGGGCCAATCTGATGTCGAACGCCTTCATAGCCGTCCGGGAGGACAGCGTCCACTACGACCAGATACGCAGCGCCGAGATCATGGCATACTTTGACGCCGACGCCGCCCTGCGACGCTTCGACGCTCTCGGCGGAGTCTCCGCGCTGTTCTATCTCGAGGAGAACGACGAGCTGGCGACCGTCAACAAGGTCGAGAGCACGATGCTGTCGGCCACGATGTCAGAGGGCGAGCTCCAGACGGTCTATTATTTCGAGTCGCCCAAGAGCGACGCCTATCCCATAGTCCAGCTGCCGCCGGCGGACGCCGTGCTCAGAGGCTTCTCATGGCAGCCGGACCTGCGGCCCGAGAGCCCTGAGTCCATTACGACCCTGACGGTGCGGCCTTCGGAGCGCCGGCACTACGAGGCCATCGAGCGGCCGGTGTTCGAGCAGACTCGTTTCTATTTCACCGGATTCATGGACGAGCTCTATGCCGAACTTGAGGCGGCGGTGCAGCGCAAACGCATGAAGGAACGGCAGCGCCGGCTCGACGAGCAGCGGCAGGCGGAGGCCGACTCCCTTGCCATGGTAGACAGCCTCGGTGTCCGGAGCGACTCTCTGGCCATTGCCGACAGTCTTGCGCTCAGCGACTCCCTCGCCGTGGCCGACAGCCTTGCCGCAGCCGCTCCGGAAGAGGAATACATGAGCGAAAGGGAGCTGCGCCGGGCTCTGCGCATAGCGAGGCGCGACGCCCGCTGGGCGGAACTCGACGCCAGGGACGCCGCCCGCGACGCTGAAAAGGCCAGGAGGGCCGAGGAGAAGATACGGCGCAGGGAAGAGCGCCAGTTCAGACTCCAGGCCAGACAGGCCGCAAGAGACCTGAGACTGCTCCAGAAATATATAGAACGATACCAAAATCAGAAAGCAAGAGATGAAAGACAACAAGAATCTAAGCCTGCCGGAGAACGCCCACCGGGAATTGAAGCAGGGGGAGAGCTACCGGCCCCTCCTGAGTCCTGAAGAGAAACCCCTTGAGGTCACCCCTTATTCCGTGACCCTCGGCCTGCTGATGACTATCCTGTTCTCGGCCGCCGCGGCGTATCTCGGCCTCAAGGTCGGTCAGGTGTTCGAGGCCGCCATCCCCATCGCAATCATCGCCGTCGGCATGACCAGCGCCCTCGGCAAGAAGGGCGGCCTGGGGCAGAACGTGATAATCCAGAGCATAGGCGCCTGCTCGGGCGTGGTCGTCGCCGGAGCCATCTTCACGCTTCCGGCCATCTACATACTCGGGCTCGATGTCAATTTCTGGCAGATGTTCCTGAGCTCCATGCTCGGAGGCTTCCTCGGAATATTGTTCCTCATCCCGTTCCGCAAGTATTTCGTCAAGGACATGCACGGGAAGTATCCCTTCCCCGAGGCTACCGCCACCACCCAGGTGCTCGTGAGCGGCGAGAGCGGCGGCAAGAGCGCCAAGACCTTGCTGACCGCCGGCCTGATAGGCGGAGTCTACGACTTCGTAGTCGCGACGTTCGGCGCGTGGGCGGATACGATCAGCACCACCTTCGTGCATTTCGGACAGGTGGTGGCCGACAAGGTCAAGCTGGTGGTCAAGCTCAACACGGGCGCCGCCGTGCTGGGTCTCGGCTATATCGTCGGCCTCAAATACGCCTTCATAATCTGCTGCGGCTCCTTCCTGGTGTGGTTCGTGATCATTCCCCTGATGAATCTCATCTGGGGCGGACAGGTGATCGACCTCATGGGCACCGACATCGCGCAGACGGTCTCTGAAATGTCGGCCGACCAGATATTCAGCGAGTACGCCAGGCACATAGGCATAGGCGGCATAGCGGTGGCCGGCATCATAGGCATCATCAAGAGCGCCGGAGTCATCAAGAGCGCCGTAGGCCTCGCCGCCGGCGAGTTCAGGCGCAAGCCCGGCGCCGCGGTGGAGGAGACCGAGCGCACCCAGCAGGACATCCCCATGAACAAGGTCGTCTGGGGCATAGCGATTTCGCTGCTCGCGGTCTTCGCCTTCTTCGCCCTCGGCGGCGTGGTGAACACCGTATGGCAGGCGCTCATCGGCCTGGTGATCGTGGCGGTGATCTCCTTCCTGTTCACCACCGTGGCGGCCAACGCGATTGCGATCGTGGGCACCAATCCCGTCAGCGGAATGACTATCATGACCCTGATCATCACGGCTCTGGTGCTCGTGGTCACGGGGCTCAAGGGCAACGCCGGCATGGTGGCCGCGATGGTCATCGGCGGAGTTGTCTGCACGGCTCTTTCGACCGCCGGCGGACTTATCACCGACTTCAAGATAGGCTACTGGATAGGAACCACCCCGCGCAAGCAGGAGGTCTGGAAGTTCGTGGGAGTGGCGGTTGCCGCCGCCACGGTGGGCGGAGTCATGCTCGTGCTCAACAAGACCTTCGGCTTCTCCGGAGAGGGTGCGCTCGTCGCGCCTCAGGCCAATGCGATGGCGGCGGTGATCCAGCCCATGATGAACGGAGGCAACGCGCCCTGGCTGCTCTACGGCATCGGCGCGGTGATCGCCATCCTGCTCACCATGCTGAAGGTTCCCGCGCTGGCGTTCTGCCTCGGAATGTTCATCCCCATAGACCTTAACCTTCCGCTGCTGCTCGGAGGCGCGATTTCGTGGTTCGTGAGCACCCGCAGCAAGGACAAGGCGGTGAACGCCGCCCGTCAGGAGAAGGGTACGCTGATCGCCAGCGGATTCATCGCCGGAGGCGCGCTCATGGGAGTGCTGTCGGCCATCCTGAAGTTCGCTCAGGTGGACTGGTTCATGGACGGATGGAACACCGTCGCTCCTGGCGCATACGCTTCGGGCGCGCAGCTGATCGCCGTCGTGCCGCTGGTGCTCATCTGCGCCTACATGATCTGGGCTTCGCTCCGCAAGGAGAAATAGCTACTGCTCCGCGTAGAGGCGGATGATGTTGAGGATCACGGCACTGGCCTTCTCCATGCTCTGCACCGACACCCACTCGTATTTGCCGTGGAAGTTGAGTCCTCCGGCGAAGATGTTGGGGCAGGGCAGGCCCTTGAAGGAGAGGTTGGCGCCGTCGGTGCCTCCGCGTATCGGCTGGATGTGCGGCTCGACCCCGGCCATCTCCATGGCCTTCACGGCCTTCTCCACCACGTGGTAGTGCGGCTCGACCTGCTCGCGCATGTTGTAGTACTGGTCCCTGATGGTGAGTTCGACGGTGCCGGCGCCGTAGCGGCCGTTGATGAACTCGGCGCAGCGCAGCATCTCGGCCTTCTTCTTCTCGAACAGGCTGCGGTCGTGGTCTCTGATGATGTAGTTGAGGGTGCTCTCCTCGACCGTGCCCTTGAAGCCCACGATATGGATGAAGCCTTCGTAGCCTTCGGTGTATTCGGGTCTCTGCTCCACGGGCAGCAGGGCGTTGAATTCCTGGGCGATCAGCAGGGAGTTGAGCATCTTGCCCTTGGCATAGCCGGGGTGGACGTTGCGGCCCTGGATGTGGACTGAGGCTGCGGCGGCGTTGAAGTTCTCGAACTCGAGCTCTCCGACTTCGCCTCCGTCCATGGTGTAGGCGTAGTCGGCGCCGAACTTCGCCACGTCGAACTTGACTACTCCGCGGCCTATTTCTTCGTCGGGGGTGAAGCCGATCTTGATTTCGCCGTGCTTGAATTCGGGATGGTTCACGATATACTGCACTGCGTCCATGATTTCGGCTACTCCGGCCTTGTCGTCGGCGCCGAGAAGGGTCGTGCCGTCGGTGGTGATGACGGTTTCGCCGACATGGCGCAGTATTTCAGGGAATTCAGAGGTCTTGAGGCTCATTCCGGGCACTCCCCTGAGCGGGATGTCGGTGCCGTTGTAGTTTTCGATTATCTGGGGTCTGATGTCGTTGCCGGGGGCGTCGGGCGAGGTGTCGACATGGGCGATGAAGCCTATGGCCGGGACCTTGGCGTCGGTGTTGGCGGGTATGGAGGCCATCACGTAGCCCCACTGGTCAAGCTCGGCGCTGACTCCCATTCCGCGGAGTTCGTCGCGGAGCATTTCGAGAAGTATGAGTTCCTTCTTTGCCGAAGGCTGGCTGTCGCTGGATTCGTCGGACTGGGTGTCCACGGCGACATAGCGCAAGAATCTGTCCTTAATGTTTTCCATAGGCGTAAAATTACCTTTTATATTTATTTTTTACAAGTGATGTACGCCCTGCGGGGATACCTCCCTCGTGAGAGGTTCCGCTGCGCTTCATCAATGCCCTTCGCTATGCTTCAGGCATTGCCCGCTCACAGCCGCGGGCGGCTAGCCTCTCACGAGGGAGGTATCCCCGCAGGGCTATGCCGTATCAGGTAAAAATGGTAATATATAAGGTAAAATTGGTTGTGCGGGTGACGGCGATAGAATATATATTTGTATCGTCGATAATTGTGTCAAACCAAATCTTTTTAGAGATATGAAAAGGATCTTTCTATTTGCGATGATGCTGGGGCTGGCGGCAGCCTGTTCCGGCAAGGCTGCCGAACCTCAGCAGCCCGTGGTCTACATGACCACCGAAATCTCCCCCGAGGCCCTCGTGCGCATCTATGAAGCCCTCGGCCGTCCCGCCGAAGGCCGCGTGGCCGTCAAGATCAGCACCGGAGAGCCCGGCGGACACAACTTCCTCCAGCCCTCGCTGATCAAGGACCTCGTCCAGAAGGTTGACGGAACCATCGTCGAGTGCAACACCGCCTACGAAGGCCGGCGCTCGTCAACCGAAGAGCACCTCAAGGCCGCCCGCGAGCACGGCTTCTTCGACATCGCCGACGTGGACATCATGGATTCCGAAGGCGAGTTCACCATCCCCGTCAGGGACACGACGCACATCAAGTACGACATCGTGGGCACACACCTGCAGAACTACGACTTCATGATCAATCTCGCGCATTTCAAGGGGCATGCGATGGCCGGCTTCGGCGGGGTCATCAAGAACCAGTCCATCGGAGTGGCTTCGGCCAACGGCAAGGCCTACATTCACAGTGCCGGAGCCACGGAAGACGCCGGACAGATGTGGCAGAACATCAGGGAAGACACCCAGGACGGCTTCCTCGAGTCCATGGCCGCCGCGGCTCAGGGTGTGGCCGACTACTTCGGCGAGAATATCCTTTATATAAATGTGATGAACAACCTCTCGGTCGACTGTGACTGCGACTCTCATCCCGCCGACCCTCTGATGCTCGACGTGGGCATCTTCGCTTCGCTCGACCCTGTGGCCCTCGACGAGGCCTGCCTCGACTACGTGTTCGAGATGGAGCCGACCGAAGGCAACGACAACAGGCCTCTGATCGAGCGCGTCACCAGCCGCAACGGAAGGCACACAGTCGACTATGCCGAGCAGATCGGCCTTGGAAGCAAGGACTACGTGCTCGTGAGCATCGATGAATAAAAATTGAAAAAAAATTAAAAATAAATTTGCAGCTAAAGAAAAAGTGTGTATCTTTGCATCCCCTTCAACGAGGGGACTACAAAACAAAGTTCATTGACAATACTGAGAGAGAACGAGGTAAAGAAATGATACAGTCTGTGTCGGCCATCGTGAGATGGTCCGACGTCAGAGGGTAGCAATTTCAAAGAGCAAGAAGAATAGGCTAAACTAAAAGAGTGATTCAAAGAATAACTCGAGACGAGAGAAAGAGGAGAAGGGCGAACGGGGGATGCCTAGGCTTCCGGAAGCGAG
>JADILW010000033.1 GCA_017695095.1 Candidatus Cryptobacteroides avistercoris | reverse complement strand
GCTCTCCAGCCTCGGACTCGGCAGCATAGTCTGCGGGAAACCGGACCCCGAAGAAGAGATACGCCGCCGCTTCTCCGGCGGACAGGGCGCCGGCGACATCGAAAACCTGCTGAAGATATTCCGGCTGGTGCGCCGCGGCCGCGGGGTCAGCTACGACGAGATCTGCGGCCTCAGCGGACTCGCCTACCCGGAAGTCGCGCGGCTGGCCGGTCTGCTCGAGAATTCAGGCTTCATCGTGAGCGACATGTTCCTCAGATGCAGCGTCAGCAGCAGTTTTATGTAGAATTTGGGCCGCCGGCGATACCATTTATCGGCGAATAGATTAAATTTGTAGAATATGGAGTTCATCGACACCCATTCCCACACCTACGACGAAGCCTTCGCCGGCTGCGAGGACGAAGTGATAGGACGCGCCGTGGCCGCAGGGGTCAGCACCATGCTCCAGGCCGACGTCGATTCGGGCGAGCGGGGCCGTATGCTGGAGCTCACCGCGCGGCACCCCGGCACCCTGCGCCACATGATAGGCCTGTATCCCGGCTCGGTCCGCGAGAACTGGCGCGACGAGATCGACGCGCTCGAAGCCGCATACACCCCCGACGCCGTCGCAGTCGGAGAGATAGGGCTCGACTACCACTACGGCAGGGAGTTCGCCGCCGAGCAGAAGGAGGCGCTGCGCGTACAGCTGGAGCTCGCCGCGGGATGGAACCTCCCCGTGAACATCCACCTGCGCGAAGCCGCCGGCGACTTCCTCGAGATTATCGAGGACTGCCGCCACCTGCACCTCAGGGGCAACCTGCACGCCTTCAGCGGCAGCTGGGAGACCTTCAGCAGGCTCAGCCGCTGCGGCGACTGGTACATAGGCGTGGGAGGAGTGGTCACCTTCAGGAAGGCCTCGATAGCCGAAGAACTCCGCAAGTTCCCGCTCGACCGCATCCTGCTGGAGACCGACGCCCCCTACCTCACGCCCGTGCCGCACCGCGGGGAGAGGAACGAGAGCGCCTACATCCCGCTGATCGCCGCGGAAGTCGCACGCCGCACGGGAAGGGAGCTGGAAGAGGTGGCCGAAGCCACCACCGCCAACGCACGTAAACTTTTTGCCTTATGAACCTCAATTTCTTCAGGGACAAGTCGGCGAAGACCTCGTCGGTGCTGCTGATCTACACGGGCGGCACCATAGGAATGAAGGAGGACCCGGCGGACGGGACCCTCAAGCCCTTCAACTTCAACAGTCTTCTGGAAGAGGTGCCCGAACTCCGCAAGTTCGGGCTCACCATCGACTCCTACACCTTCTCGCCTCTGATCGACTCATCCGACGTGGAGCCCGCTCTCTGGCAGTCGCTTGCCGGGCTGATCCGCGAACGCTACGAACAATACGACGGCTTCGTGATACTCCACGGCACCGACACCATGGCCTACAGCGCCTCGGCCCTGAGCTTCATGCTCGACAACCTCTGCAAGCCAGTGATCTTCACCGGCAGCCAGCTCCCCGTGGGCAGGCCCCGCACCGACGGCAAGGAGAACCTGATTTCGGCGGTGGAGATCGCCGCGGCCAAGGACTCCTACGGCGCGGCGGTGGTGCCCGAAGTGTGCATCTGCTTCAACTCCCAGCTGTTCAGGGGCAACCGCAGCACCAAGGTCAACGCCACCGGCTTCGACGCCTTCAGCTCGCCGAACTATCCGCCGCTCGCCACTGCCGGCATCAGCATCAAATACAACAACGGCTTCATCCACTACCCCGCCTCGCACAGCCGCAGCCTGGGCATCCACGACGTCCTCGACACGAGGGTCTCGATACTCAAGATCCACCCGGGCATCACCGAGCAGGCCGTGAGGGACATACTGCTGGGCCCGGGGACGCGCGCGGTGATACTCGAGACCTACGGCTCCGGCAACGCCATTTCGAAGCCCTGGTTCCTGGAGATAGTCAGGGAGGCCGTCACCAGGGGCAAGATACTGCTCAACGTGACCCAGTGCCTGAGCGGCGACGTGGACATGGACCTCTACGCCACGGGCCGCAGCCTCAAGGAGGCGGGCGTGGTCTCCGGCCACGACATCACGACCGAAAGCGCGCTCGGGAAACTGTTCTACCTGATGGGAAATTACGCCGACAACGAACGGGTGAAACAGCTGCTCGGGAGGAATCTGAAAGGCGAAATCTCAAAATAAATATTGACAAATGAAATATTATTGCTAAATTGCACCGGATTTAAAGACAAATAATATTACAACTAATAATACATTATTAAAAATCATTATGAAAAAGTTTCTTGTGTTTTTGGCAGTTGCCGGAGTAATGGCTTTCTCTGCCAACGTTGCTTCTGCTCAGGACGAGGCTCCTGCAGCAACTGAGACAACTGCTCCCGCCGCCAGCGAAGCTACCAGCCTTGCTGACCTCACCGCAGCAGCCCCTGAAGTTCCCCTTCACCAGGCTCTGAAGACCCAGTTCATCGACGGTGGTCCCGGATTCATGACCATGATCGCCCTCTGCTTGATCCTCGGTCTCGCACTCTGCATCGAGCGCATCCTCTTCCTCACATTCTCAAAGACCAACACCAAGAAGCTCGTCGCTCAGGTTGAGGCAGCCCTCGCAAAGGGCGGCATCGAGGAGGCAAAGAAGGTTTGCCGCGACACCCGCGGACCCGTTGCCAGCATCTTCTATCAGGGACTCCTCCGCTACGACCAGGGAGTTGACGTTGTCGAGAAGACCGTCGTTTCCTACGGCTCAGTTCAGATGAGCGAGATGGAGAACGGACTTTCTTGGATTTCGCTGTTCATCGCCCTTGCTCCTTCACTCGGATTCCTCGGAACCGTTGTCGGAATGATTCAGGCGTTCGACGCCATCCAGGCTGCAGGTGACATCTCACCTAACGTTGTGGCCGGAGGTATGAAGGTCGCCCTGATCACTACCGTGGGTGGTTTGATCGTCGCTATGATTCTTCAGGTGTTCTACAACTACATCATCTCAAAGATTGACTCAATCACCATCGATATGGAGGATTCATCAATCACCCTCGTTGATGTACTCACCAAATACTCAGAGAAGAAGTAAAAAGCATTTAGCGATTTTATCGAACAATTATGAAACTTAACAAGATATTCAAATGGTGCATGGTACTGCTGATCGTCATCAGCGCCGCGCTTGCTGTATGGGCCGCAGCTGTCGGCTTCACGAGCAACGACGGACAGCCGATTGACGTGATGCTCTACTGGGCATACGTGCTGATCGGCATCGCCCTGGTTTCATGGGTGATCGTCGGCGGCATCCTGATGGCCAAGGACAACCCGAAAGGCCTCCTCGGAGTAGCCCTCGGAGTTGTGGCTCTGGCCGTTGTCTGCCTGGTTGCGTACTTCATCGCATCCGGCGAGCCCATTCCCGGAAGGGAGGACACCGCGTCCACGCTCAAACTTACAGATACCGTTCTTAACCTCATCTACCTCCTTGCTGCCCTCACCGTAGCGGCGATCGTAGTGGGAGAGATACGTTTGTCCATCTCAAACAGGAAATAGACTATGTCCAGCAAAAAAACACCGGGAATCAACTCGACTTCTACAGCAGACATCGCATTCCTGCTTCTGTGCTACTTCCTGATGAGTTCATCAATGGGATCACAGTCCGGATTGTCACGTCGTCTGCCTCCTATGCCTGCTGAAAACCAGCAGCTTACGGACCAGAAGGTAAATCGCCGCAACATCATCGTTGTGCGAATCAATTCTTCGGATAGACTTTTTGCCGGATCAGAGCCTATGGACATCAGCCAGCTCAAGGACAGGATTAAGGTATTCCTCACCAACCCCACCAACGATCCCGAGCTTCCCGAAAGGAAGATGACCCAGATCGAGGGCCTGGGAGAATACGCCGTCTCACAGGGAGTGATCTCCCTTCAGAATGACCGTGGTACCAGCTATCAGGCCTACATCGCAGTGCAGAACGAACTTGTAAAGGCCATCAACGAACTTCGCGACGAGTTCTCTCTCGCCCGTTATGGCAAGGTTTTCACCGCACTCGATGAAGACACCCAGGAAATCGTGAAGGATGCCATTCCTCAGAACATTTCCGAGGCAGAACCTGTAGATGTTGGTAACAGAAGATAAAATAGGAGGAAAATACTATGTCAAAATTCAGCAAAAGAGGAAGAGAGGATGCACCTGGCATCTCAACCGCCTCAATGTCCGATATCGTGTTCATGCTCCTGTTCTTCTTCATGGTGACCACTCAGCTCCGTGAGACCGAGAACATGGTTCAGGTCAACATGCCTGAAGCGTCAGAAGTTACAAAGCTCGTAAGAAAGGACCTCAACTCATACATAAACATCGGTCCCCCTATCCGTTCACTGCAGGCGCAGTATGGTAACGAGCCCCGTATCCAGCTGAACGACGCCTTCAGAACCCCTCAGGACATCGGCGACTTCATCGCTGCAGAGCGTGAGT
This sequence comes from Candidatus Cryptobacteroides avistercoris, assembly GCA_017695095.1. Taxonomy (GTDB): domain Bacteria; phylum Bacteroidota; class Bacteroidia; order Bacteroidales; family UBA932; genus Cryptobacteroides; species Cryptobacteroides avistercoris. The sequence goes on along the minus strand of JADILW010000033.1, from coordinate 8,973 downwards.
CAAGGAGCGAGGGTGACCGCCAGTTCATGACCGTGAGCATCAGGGCTGACCAGAATGTCAGAATGGGTATCATCACCGATGTGAAGCAGGAGCTCAGACGCTGCTCAGCGCTGAACATCATGTATTCGGCAAGAAAACCGTCGGGCAGCAACTAGTTGAAGCTCGACAGCGACAGAAGCTGCTGAGGCTTGCCTGAGCGCTTCGTCCGGAAAGAATAACAGAAATGAGGGTGGTCAATATTTGGTCACCCTCTTTTTAAAACCAATAAATCAAAAATGGAAATACTTCGAACGAAAGTAAAGGACCTGCTCAGCAGCGAGGCAGGACATGAGGTGCTGGCCAAGGGCTGGGTCAGGACAAAGCGCGGAAACAAGGAGATCGCCTTCATCGCCCTCAACGACGGTTCCACGATAAAGAACATCCAGATAGTGGTTGACAAGAATTCCGAGGCCGCCGCAGAACTTCCGCGGATCAGCACCGGAGCCTGCATAGGAGTCAGGGGCGAGCTCGTGGAGTCCGTGGGAAGCGGTCAGAGCGTAGAGATACGCGCCAGCGAGATCACCGTCTACGGCGAATGCGACCCCGTCCGCTACCCCCTGCAGAAGAAGGACACTTCCTTCGAATACCTGAGGACAGTCGCCCACATGCGTCCGCGCACCAACACCTTCGGCGCGATCTTCAGGCTGCGCAGCCAGATGGCTTTCGCCATACACGAGTATTTCCACTCCAGGGGCTTCGTCTACCTCCACACTCCGCTGATCACCGCCGCCGACGCGGAAGGTGCCGGACAGATGTTCCAGGTGACGACCCTCGACCTCAACGACGTGCCCCGCAACAAGAAGGGCGAGGTCGACTACGCCAAGGACTTCTTCGGCAAGCAGACCAGCCTCACGGTGAGCGGCCAGCTCGAAGGTGAACTTGGAGCCACCTCTCTCGGTGAGATCTACACTTTCGGACCCACCTTCCGCGCCGAGAACTCCAACACTCCCCGCCACCTGGCCGAGTTCTGGATGATAGAGCCGGAGATGGCCTTCTACGACATCAACGACAACATGGACCTCGCCGAGGACTTCATCAAGCATCTCGTGCGCTACGCTCTCGAGAACTGCCGTGACGACATCAAGTTCCTCAACGACCGCTACGACAACGAGCTGATCCAGCGCCTCGAAGGCGTCGTGAACACCGACTTCGTGCGTCTCGAATACACCGAGGGCATAAAGATACTCGAAGAGGCGGCCAGGAACGGCGTCCAGTTCGAATATCCCGTGTTCTGGGGCGCTGACCTGCAGAGCGAGCATGAGCGCTACCTCGTCGAGAAACATTTCGGCAAGCCTGTGATTCTGACCGGCTATCCCAAGGACATCAAGGCGTTCTACATGAAGCAGAACGAGGACGGCAAGACCGTAAGGGCCATGGACGTACTCTTCCCGAAGATAGGCGAAATCATCGGAGGCTCCGAGAGGGAGGCCGACCTCAAGAAGCTCGAGGACAGGATCACCGAACTCAAGATGAGCCGCCGCACCCTCGAATGGTACATCGACACGAGACGCTTCGGAAGCTGCCCCCACAGCGGCTTCGGCCTCGGTTTCGAGCGCCTGCTGCTCTTCATCACCGGAATGGCCAACATCCGGGACGTCATTCCCTTCCCGAGAACCCCCAAGAACGCAGAATATTAGCCTATGTTGGTAATCGGCATCGCCGGCGGTTCCGGCTCAGGCAAGACCACCGTGGTCAAGGCCATAACCGAAAAGCTCAAGACCGAGAAGGTGGTGGTCATACCCCAGGACTCCTACTACAAGGACTCCAGCGACCTCACCGACGAGGAGAAGAGGGCTCACAACTTCGACCACCCCGACGCCATAGACTGGGAGCTCCTGTGCGCACAGCTCGAGGAACTCAAGCAGGGCAGGAGCGTCGAGCAGCCCGTGTATTCCTACATCTCCTGCAGCCGCTCCAAGACAGAGACCGTCAGAGTCGACCCCGCCGACGTGATAATCATCGAAGGCATCCTGATCTTCACCTGCCCCCAGCTACGCGAGCAGATGGACGTGAAGATCTTCGTCGACGCCGACGATGACGACCGCCTGATGAGGGTCATGCTGCGCGACATCTGCGAGAGAGGCAAGGACGTGAGATGGGTGATCGAAAGGTACTCCAGGACCGTCAAGCCCATGTACCTCCAGTTCATCGAGCCCAGCAAGCGCTACGCCGACATCATCATCCCCCAGGGCGGCCACAACAAGGTCGCCATCAACGTGATCATCAACACCATCGAGAAGTCGCTCCGCGAGAAGAAGCAGCTCCAGAAGTGAAGAGACTACCAAGAGAAGACAGAGCAGGAATATATCTCACCGTAATCGTACACCTTGCGGTGCTGATCGTCCTGCTCGCGTCCGGTCTTGGCTACTCGCTCGGCCGCGAAAGCAGTTTCGTGCTGGACTTCACCCGTCAGGACGAACTGGAAAGGATGCAGGACGAACTGGAGCGCCTGCAGCAGGAGGCTGAATTCAAGGAGGCAATCAGCCGCAAGCTACAGGAAGAACTGGGAGGCGACGTCGCGACTCATCAGAACATAGCCGCCTCCGACATCCGCAACCTGGCCGTCGACGAGGGGGCGCTCCGCGACGACAGGGGCACCGATGCCGAACAGCTCTACGCCGACGCCGAAAGGCTGCGTCAGGAACTGCTGCAGGGCAGTCAGATTCAGGATGAGGACTACGCCGTACCCGCCCCCGTGACCCCGAAGGAAAATGACGAAAAAAAGACGGAGGCGCCCGTCTACCAGGGTCCCTCCGTGGTCTCCTACAATCTTGCGGGGCGCAAGGCTTCCCGTCTCAGCATCCCGGCCTACCGCTGCATGGGCGGAGGCGAGGTCAAGGTCACCGTCACAGTGAATCCGGCAGGTAACGTGATCGACGCCGAAATCGACGAAAGCGTCTCGTCCGACGACTCCTGCCTGCGTTCATACGCAATGAGAGCGGCCAAAGCTTCGAGATTCTCTGCGAAGTCCGGGGCCGCTCCCAAGGAGATCGGATATATCATCTACAAGTTTATCGCTCAATAGCCTTCATCACCGCCTGAATCGCCGCCTCGGCGTCGACAGCGCTGTCGGAGATCAGAGTCTCCGCGGCGGGAAGCTCGCGGCCTTCGCCGAAACTGGCGTCGAACCACGACTGGAGCGCACCCTCATCGATGGCGGAGTCAGAGACCATGATTCCGAGTCCGGCGAGATCCTCAGCTCTGACCGCAGGATCGGCGGCCTCCATCCTGGCATTGACTGCGCTGATGGCTTCGAGAGAACCGAGCTCCGAATCAGAAATGACGGTCTCTATCCCTTCGGGAATAGAATCATACCTGTTTTCTGCGTTTGCGGAGTTCAGCCCGAAGAAAGCCGAGGTCATAAGTACTGCTGCCGTAAGGAAAAATCTGTTCATCATAAATCAATTTTGCGCTCAATTTTCTTGCGAAAATCGCACCACTGCGCGCAATATACGCAGAAAATTTGTTATTTTCACACAGCCATTCAATCAAAAAACTATTTTATATGAAAAAAGTCATTTTTGCATTCGCAGCTCTCCTGGCTGCAGTCTCTCTGGCCGGCGCATCGACAAGAACCGGAGAATTCCGACTTGAAACCCCGGAAACGTCCGGAATCATGAGCACGAAGGCCATTGTGAACCCCGTCGACGAAGAACTCTACAATGATGTCCTCACGCATGTCAACGACTATGTCGCTTACCTGAACACGACTGGCGCGGCGATCTCCGAGACAAGGGTCAACCAATGGATGGCGATGAACAAGAAGTTCTTCACCAACCAGCAGCTGATGTCGATCAGCGAGACGCTCTCGGGTCTCGACGAGGAAAACTATCAGAATCTCGTGCTTGTAGACTATAAGGATCCCACCGTCTCCCTGATTCTGTCCATCTTCGTCGGCACTCTGGGAGTCGACCGCTTCTATATCGGGAAGATAGGCGCCGGAGTAGGCAAGCTCCTGACCTTCGGCGGTCTGGGCGTCTGGTGGCTGATTGACATATTCTGCATCCAGGACGCGACAAAGGATGTCAACTACGAAGAATTCAACGAATTCCTCGCCCTGCTCCAGCGATAGAGACGTATGCCCGGATTTGCAATCCGGGCTACAAGCATACAAGAAACAAAGAGAGGGTGACCCAAAAGTCAAAGACTTTTAAGGGTCATCCTCTTTTTTTGTGCCTACGACAGACAGTCATACAGAGAGGATGAGAGAGAGTGTGTGGGAGGGGGGGGGTGATAATGAACGGTTATTTATCTGATATTCAGACAAATAACCGTTGTTTTTATGGTAAAAGTTTATTATATTCATAGTGCAAACAAGAAACAATCAAACATTTACCATGGGGACAAAGATAATATATAAATCGTACAGACAGAACGACAGCCTGCTGTTTCCGCCGACATTGGGAGAACTTGTCCCGGAGGACCATCCGGTGCGGATCGTGAACGCGGTGATTGACAGGCTGGACATGTCGGGGATAGAGTCGACATACAGGGGCGGAGGGACGAGCAGCTACCATCCGCGGATGCTACTGAAAGTGATAGTATATTCCTACCTGAGCAATGTATATTCGGGGCGGCGGATGGAGCGTCTTCTGCAGGAGAACGTGAACTACATGTGGCTTGCGGGGATGTCGAGGCCGGACTTCAGGACGATCAACCGGTTCAGAAGCGAGCGGCTGTCGGACGGGCGGTTCGACGAGCTGTTCAGGCAGGTGGTGCTGCTTCTGAATGCGGAAGGGCTCGTGTCACTGAAAGTGCAGTACATCGACGGGACGAAGATAGAGTCGGTCGCCAACAGATACACTTTCGTATGGAAAGGGAGCGTGGAAAAGAGCAAGGCGAGACTGGAGGCGAAAGTGGAAGCCGTGCTCAAGACGGCGGAGTCGGTCCTCTCCGAAGAGAACGGGGAGTGCGCTTCGGAGGAGTCCGGCGTGACGGACCTGGCCGGGCGGACGGAAAGGATACTGCGCAGGATGGACGAGCGGGGCATCAGCGACAGGAAACTGCGGAAGTCCGTGCAGAAGGTGAAGGAAGAGTCCCTTCCCAAACTGGAGGAATATAACGGACATCTGGAGACTCTGGGCGAGAGGAACAGCTACAGCAAGACGGACAAGGACGCGACGTTCATGCGGATGAAGGAGGACGCGATGCGCAACGGTCAGACGAAACCGGGATACAACGTCCAGATAGCGACGGAGAACCAGTTCATCACGAACTACGGAATCTACTGGAGGCCGACGGACTGGGGCACCATGATACCCTTCCTGGAGTCGTTCAGGGAAAGATACGGCAGGCAGAGCGAAGAGATAGTAGCGGACTCGGGCTACGGGAACGAGCAGAACTACGCGTACATGGACGGCGAGGGCATAGATGCGTACGTGAAATACACCATGTTCCATGCGGAGATGAGAAGGAAGTACAAGGGCAACGCGTTCCTGGTGCAGAACATGCACTACAATGAGGAGAAGGACTTCTATGTGTGTCCGATGGGGCAGCATCTGGAGCGGGTCGGGACATGCAGCTCGGTCTCCGATCTTGGCTACAGGTCGTCCGTGGCGGTATACAGGGCAAAGAGATGCAACGGCTGCCCTCTGCGCGGAATGTGCTACAAGGGGAAGTCAGACAGCCGTACCATTGAAGTGAACCACACCGCGGACGCATTCAAAAGGAAGGCCCGGGGACTGCTGACCGGCGGGAGGGGTCTGATGCACAGGAGCAGGCGCCCGATCGAGCCGGAAGCCGTATTCGGTGACATCAAATTCAATCACGGCTTCAAGAGGTTCCGTCTCAAGTCGGCCGGAAAGGTCAATGTCGAGTTCGGCCTTGTCGCCCTGGCCCATAACCTCAGAAAATATGCGGCGCATGTCCGTGACGGACTCATGAGCGTGTCTGACAGCTGTCCGTCATCGGGAATGGCATAGCCCCCCCCCAAAAAAAAAACATGCCGGACGAAAATCCCAGGCATCAGCAAGCCGTTCTTCCCGGAGACTTCCCGCTCCGGCTAAAAAGTAATGCGGACATCTTTATCTATAATAAAACAAAGAGACCGCCCAAAATCTCTTTTGGGTCGGCCTCTTCTTGTTGGTAGTCCCTACAGGAATCGAACCTGTATTTAAGGTTTAGGAAACCTTCGTTCTATCCGTTGAACTAAGGGACCGTACTGCCCGAAGGCAGACAGCTTATTCAGCGTTCTTGACGACTATCTGACGTCCTCTGTAGTAGCCGCACTCAGGGCATACACGGTGATATATCACTGTGGCTCCGCAGTTGGGGCAGGTCGCAAGAGTGGGGACGGGAGCGAAATCGTGAGTACGACGCTTGTCCCTGCGCTGCTTTGAAAGTTTGTGTTTCGGATGTGCCATTTCTTTATCTTTTTAATATTATTATTCGCTCAAATACCCTACGGTCTCCTGATTGCATTCTCCTTCAGGGTGCACGCGCTTCAAGGGAAGCGAGGTGCAGATGAAGTCGTAGACATCCTGGCTGAGGTCAAGCTCGACGCCCTCGGGCGCATAGCTCTCCTCGAAGGAGGTCTCCACCGGCAGCTTGAGATCTTCCAGGCAGCGGTCGCAGGCTACCGTGACCTCGCCCCGGATCTCGCAGGCGACATCTACCGTGGCGCCATGGGAGTTGACCTTCGCGCTCACTTCGATGCCGGCTCCGAGTATCTCGGAATTGCCGAAAGCTTCAAAGAACTCTCCGCCCAGATGCCATTCGTGCCGGCTTGTTCCGGGCTTCAAATCAATCAGTCTAACCATAAAGGGTTGCAAAGTTACAAAAAATTTCTTTCGTTGTCAATCCTCGCTGTCGCTATTTCTTTTTCTTGCGAGAGGATCGAGCAGAATCTTGCGTATGCGCATGTAGTGGGGCGTAACTTCCACGAGCTCGTCCTCCTGGATGTACTCCAGGGCCTCCTCGAGCGAGAACTTGATTGCCGGGGGCAGCACGATCTTCTCGTCGGAGCCCGCCGCGCGCACGTTGGTCAGCTTCTTGGTCTTGCAGATGTTGATGTTGAGGTCGCGCTCGCGGGTATGCTCACCCACCACCTGTCCAGCATAGATCTCCTCGCCGGGCTCCACGAAGAAGCGGCCGCGGTCGAGCAGCTTGTTGATGGAATAGGCGATAGCCGTTCCTGTCTCGATTGACACCAGCGACCCGTTGGTGCGGCGCTCGATGTCGCCCTTGTAGGGTTGGTAGTCCTTGAAGCGGTGGGCAACCACGGCCTCTCCCTGGGTCGCGGTCAGCAGGTTGGAGCGCAGTCCCATGAGTCCGCGCGTGGGGATCTCGAACTCCAGCAGGGTGCGGTCGCCGCGGGGTTCCATCCTGAGCAGCGCGGCCTTGCGGCGGGTGGCGATCTCGATGGCCGAACCCACGAACTGCTCGGGCACCTCGATCGAGAGGTCCTCGATAGGCTCGCAGCGCTGGCCGCCTATGGTCTTGTCGAGCACCTTGGGCTGGCCGACCTGAAGTTCGAAGCCCTCGCGGCGCATGGTCTCGATGAGCACCGAGAGGTGGAGCACACCGCGTCCGTAGACCACGAAGGAGTCGGCGGTCATGCCCGGCTTCACGCGCAGGGCGAGATTCTTCTCGAGTTCCTTGTCGAGACGCTCCTTGATATGCCTGGAGGTCACGTATTTGCCGTCCTTGCCGAAGAAGGGCGAATTGTTGATCATGAAGAGCATGCTCATCGTGGGCTCGTCCACGGCGATGGGAGGCAGAGGCTCCGGATTCTCGAAATCGGCGATGGTGTCGCCGATCTCGAAGCCGTCCAGGCCCACCACGGCGCAGATGTCGCCGCAGCTCACCTCATCCACGTTGGCCTTGCCGAGGCCCTCGAACACCATCAGCTGCTTGATCTTCTGCTTCTGGATGATGTCGTAGCGCTTGCAGAGGCTGACCTGCTGGCCGGTCCTGAGCACGCCGCGGGTTATCTTGCCAACGGCGATGCGTCCGACGTAGGGCGAATATTCAAGAGAGGAGATGAGCATCTGCGGAGTGCCCTCCACGACCTGGGGAGCGGGAATCACCTCAAGTATGGTGTCGAGCAGCGGGGTGATGTCGCCTGTGGGTTTCTTCCAGTCGAGCGACATCCATCCCTGCTTGGCGGAGCCGTAGACGGTCGTGAAGTCGAGCTGGTCGTCGCTGGCGTCGAGGTTGCACATCAGGTCGAACACCTCCTCCTGGACCTCGTCGGGGCGGCAGTTGGGTTTGTCGACCTTGTTGATCACCACGATGGGCTTCTTGCCGAGCTGCAGGGCCTTCTGGAGCACGAAGCGGGTCTGCGGCATGCAGCCCTCGAAGGCGTCCACCAGAAGCAGCACGCCGTCGGCCATGTTCAGTACCCTCTCCACCTCGCCTCCGAAGTCGCTATGGCCCGGAGTGTCTATAATGTTGATTTTTACACCTTTATAGGTTACGGAAACGTTCTTTGCGAGAATGGTGATGCCTCTTTCCCTTTCGAGGTCGTTGTTGTCGAGGATGAGCTGGTTCAGGTTCTCGGGCTGGCGCACGAGGTTTGCCTGATAGATCATCCTGTCCACGAGCGTGGTCTTGCCGTGGTCCACATGGGCGATGATGGCGATATTTCTGATTTCCTGCATACTATATATAATGAATCCGGCAAAGATAAAGATTTCTCGCAGAATTTGAAAAATTAACGCAACTTCCTCATGGCCCGGGACGCGGCGGCCCCCGGGAGAGGCAAATAAATTTGCTCCGCTCTCCGCTTCTTCATATCTTTGTATGAATATGCGATTCAGGTGCATCATATTCCTGGCACTCGCCTTCGCGGTTCTCACATCCTGCGGAGGCGGGAAAGAGGCGGAAGGTCTCCAGGCCCCGGAGGAGGTGCGCTGCCTGCTCCGCACGGTGCCGTCCGACGCACTCGCCATAGTCAGCCGCGGGCGCTGCGCCGACGCACTGGCGCTTCTCGAC